>NZ_JBSFVZ010000002.1:0-461590 GCF_053592575.1 Streptomyces sp. NPDC002640 | reverse complement strand
AAGTCTCGTTGTGCCGCACGGCGGCCGCGTCGCCGCCCCCGTCGGCCCGGACGGCCACCCTCCCCACTCCGCGCCCGCGCCCGCCGCCCGGGCCTTCTCGCGTCCGTCCCCGACCACACCGCCGAACGGGCCCCGTGACGCTCCGTGGCGTTTCGCTGCCGAGAGTGAGAAGCGGATGTTCCTACGATCCTCACAGCAGCTCAACATCTGATGAGCCATCAGATGGTGTGCGCGGGGGTGGGGATCAGCCAACGTCAGCCCAACCTTTCCGGAAGTCATCCACATGGCAGAAACGAACCGTCGTCCGCGGATCCGCCGGACCGTTCTCGGCGCCGCGGGAGTGCTGGTCCTGGCCGGTCTCAACGCCCCCGCCGTCTACGACTTCACGTCCCGCACCTACCACGCCTATCTGATCGAACAACCGTCGTACAAGGCGGACCGCGGCCACTGGCGGGTCGTGGACGTCCCGCGGCAGTTCCGGATCAACACCATCCACGCCGCGCTGCTGCACACCGGCAAGGTGCTGCTGATCGCCGGGTCCGGCAACAACGCCAAGATGTTCGACGCCAAGACCTTCCGCACCGTGGTGTGGGACCCCGTCAAGAACACCTTCAAGAACGTCGAGACGCCCACCGACCTGTTCTGCGCGGGCCACGCCCAGCTTCCCGGCGGCAACCTGCTGGTCGCCGGGGGGACCCAGCGGTACGAGACGCTGAAGGGCGACGTCAAGCGGGCCGGCGGCCTGATGATCGTCTACAACGAGAACCCCGACAAGCCCAAGACGCTCCCCGAGGGCACCCTCTTCACCGGCAAGGAGAGCGGCAAGACCTTCACCTCGCAGTCCGGCGTCGTCGTGCCGCGCGCCGAGAAGGAGGTGGACCCGGACACCGGCAAGGTGACCGTCACCGCCTCCTCCGCGCGGGTCTACGTGGAGGCGACCCAGGACGGGCCCCGCCACCAGACCGGGGCCCAGGACCAGTACCGGATCAAGGGCCTCAAGGGCAAGGAGAAGCGGAACGTCTACGGCATCGCCCAGAAGCTCTCCTTCGACAAGAAGGACTTCCAGGGGATCAAGGACGCCTACGAGTTCGACCCGGTCGCCGAGAAGTACATCAAGGTCGACCCGATGCACGAGGCCCGCTGGTACCCGACGCTGACCACGCTGGAGGACGGCAAGGTCCTCTCCGTCTCCGGGCTGGACGAGATCGGGCAGGTGGTCCCGGGCAAGAACGAGGTCTACGACCCCAGGAAGAAGGACTGGGAGTTCCTCCCCAAGTCGCGGTTCTTCCCGACCTACCCCGCGCTCTTCCTGGCCGGAAGCGGAAAGATCTTCTACACCGGCTCGAACGCCGGGTACGGACCGGCCGACAAGGGCCGCGTCCCGGGCCTGTGGGACCTGGACAGCGGGGCGTTCACCGAGGTGCCGGGGCTGAAGGACCCGACGATCACGGAGACCTCGATGTCGGTGCTGCTGCCGCCCGCCCAGCGGCAGCGCTACATGGTGATGGGCGGCGGGGGAGTGGGCGAGAGCCCGAGGTCGACCGCGCGCACCGGGCTGGTGGACCTCACGGCCGACGACCCACGGTTCGTGGCCGGCCCCGACCTGTACGCCAAGGCCCGCTACCCCTCCGCGGTGATCCTGCCGGACGACACCGTGCTGGTCACCAACGGCTCCGGCGACTACCGGGGCAAGGGCGACAGCAACGTGCTGAAGGCCTCGCTCTACCACCCGGCCGAGAACCGGTTCACCGAGGCCGCGGAGCCGCTGGTGGGCCGCAACTACCACTCCGGCGGCCTGCTGCTGCCGGACGGCCGGGTCATGACGTTCGGCTCGGACTCGCTCTTCTCCGACAAGGCCGACTCCAAGCCGGGCGTCTTCGAGCAGCGGCTGGAGATCTACACCCCGCCCTACCTGCACCAGGACGGGCGGCGCCCCCGGCTGGGCGGCGACCCCCGGCGCACGGTGGAACTCGGCGCGTCGACCACCTACGCCAGCCCCGACGCGCGGCGGATCGAGCGGATGCGGCTGATCCGGCCGGGCTCCTTCACCCACGTCACCAACGTCGAACAGCGGTCGATCGCGCTGAAGTTCACCAAGGAGCGGGACCGGGTGAAGGTGACGCTGCCCGAGGACCCGTCGCTGGTGCCGCCCGGCTGGTACATGCTCACCGCCGTCGACGGGCGCGGCGTGCCCTCGCCGGCGGTCTGGGTCAAGGTCCCGGTGTCCGACGACGCCGAGTCGCCGAAGACCACCGACGAGCAGCCGGCGCCGGCGCTGTAGCCGCGCGGGGACCGAAGTCCCTGGCGGTCCGGGACCTGGGACCCGGGCCACCAGGGACTTTCGCTGTGCGGCGACGGGTCCCAGGGCCCTGGGGGCGGACGTTCCCCGAGCAGGAGCATGAGCGGCGGCGGACCGGGGAGGCCGGCACGGTCCTCTCCCCCGGAGGAGCGGCTTCCCGGTTCCGCCGGACGCACCAGCTCTTCGGGAGGACGACCCGGTGGACACCGCACAGCCAGCACAGACGGACGAGCGGAAGGCCGCCGCCGGACCACCGCCGGCCCCCGGCCCCGCCCGGGCCACCGCCCGGCGGCCGAACTGGGTCGAGTGGCTGACCACCACCGACCACAAGAAGATCGGCACGATGTACCTGGTCAGCGCGCTGGCCTTCTTCGTCGTCGGCGGTGTGCTGGCCCTGGTGATGCGCGCCGAACTCGCCCGGCCCGGCACCCAGATCCTCTCCAACGAGCAGTTCAACCAGGCGTTCACCATGCACGGCTCGATCATGCTGCTGATGTTCGCCATGCCGCTGTTCACCGGCTTCGCCAACTGGATCATGCCGCTGCAGATAGGCGCGCCGGACGTCGCCTTCCCCCGGCTGAACATGCTGTCCTTCTGGCTGTTCCTGTTCGGCTCGCTGATCGCGGCGTTCGGCTTCCTCACCCCGCAGGGCGCCGCCAGCTTCGGCTGGTTCCTCTACGCGCCGCTCTCCTCGGAGCTCTACTCCCCGGGCATCGGCTCCGACCTGTGGATCATGGGTGTGGCCCTGTCCGGCTTCGGCTCGATCCTGGGCGCCGTCAACTTCATCACCACGATCATCTGCATGCGCGCCCCCGGCATGACCATGTTCCGGATGCCGATCTTCACCTGGAACGTGCTGCTCACCGGCGTGCTGATCCTGCTGGTGTTCCCGGTGCTGGCGGCGGCCCTCTTCGCCCTGGAGGCGGACCGGAAGTTCGGGTCGCACATCTTCGACGCGGCCAACGGGGGCGCGCTGCTCTGGCAGCACCTGTTCTGGTTCTTCGGCCACCCGGAGGTCTACGTCCTGGCGCTGCCCTTCTTCGGGATCGTCTCGGAGGTGATCCCGGTCTTCTCCCGCAAGCCGATGTTCGGCTACATGGGCCTGGTGGGCGCCACGGTCGCGATCGCCGGCCTCTCGGTCACCGTGTGGGCGCACCACATGTACGTCACCGGCGGGGTGCTGCTGCCCTTCTTCGCCTTCATGACGATGCTGATCGCGGTGCCGACCGGTGTGAAGTTCTTCAACTGGATCGGCACCATGTGGCGGGGCTCGCTCTCCTTCGAGACGCCGATGCTGTGGGCGGTCGGCTTCCTGGTGACCTTCCTCTTCGGCGGCCTCACCGGCGTCGTCCTGGCCTCGCCGGTGCTGGACTTCCACGTCTCCGACTCGTACTTCGTGGTCGCGCACTTCCACTACACGCTCTTCGGCACGGTGGTGTACGCGATGTTCGCCGGCTTCCACTTCTGGTGGCCCAAGTTCACCGGCAAGATGCTCGACGAACGGCTCGGCAGGATCACCTTCTGGACGCTGACGGCGGGCTTCAACCTCACCTTCCTCGTCCAGCACTGGCTCGGCGCCGAGGGCATGCCCCGCCGGTACGCCGACTACCTGGCCGCCGACGGGTTCACCGCCCTCAACACGGTGTCCACGGTCGGGTCCTTCCTGCTCGGCCTGTCGCTGCTGCCGTTCTTCTACAACGTGTGGAAGACCGCGAAGTACGGCCGGCCGGTCGGTGTGGACGACCCGTGGGGCTGGGGGCGCTCGCTGGAGTGGGCCACCTCCTGCCCGCCGCCGCGGCACAACTTCACGCGGCTGCCGCGGATCCGCTCCGAGTCGCCGGCGTTCGACCTGCACCACCCCGGCATCGGCGACCGCGAGATCGAGGCGGTGAGGTGAGATGGCCTCCGGAGTGCTCGCCCTGGGCGTCGCGGCCGTCGCGCTCGCCGGACACGTCTGGTACGTGCCCGCCCTGCTGGAACTGAGGGCGGGGGCGGCCGACCGCCCCCGTTCCCGCCGCAGCGCGGCGGCCGCCTGCCTGGTGGCGTGGACCACGGTGGCGCTCACCGCCGTGGTCCTCCCGGCCGGGGGTCCGGGCCCGCTGGTGATCGGCGCGGCGGGGGCGGCGGGCGCCGTCGCCCTGCGGGTCCGGGCCGCCGCGCAGGGCCGGCGGGAGGTCCGGGAGGCGGCGGGGGAGTGGGCGGAACTGCACCAGGTGAAAAAGGTGTGAGGGGTCGTACAACCTTTCGTCGGACAAGCCGGTCACACCACCCGTAACACTGGCCACGTCCGGGTGCCGGCCGCGTGGTCCTCCACGACCCCCAAGAGGTACACATGAAGCTCCGCCGTGCCATGGCCGTCGCTGCGGCCACGGCCGTCGTCGCCCCGCTGACCCTGCTGTCGGCGCCGGTGGCGTTCGCCGAGGACACCGCTCCGCCCGCCCAGACGCAGACCGACGGCGACACCGGCGAGGGCACCACCGGCCCCGGCGGGACCGAGGACCCGGCCGCCGGCGGCGAGGGCGGCGGCGACACCACGCCGGAGACGCCGGAGACGCCGGAGACGCCGGAGGGCGGCGACCCCGCGGACGACAACACGCCGGGCGACACCACGCCGGGCGACACCACGCCGGAGGACGACGCCGAGAACCCCGGCGACGACCCGGAGACCCCGGACCAGGACGAGGACCAGGACGAGGGCGAGGACCAGGACGAGGACCAGGACGGTGAGGACCAGGGCGACGACGAGAAGCCGGGCGAGGACGAGAACCCCGTCGAGGAGGCCCCGATCGACGAGTACCCGGCCTGCGAGGACGGCGAGATCGACGAGGGCCTGAAGACCCGGGTCTCCGGCCTCCCGAACAAGATCGTCGCCGGCTCCGGCTGGGACGACTTCTCCCTGACCGTCACCAACGACACCGGCAAGGAGCTCGACAAGCTCTGGGTCGACCTGGGTGTCGAGTACGACGCCAACGAGGGTCTGGCCGAGGGCCTGGCCGAGATCCAGTTCAAGATCGAGGACCGCTGGACGGACGAGTTCCAGCTCGGCCACGGCTTCACCGGCAGCTTCACCGGCTACCTCACGGACGTCCCGGCCGGCGCCAGCATCACCGCCGAACTCCGCATCCGGGTGAGCGCCAAGGCCCCCGCCGGCGAGTCCATCGCCTTCACCTCCGCGGTGTACGAGGGCGACAACGCCACCTGCTACTTCAACGGCGACGTCTACGAGTTCACGGTCCTCGCGGCCGGCACCACGCCGCCGAAGGACCCGAAGCCGGCCCCGACGACCGGTGACAAGCCGAACCCGGCCGACAAGAACGACCGGACCCAGCCGCAGGGCGGCGCCCAGCGGATCACCGGCACCCTCGCCGACACCGGCAGCGACTCGGCCCTCCCGATGACGGGCGCCGCGGGTGCGGCCGCCGTCGTGCTGGGCGCCGGCGCCGTTCTCGCCGTCCGCCGCAGGAAGGCCGACGCGCAGGGCTGACCCGCGCCGACGCGAAAGGGGCGCGCACGGCCTTCGGGCCCTGCGCGCCCCTCCTCACGTCCGACCGGCTCCGGCCCGCGGTTCCCCGCGGCGGGGCGGGGTCAGGGCCAGACGAGGCAGTACGGCTGGTGGCCCGCCTCGTGGAGGCGGTGGCTGAAGTCCTGCCACTCGTGGAGCAGTTGGTAGACGTTGAACGCGTCGCGGGGGCCGCCGCGGTCGGGGACCGTGGACCAGATGAACGCCGCCGCGCCCACCGCCTCCTCGCCTATGCCCCGCAGCGGGTCCACGGTGGTCATGGGCAGCTTGACCACGGCGTACTGCGGGCGCAGCACGACCAGCTCCAGCGGCGGCACCTTGTGCAGCGGGACGCCCTCGATGCCGGTGAGGACCATCGCCGCCACCGTCTCGGGCTTGATGCGGGTGAAGAGGCCCCCCATGCCGAGCTCGTCGCCGCCGAGCTCCTCCGGGCGCATGGTTTCCGGGACGCGGGCGGCCGCCGCGCCGCTCGGCGCGCCGAAGTACTTGTACGTCACGCCCAACCGGCTGCTCCTCGCCACGGGTCCCGCCGGCTTCTCGGCGCCGTCACTGTGCGCGCCCGCCCGGCGGGCCGCGGCCTCGGCCGCTTCCGTCGACTCCTCCGCCTCGCGCCGGTGCCTGCCCCGACGGGAACGCCGAGGACCCAGGTCTCCAGTCCCCTCGCCCAGTCCGCCACCGCGATGCATATCTCCACCCGACTGCTGTTCTAGGACGCGTCGCCCCCGCCGCGCAACCCGATCACCCGTTCATCGTGTCAGTGACCTCCCCCGCGGCCGTCCCACGAAACGTACACAGGAGAAGACCCGGTGGGAGGAACGCGCACGGGGTTCACGTCACAGTCTCGCAGATGGGCGGAGGACACGCTCCGTTATCTCCGGACGCGATCGGCGCGCTCGCGGGGGCCGGCTCACCGGCCCACCCCCGTGCCCCGGGGTCGGGTCACGACGGCTGGCCTACCCTGAGGGAGTCCCCCGTAACCGCAGTCGGAGATCCGGAGAAGCCGCAGGCCATGACCGTTCCGTCCTACCCCTACGAAGCCCCTGCCTCGCAGGCGCTGTTCGACCGAGCGGCAGCCGTGACGCCCGGAGGTGTGAACTCGCCGGTGCGCGCCTTCCGCGCCGTGGGCGGCACGCCCCGCTTCATGGTCTCCGGCAGCGGCCCCTACCTCACCGACGCCGACGGCCGCGAGTACGTGGACCTCGTCTGCTCGTGGGGCCCGATGATCCTGGGCCACTCCCACCCCGAGGTGATCGCCGCCGTCCAGGAGGCCGTGTCCCGCGGCACCTCGTTCGGTACGCCCGGCGAGGGTGAGGTCGCGCTGGCCGAGGAGATGGTGGCGCGCATCGCCCCGCTGGAGCAGGTCCGCCTGGTCTCCAGCGGCACCGAGGCCACCATGTCCGCGATCCGCCTGGCCCGCGGGTTCACCCGCCGCTCCAAGGTCGTGAAGTTCGCCGGCTGCTACCACGGCCACGTCGACTCGCTGCTGGCCGCGGCCGGTTCGGGCCTCGCCACCTTCGCGCTGCCGGACACCCCCGGTGTCACCGGCGCGCAGGCCGGCGACACCATCGTGCTGCCCTACAACGACCTCGACGCCGTGCGCGCCGCCTTCGCGGCGCACCCGGGCGAGATCGCCTGTGTGATCACCGAGGCCTCGCCCGGCAACATGGGCGTGGTCCCGCCGCTGCCCGGCTTCAACCAGGGCCTGAAGGACCTGTGCGCCGAGAACGGCGCGCTGTACGTCTCCGACGAGGTGATGACCGGTTTCCGCACCTCGAAGGCCGGCTGGTTCGGCGTCGACGGCGTGGTCCCGGACCTGATGACCTTCGGCAAGGTGATGGGCGGCGGCTTCCCCGCCGCGGCGTTCGGCGGCCGCGCCGACGTGATGGCGCACCTCGCCCCGGCCGGCCCGGTCTACCAGGCGGGCACCCTCTCCGGTAACCCCGTCGCGACCGCCGCGGGCCTGGCCCAGCTGCGGCTCCTCGACGACGCCGCCTACGAGAAGCTGAACGCCACCTCGGAGCGCCTGAGGGCGATGGTCACCGAGGCCCTGACCAAGGAGGGCGTCGCGCACACCGTGCAGAGCGCCTCCAACATGTTCTCGGTGTTCTTCACCGACCGGCCGGTGCGCGACTACGAGGACGCCAAGGCCGCCGAGGCGTTCCGCTTCACCGCCTTCTTCCACTCGATGCTGGCGAGCGGCGTCTACCTGCCGCCGTCCGCCTTCGAGAGCTGGTTCCTGTCCACGGCCCACGACGACGCCGCCCTCGAGCGGGTCGCCGCCGCGCTGCCCGCCGCCGCCCGCGCCGCCGCGAAGGCCACGGCATGAGCGCGTCCACCGGCTCCGCCAAGGACGTCACCGTCGTCCACCTGATGCGCCACGGCGAGGTGGAGAACCCCACCGGGCTGCTCTACGGCCGGCTGCCCGGCTACCACCTGTCCGAGCTCGGCCGGAAGATGGCCGACCGGGTCGCCGAGCACCTGGCGCACCGTGACATCACCTACGTCTGCGCCTCCCCGCTGGAGCGGGCGCAGGAGACGGCCGCGCCCGTCGCCAAGACGCACGGGCTGGAGCTGGACACCGACGAGCGGCTGATCGAGGCGGAGAACGTCTTCCAGGGCAAGACCTTCGGGGTCGGCGACGGCGCGCTGAAGCGGCCGGGCAACTGGAAGCACCTGTTCAACCCGTTCAAGCCGTCCTGGGGCGAGCCCTACGCCGCGCAGGTCGCGCGCATGCGGGCGGCGCTGGACGCCGCCGCCGCGGCCGCCCGCGGCCACGAGGCGGTCCTGGTCAGCCACCAGCTGCCGATCTGGATCGTGCGGTCCGCGATCGAGGGCCGCCGGCTGTGGCACGACCCGCGGCGCCGGGAGTGCACCCTGGCCTCGCTGACCTCCTTCACCTACGAGGACGACCGGATCGTGGCCGTCGGCTACAGCGAGCCGGCCCGCGATCTGGTGCCCGCCCACCTGCTGGCCGGCGCCAAGCCGGTGAAGGGCGGCCAGAAGGCGTTCGGCGCCTGAGACCGACCGGCGGAGCAAGCCCGCGAACCCCCGCTGAAGTGGGGGTTCGCGGGGCCGAGGGGGGTCCCCAAGATCCCCGGAACGGACATGCGAAACTTTTCACATGACTGGCCACAAGCGTCGTGAGCACCGCCGCCACCGCCGCACCGGGCTCGCCGCAGCCACCGCTGCCGCCGCGCTGCTGCTGTCGGCGTGCGGCTCGGACAGTGACGGCGGCGGCCCCGCCTCGGGCAGCGGCACCAACTTCGTCACCAGTGAGAGCGGCATCGCCACCGTCGCCAAGGGCGAGCGCGGGCCCGCTCCCCGGCTGCAGGGCAAGACGCTGGACGGCGGACAGCTCGACACGGCCGACTACAAGGGCAAGGTGCTCGTCCTCAACGTGTGGGGCTCCTGGTGCGCCCCGTGCCGCGCCGAGGCCAAGCACTTCGTGAAGGTCTCCGAGGAGACCAAGGACCAGGGCGTCCAGTTCGTGGGCATCAACACCCGCGACGCCGCCGTCCAGCCCGCCCTCGCCTTCGAGAAGGAGGAGGGGGTCACGTATCCGAGCCTGTACGACCCGACGGGCCGGCTGCTGCTCCGCTTCGACAAGGGCACGCTCAACCCGCAGGCCGTCCCCACCACGCTGATCATCGACCGGGACGGCCGGGTCGCGGCGCGTGGTCTCGGGGCGCAGAGCGAGGAGAAGCTGCGCGAGATGCTCGACCCGGTGCTGGCGGAGAAGTGACGTGACGCTCCTCGCCCTGGACGTGACCGGCACCGTGATGAGCGGGGCCCTGCTGCTGGCCCTGCCGATCGCGGTGCTCGGCGGACTCGTCTCCTTCTTCTCGCCGTGCGTGCTGCCGCTGGTGCCCGGCTACCTCTCCTACGTCACCGGCGTCACCGGCACCGACCTGGCGGAGGCCCGGCGCGGTCGGATGGCGGCCGGCGCCTCGCTCTTCGTCCTCGGCTTCACCGTCGTCTTCGTCTCCACGGGCGCGCTGTTCGGCTACTTCGGGCAGACGCTGCAGGAGTACAGCGGCGTGCTGTCCAAGGTGCTCGGCGTGCTGATGATCGCGCTGGGCGTCTTCTTCATGGGGCTGATGCCCTGGCTGACCCAGCGCGAGTTCCGCTTCCACCGCAAGCCCGCCGCCGGCCTCGCGGGCGCGCCGCTGCTCGGCGCGCTCTTCGGCATCGGCTGGACGCCCTGCATCGGGCCCACGCTGACGTCCGTGCTGGCGCTCTCCAGCGACCAGGCCAGCGCCGGGCGCGGGGCGATCCTGACCGTGGCCTACTGCGTCGGTCTGGGCCTGCCGTTCGTGCTGGCCGCCGTCGCCTTCCGCAAGGCGCTGGGCGCCTTCGGCTGGGTCAAGCGGCACTACGTCTGGGTGCTCCGCGTCGGCGGCACCATGATGATCGTGACCGGTGTGCTCCTGCTCACCGGTGTCTGGGACCTGCTCGTGCAGCACATGCAGGGCTGGGCCAACGGCTTCACACCGGGGATCTGATCCATGAGCGACACCACGACCACCGAACCGGCCGGCGAGGCGGGCGACACCGAGTCGCAGACCCGGCTGTCCACCGCGCCGGTGGAGGACGCCGCGTCGACCGCGATGCCGGGCTCCTTCGGCGGCCGCCGCGCCCCCGGACCGTGGGGGTGGATCACCTGGACCGGCCGGGAGGTCACCGGCTGGGTCCGCTGGTTCTGGCGCCAGCTCACCTCCATGCGGACGGCGCTGCTGCTGCTCCTGCTGCTCTCGCTGGCCGCCGTGCCCGGCTCGCTGATCCCGCAGAACGGCGTCGACCCGATGAAGGTCGAGCAGTTCCGCGAGGAGCACACCACGCTGTCGCCGGTCTACGACGCGCTGGGCATGTTCGACGTGTACAGCTCGGTGTGGTTCTCCGCGGTGTACATCCTGCTGTTCGTCTCGCTGATCGGCTGCATCGTCCCGCGCACCTGGCAGTTCGTGGGCCAGCTCCGCGGACGGCCGCCGGGCGCGCCGCGGCGGCTGGACCGGATGCCGGCGTACACCACCTGGCGCACCGACGAGGCGCCCGAGAAGGTGCGCCAGGCGGCCTTCGGCGTGCTCAAGGGCCGCCGGTTCCGCGTCGAGGCGGTGGGTGACGCGGTGGCCGCGGAGAAGGGCTACCTGCGCGAACTCGGCAACCTCGCCTTCCACCTGGCGCTGATCGTGATGCTGATCGCCTTCGGCTGGGGCGAGCTGTTCAAGTCCGAGGGCAACAAGCTGATCGTCGAGGGCGACGGCTTCGCCAACACGCCCGTGCAGTACGACGACCTCCGCTACGGGAGCCTCTTCTCCTACGACGACCTGGAGCCGTTCAGCTTCGACCTGGACGACTTCCGCGCCACCTACGCCACCTCCGGCCCCAACCGCGGCACCCCGCGGACGTACGAGGCCGAGCTCACCTACCGCGAGGGCGTCGACGGGGCCGAGAAGAAGAAGGTCGTCGAGGTCAACAAGCCGCTGGAGATCGGCGGCTCCAAGGTGTACCTGACCAGCCACGGCTACGCGCCGGTGGTGACGGTGCGGGACGGCAAGGGCGAGGTCGTCTACTCCCAGCCGGTGCCGATGCTGCCGATCGACCAGAACATCACCTCGCAGGGCGCGGTGAAGGTGCTGGACGGCTACCGCAACCCGAAGGGCGAGGAGGAGCAGCTCGGCTTCTCCACGGTCTTCGTGCCGACCTTCGCCGGTCAGGGCAAGGGGACGATGTTCTCCCAGTTCCCGGCGCTGGAGTACCCGGTCCTCGCGGTCGCCGGCTTCCACGGCAGCCTGGGCGTGGACTCGGGCATCCCGCAGAACGTGTACCAGCTCGACGACCGGAAGCTGAAGCAGTTCAAGGACGAGAACGGCGACATCGTCCGGAAGATGCTGCTGCCCGGCGAGACCATGGAGCTGCCCGGCGGCGCCGGCTCGATCACCTTCGAGAAGGAGATCAAGGAGTGGGCGAACTTCCAGGTGGTGCAGCAGCCCGCCGGCGGCTGGGCGCTGGGCGGCGCCGTCGTCGCCATCGCCGGTCTCTCCGGGTCCCTGTTCATCCAGCGCCGCCGCGTGTGGGTGCGCGCCGTCCCCGCCGGCGGGGGCGGGACCGTCGTCGAGATGGCCGGGCTGGGCCGCAGCGAGTCGGCGCGGCTGCCGCAGGAGCTCGGCGAGCTGGTCGGCCTGGTGCACGACCGGGCGCCCACCGCCCCGTCCGCCGCCGACTCCGACCCCGTCTCCGGGGCCGCCGCCGACTCCGACTCCGACTCCGACTCCGAAGAATCCCCCGTACCTTCCCCTGAAGGGGCTGACAAGTGACGACGCTCGCCGCCAGTACCAACGAGAGTCTCGCGGAGATCAGCAATCTGCTGATCTACTCCGCGATGGCCGTGTACACCCTGGCCTTCTTCGCCTACATCTTCGAGTGGATCTTCGGCAGCCGCAGCAAGGTGGCCCGCACGGCCGCCGCGCTGACGGCGGGCGACCAGGCCGCCCCGGCCGCCCCGTCCGCTCCCGCGGTGACGGTGAAGAAGGCCGGCGGCACGGCCGTGATGGAGCGGCCCGAGGTCGTCGTCCGCTCTTCGGCCTCCTCGCGCGCCGACGTCCCGGACGGCCCCGGCGCCCACGGCGGTGACGAGAAGGGCGACCTCTACGGCCGGATCGCGGTCTCGCTGACCGTCCTCGGCTTCCTGCTCGCCTTCGGCGGCGTGCTCACCCGCGCGCTGTCGGTGCAGCGGGCGCCGTGGGGCAACATGTACGAGTTCAACATCACCTTCACCACGGTGGCCGTCGGCGTCTACCTGGCCCTGCTGGCCTTCCGCAAGAACGTGCGCTGGATGGGCCTGCCGCTGATCACGGTGGTCCTGCTGGACCTCGGCCTCGCGGTCACCGTGCTGTACACCGAGAGCGACCAGCTCGTCCCGGCGCTCCACTCGTACTGGCTGTACATCCACGTCTCCACCGCCATCCTCTGCGGCGCGGTGTTCTACGTGGCGGCGGTCTCCACGATCCTCTACCTGTTCCGCGACTCCTACGAGAACAAGCTGGCCGCCGGCGGCAAGCCGGGCCGGTTCGCCACCTCGGTCCTGGAGCGGCTGCCCGCCGCCGCCTCGCTGGACAAGTTCGCCTACCGGGTCAACGCCGCGGTCTTCCCGCTGTGGACGTTCACGATCATCGCGGGCGCCATCTGGGCGGGCGACGCCTGGGGCCGCTACTGGGGCTGGGACCCCAAGGAGACCTGGTCGTTCATCACTTGGATCGCCTACGCCTGCTACCTGCACGCCCGGGCCACCGCCGGCTGGAAGGGCCGCAAGGCCGCCTACCTGGCGCTGATCGCCTTCGGCTGCTGGCTGTTCAACTACTACGGCGTCAACATCTTCGTCTCCGGCAAGCACTCCTACGCCGGCGTCGAGTGACGCGGCCCCCCGGAACGCCTGGAGCCGCCCCCGCCGAGGGGGCGGCTCCGTGCTGTCCGGGGGCCTCCTCTACCCTGGCCGTCTCTCAGCCCGTCGGTGGAAGGAACAAGTGAAGATGGTGGCTGCTGCCCCGGTCCTGGAGGAGCTGCGGGAGGTCTGCCAGCCGCAGGCCAAGCTGGCCAGCCGCAACGGCGAGCACTGGGCCGGCCGGCTGTACATGCGGCGGATCTCCCTGCGGGTGACGCGCCAGCTGGTGCGGACGCCGGTCACCCCGGACGCGCTGACCTGGACGATGGTCGTGTGCGGTGTCGCCGCCGGCGCGGCCCTGCTGATCCCCGGACTCACCGGCGCGGTGCTGGCCGCCGTGCTCTTCCAGCTGTTCCTGCTCTTCGACTGCGTCGACGGCGAGGTCGCGCGCTGGAAGGGCCAGAACAGCGCGGCCGGCATCTACGTCGACCGCCTCGGCGCGTACCTGGCCGACGCCGCGCTGCTGGCCGGCGCCGGCTTCCGGGCCGCCGGCTGGGGCGAGGGCGGCGGCTTCGACGGCTGGGTCGCGCTGGGCCTGTTCACCGCGATGGGCGTCGTCCTGCTGAAGGCCTCCACCGACCTGGTGGACGTCGCCCGCGCCCGCCGCGGACTCACCGTGGCCGACGACGAGTCGACCCGGCCGCGCTCCGAGGGCGTCGCCACGCTCCGCAAGGTGGCCGCCGCGTTCAAGATCCACCGGCTGACCAACGGCATCGAGGCCTCGCTGGTCCTCCTGGCCACCGCCGTCGTGGACGCCGCCCTCGGCTCCCTGGACGCCACGCGGATCGCGCTGGTGGTGCTGGCCGCGGTGACCTGGGTGATGGTCCCGGCGCACCTCTTCTCGATCCTGTCCTCCTCCCGCCTGCGGTAACTCCCGCCTGCGGCAGCTCCTGTGGGGTGACGGAAACCCGCTCCCACCTGGGGTCATCGGCTCGGCCGATGGCCCCATCGGCATCCCGGCGGGGTGCGCCGTGGCCCTGCGTGACGCCCGGGCCGTAGCTTCGTCGGCATGACAACAGAGACGAAGGGGATCGCCCAGCTCACCGCCGCCATGGTGCTGTCCGGGACGATCGGCGTGTTCGTGGTCGAGTCGGGGGCCTCCTCGCTCAACGTGGTGTTCTTCCGGGTGCTGTTCGGCGCGCTGGCGCTCGGCGTCTACGTCGCGGCCCGCGGTTGGACGCGGGGACACGGGTTCACCCGGCGGAGCCTGGCCCTGACCGTGCTGGCGGGGCTGTTCATCGTCGGGAACTGGATCCTGCTCTTCGAGGCGTACGGCAACACCTCGATCTCGGTGGCCTCGGTCGTGTACCACATGCAGCCGTTCTTCGTGGTGGTGTTCGGCGCCCTGCTCTTCCGGGAGCGGCTGACCGCCGCGACCCTCGGCTGGGTGGGCGTGGCCTTCGTCGGCCTGGTCCTGGTCTCGGGGGTGCGGCCGTCCGACCTGGCCGGGGGCGGCGGCGAGTACCTGCTGGGCATCGGCCAGGCGCTGGGCGCGGCCGTGCTGTACGGACTGGCCACGCTGGTGGTCAAGCGGGTGAACGGGGTGCGCCCGCACCTGATCGCGCTGGTGCATGTCCTCGTGGGCATCCCGCTGCTGCTGCCCTTCGCCGACCTGGGCGCGATGAGCGGCGCGGGGGCCGGCTCCTGGGGCTGGCTGGTGGCGCTGGGGGTCTTCCATACCGGCGTGATGTACGTGCTGATGTACGCCGCCTACGCCAAGCTCTCCACGCAGAAGATCGCGGTGCTGGCCTTCGTCTACCCGGCGGTGGCGATGCTGACGGACTGGGTGGTCTACGGGCACCACATGGGCCCGCTGCAGGCCCTGGGGCTGCCGCTGATCGTCTGGGCGAGCCTGCGGGTCACCCTTCGGAAGCCCGCTGCTCCCGCAGTAGTTGCCGGGTCCGCTCCACGAACAGACGCGCCGCCGGCGTCAGTTGCTTCCCGGAGCGCCACGCCAGTTGCGAGTGGAGAGTGAACGGAGGTCGCCAGTCGAGGCGTTGAAGCGTCCCGGCGGCCAGCAGGTCGGCGACCGTGACCTCGGGGAGCAGCGCGATCCCCAGGGCGGTCGCCGCGGCGCGCCGGGTCGCCTCCACGGTGCCGAACTCCCGGAACGAGACCGGCCGCGGGGCGGCGGCGTTCAGCTCGGCCTCGAAGAGGTCGCGGAACGCGCAGCCGGACTCCACCGCCAGCAGCCTCTCCCCGCGCAGTTCTTCGGTGGCGAGCGGCCGTCCGGCCAGCGGGTGGCCGGGCGCGGCGACCAGGACGAGCGGCTCGGTCAGCAGCACCACCGACTCCAGCCCGGCGTGCTCGGTCCGGGCCTCCATCAGGAAGCCGAGGTCGTAGGCGCCGCGGCGCAGCGCGTCCAGGGTCTCGTCGCCGCCGGTGGTGCGCAGCGAGAGCCGGATGCCGGGGTAGCGGTGGTGGAACAGCTCGAAGAGCGGCGGCAGCCGGTAGGACGTCAGGGACTCGATGGTGCCGACGGTGAGCTGACCCGAGGGTTCGCCGGGGGCGACGGCGGCGGCGCGGGCCTCGTCGGCGAGGTCCAGCAGGCGGCGGGCGTAGGGCAGCAGCCGCTCCCCGGCCTCGGTGAGCCGGATGCGGCTGCCGAGGCGGTCGAAGAGCTCGACGCCGAGGTCCTGTTCCAGGGCGCGGACCTGCGCGGTCACCGTGGACTGCGCGTACGACAGGTCGGCGGCGGCCCGGGTGAAGCTGAGGCGGGTCGCGACCTTCTCGAAGGTCGCGAGGAGCCGCAGTTCGAGCGTCCCGGACACCGGCGTCGCTCCTCCTCGGTCTCTGGCACGCGCTCGGGGGCGGGAGTTGTGGCGAGGGGCGGTGCGGTTCCGCCGGGCGCCGGGGGATCAGGCCTCGGGGGTGTCCTCGTCGCGCTTGCCGTCGCGCGGGTCACCGTCCGACGGGTCCTGCGGCTCCTCCCGCTTCTTGCGCGACTCGTCCCCCAGCGACTTCAGGAAGTCCGGGTTGTCGTCCGGCGCGACGAACCGCCGGCGCCGGCCGCCCCCCATCCCCGGCGAACGCCCTTCGGCGCCGCCCGCCCCGTGGCGGACCTTGCCCGCGACCAGCCACGCGACCGGCCCGATCAGCGCCGTGCCCAGCAGCAGGATCACCAGGGCCCACACCGGCTTGGGCAGTACCCGGACGTCTTCCTCCGGGGTGTTCAGACAGTCGATGAACGCGTAGATGGTCAGGGCCAGCACCAGCAGCAGCGGCAGGATCCTCAGCATGACGGGCGTTCCCCCAGGCAACGACGGCGGGACGGCGGAGGCCGACCCGTGACGTCACCCAGGGTAGCGGCTGGGCGGGTGCTTCGTCCGAGGGGCGGACGCGGAGCCCGGGGGGCCCTCGGCGATACTGGGGGGCATGGCTTACGACGATCTTCGCTCCTTCCTGCGGGCCCTGGAGCGCGACGGAGACCTGAAGCGGGTGACGGCCGAGGTCGACCCCCATCTGGAGATCGGTGAGATCGTCGACCGGGTCCAGAAGGCGGGCGGACCGGCGCTGCTCTTCGAGAACGTGCGCGGTTCCGCGATGCCCCTCGCGATGAACGTGTTCGGCACCGACCGCCGCCTGCTGAAGGCGCTCGGCCTGAAGTCGTACGAGGAGATCGGCGAGACCATCGGCGGCCTGCTCAAGCCGGAGCTGCCGCACGGTTTCGTGGGTGTCCGCGAGGCGTTCGGGAAGCTGGGCACCATGACGCACGTGCCGCCGAAGAAGGTGAAGGACGGCCCCGTGCAGGAGGTCGTGCTCACCGGCGACGACGTGGACCTCGAGCAGCTTCCGGCGCTGTTCACCTGGCCCCAGGACGGCGGCGCGTTCTTCAACCTGGGCCTGACCCACACCAAGGACCCGGAGACCGGGGTCCGCAACCTCGGGCTCTACCGCCTCCAGCGCCACGACAAGCGCACCATCGGCATGCACTGGCAGATCCACAAGGACAGCCGCAACCACTACCAGGTGGCCGCCCGCCGGGGAGAGCGGCTGCCGGTCGCGATCGCCTTCGGCTGCCCGCCGTCGGTGACCTACTCGGCGACCGCGCCGCTGCCGGGCGGGATCGACGAGTACCTGTTCGCCGGGTTCGTCGCCGGACGCCGGATCGAGATGGTGGACTGCAAGACGGTGCCGCTCCAGGTCCCGGCCAACGCCGAGGTGGTGCTGGAGGGCTGGCTGGAGCCGGGGGAGATGCTGCCGGAGGGGCCGTTCGGCGACCACACCGGTTTCTACACCCCGCAGGAGCCCTTCCCGGCCCTGACCATCGACTGCGTGACCATGCGGAAGAAGCCGCTGCTGCAGTCCATCGTGGTGGGCCGGCCGCCGACCGAGGACGGTCCGCTGGGCCGTGCCACCGAACGGTTCTTCCTCCCCCTGCTGAAGATCATCGTGCCGGACATCGTGGACTACCACCTGCCCGAGGCGGGCGGCTTCCACAACTGCGCGATCATCTCGATCGACAAGAAGTACCCGAAGCACGCCCAGAAGGTCATGCACGCGATCTGGGGCGCGCACATGATGTCGCTGACCAAGCTGATCGTGGTGGTCGACTCCGACTGCGACGTCCACGACCTGCACGAGGTGGCCTGGCGGGCGCTGGGGAACACCGACTACTCCCGCGACCTCACGGTGGTGGAAGGCCCCGTCGACCACCTGGACCACGCCTCCTACCAGCAGTTCTGGGGCGGCAAGGCGGGAATCGACGCGACCGCGAAGTGGCCCGAGGAGGGGTACACCCGGGACGGCGGCTGGCCCGAGATGGTCCTGTCCGACCCGGAGACGGCGGCGAAGGTCGACCGCCGGTGGAAGGAGTACGGCCTTGACCGCCGCCGCTGAAGCCGCCGACGCCTCCGGTCCCGTACCCGCCGGGTCGCGGCCCGGCCGGGTGCGCGCGTTCCTGCGCCTGGTGATGATCGAGCACTCGGTCTTCGCGCTGCCCTTCGCCTACATCGCCTCGCTGACCGCGATGTTCACGGTGGACCGGTCCGTGCACTGGGTGGACCTGCTGCTGGTCACCGTCGCCATGGTCGCCATGCGCACCTTCGCCATGGCGGCGAACCGGATCATCGACCGGGAGATCGACGCCCGGAACCCGCGGACGGCGCAGCGGGAACTGGTCACCGGCGCGGTGTCGGTGCGGACCGCCTGGACGGGGGCGCTGGTCGCGCTCGCCGTCTTCCTGGTCACGGCGGCGCTGCTCAACCCGCTGTGCCTGGTGCTGGCGCCGCTCGCCGCGATCCCGATGGTGGTCTACCCGTACGGCAAGCGGTTCACCAACTTCCCGCAGGCCATCCTGGGCCTGGCCCAGGCGATCGGGCCGCTGGGCGGCTGGCTGGCCGTCACGGGTGAGTGGTCCTGGGAGGCCGTCGTCCTCGGCGTGGCGGTGGGCGTGTGGATCGGCGGGTTCGACCTGATCTACGCCTGCCAGGACGTCGAGACGGACCGGGAGGTCGGCGTGAAGTCCGTCCCCGCCCGCTTCGGGATTCCCGCGGCGATCTGGGGCGCCCGCGGCTGCCACGTCGTCACCACCGCGCTCTTCGCCTGGTTCGGCCTCCTCACCGGGGCGGGCCTCTTCTACTGGCTGGGCCTGCTGATCGTGGCCGGCGCGTTCGTCTACGAGCACACCATCGTCCGCCCGCACGACCTCTCCCGCCTCAACCGGGCCTTCTTCAGCGTCAACGGCTTCATCGGCATCGCCCTCTTCGTGTGCGCGCTGCTCGACCTGGTGGTACGCGGCCTCACGGTCTGACCCCCGGGGCCTTGCCCGAAGCCTGCCGCCGGGCGGCCCGGCGGGCGGGTCCGGGGTTCGGCGCCTGCCTGACCGGTCGTCTGCCCGACGGTCGGGCGTAGGCACCGCGTTGTACGGGTGAGCGCTGCTCGACCTGGCGCTGTACGGCCGCACCTCCTGACGCCCGGCGGCTGGGCGGGCCAACGCCCTGGTGTCCGCCCGACGGTCAGCCGGCGGTACCCGCCCGGTACGGGTGGGCGCTGCTCGACCTGTTGGTGTGCGGCCTCACGCGCTGACGCCCGGTGCCCGGCGGCCCGACGGCTCGGGGGTCCGATGCGCGCGCCCGGTGGTCCGTGCGTCGACGCCCGACGCGGCGCTCAGGGCAGGCGGGGCACCTTGACCGGTGCGCCCCGTGGGGTCAGGCGTCGGCGGGGCGGCGGCGGGCCAGGAGGAAGGCGGCGGCGACGCCGGCGAGCAGACCGATCAGGTGGCCCTGCCAGCTGACGCCCGTCTGGTTCGGCGACAGCCCGGCCAGCACGGAGCCGCCCCAGACCGCGGTGATCAGCACCGCGACCAGGACGCCCAGCGGCCGGCGCTCCACGAAGCCGGAGACCAGCAGGAACCCGAAGAGCCCGAAGATCACCCCGGAGACCCCCGCCGTGTTCACCCCGGCCGGGGATATCAGCCAGACGCCGACCCCGTCGGCCACCACGATCAGCGCGCACACCGCGAGG
Source organism: Streptomyces sp. NPDC002640 (assembly GCF_053592575.1). NCBI lineage: Bacteria > Bacillati > Actinomycetota > Actinomycetes > Kitasatosporales > Streptomycetaceae > Streptomyces > Streptomyces sp. NPDC002640. The sequence goes on along the minus strand of NZ_JBSFVZ010000002.1, from coordinate 441,868 downwards.
AACCGCCGCACCCCGCCCAGGGCGGCGAGGAAGCCGAGGACCAGCAGCGGGACCGTGTTGGCGGCGACGTGGGCGAACCCGAAGTGGATGAACGCCGAGGGCACCACGTCCACCAGCTCGCCGGGATCGCGCGGCATCACCCCGAAGCGGTCCAGGGAGTTCCCCAGCAGGACGTCGGTGATCTCCAGCGCCCACAGCAAGGCCACCCAGCCCAGCATCAGCTTCACGGCGAGCCGCGCCCGGCCCCCGCGCGACACCGCCGCACCGGGTCCCGCACCCGTACCGCCACCGATGGCCGCCATGGCTCCCCCGTCCCTGTCGTGGACCGCCTGCTCCCAGAACGCTTTGTGCCCCTTGTCCGGTTCCCGGATCCGCGCACCAGATCGAAATCCGTTCGCACGGCCCGACCGCGCGGGACACAATCACGCCCATGCCCAGCTCCGCCGACCGGCTGCTCGAAGCGCTGGAACCCTTGTCCTTCCCCGCCGGACTCCGCCTCACCGCGACCACCGCCCGGGACCTCGCCCGCCAGGGGGACGGCGCACTGGCCGAGCTGCTGGCCGCGCTCGACGCCCGCGGCCCCTACGAGCGGCGCCTCGCCGCGCTGGCCGCGTACGCCGGGCGGGACGTGGCGTTCCTGACCGCACGCCTCGCCGACCCCGACGCGGTGGTCGCCCGGTACGCGCACCGCGCCGCCCGTACCCTCCCGGTGCCGGACGAGGCCGTCGAGGCGGCCTATCGGGACGCCCCGGACGCGCTCCGCCACCGCCTCGCCGCCCTGATCGTCTCCGGCCACCGCACCGGGCTCGCCGAACGCCTGCTGCCGCGGCTGCGCGAGGAGTGGGGCGACCACGAGGCCGCCCGCCTGCTGCGCGCCTGCTCCGCCGCCTTCGTCGCCCGGCACCTTCCCGCCCTGGCGCACGCCGTGTGGAGCTGGCCGGCGCTGGCCCGCCGCCACCCCGACGCCGTGCTGGACCACCTCGCCGCGGAGCCGGGGCACCGGAGCGCCGTCGCGGAGCGCGAGGGCTGGTGGCGGGAGCACGCCCCCACCCTGACCGCACTCGCCGCGGCCCGGCCCGCCCGCGTGATGGAGCTGCTGGAGCGCCACGGCCCGGCGAGCATCCCGGTGGCGCTGCACCCCGTCTTCCCCGCGCTGGTCATCGCCGACGCCGACCGCCTCGCCCGGTGGCTGGTCGCCCCGGAGCGCGAGCCGGAGAGGGGAGAGGCGACCCTCCCGCCGGGCGTGCTGCGGAAGCTGGTCCGGGCCGAACGGGCGTCCCTGGTGGCCCTCGCCCGCCACTGGACGCACCGCCCCGCCAGGATCCGGTCGCTGCTGAGGGCCCTGCCGCCCGCCGCGCGGCCGGCGCTCCTCGACGAGGCATGGGGCGCGGACGGGGGCGAGCGCGGGGGATGGGCGAACCTCGACGTCCTCCTGCTGCTGCCCCGCGAGCGCCGCCACGCCGAGGTACGCCGACAGGTCGCGCTGTTCGACCCGGACGACCTCTGGTGGGACGACCTGGACACGCTCGCCCACGGCGCCTACGAGGAGGCCCGCGAGGAACTGCTCGCGGCGGTGCGCCGTCGCGAGGCGGGCGACCGGGAGCTTGCCTGGCCGCCGTTCGTGCGCGCCGCCACCCTGGACGGCGGCGAGGCCGCGGTCACCGAGCTGCTGACGGTCATGCGCAGCCGGCTCCGCAACGACCAGGACCCGGTGCGCCGCGCGGCCCTGGAGGCGCTGGCCGACGCCCGGCCCACGGTGTTCGCCGCCGTCCACGCGCCGCTGCTGCGGCGGATCGCCGCCGACGCGCTCCAGGCCCGGGACGCCTCCGCGGGCACCCGGGACGCGCTCCGGCTGCTGGCCACCCGGGTCCTCGCCGCCCACGCCACGGGCACCGCCCCCACCACCGACGCCGCCGAACCCCCGCGCGCCGCCGAACCCCCGCGCGAAGGCGACGTCCCGCGCGAAGGCGACGTCCCGCGCGACGGCGACGCCCTCCGCGGCTGGGCGCTCGCCACGCTGGACGGGCTCACCGGCCGCACCGGCGTGCCCGACTTCGGCCCCCTGCACCGCGTGCTCCGCCGCGGCCAGGAACACGAGGTGCTGGACACGCTCCGCCCCTGGCTCGACGCGGCCGCCGACCGCGCCGACTTCCGGCTGCTGCTCGGCCTCGCCGCCGCCCTCGGCCCCCGCGCCCGGCGGATGCCCGAGCTGCAGGACCGTCTGGCCACCGCCGTGGAACGCGGCGACGACGACACCGTCCGCACCGCCGCCGAGCTGTGGCTCGCCGACCCCCGCACCCGCGACGAACGGGTCGAGGCACTCCTGCGGCGGGAGCCCTCCGCCGCCGTCCTGCCACCCGTGCTCACGGTGCTGTCCCGCCGCCGCACCGACCTGCTGGACGTCCTGCTCGGCGACGAACCCCCGTACGGGCGCTTCCTGACACCGGGCGCCCGCCGCCCGCTGCCGCACCTCGCCGACGGCGGCCGCTGGCTGCCCCGCCGGCAACGGGCCGCCGCGCGCCTGGCCGAGCGGACGGCGGCGGATCCCGGGCTCCCGCTGGACGAGCGGGCCGCGGTGATCCGCGCCGCCGCGCCCCTGCCGGAGCTGGGCGCCCGGCTGGCGTTGCGGCACGTCGACGATCCGGAGGTGGTGGTCGCGGAGGCCGCACTGGCCGCGCTGCCCTGGACCGACCGCCCCGAGGACGCCCTCCCCGTGCTGCTGGAGCACGCCGGCACCGACCGTGCCCGGGTCGCCGTGTACGCCGCCGCGCGGGCCGCCCGCTTCACCGCGCCCTCGGCCCTGGGGCCGTCGCTGGGCGCGATCCTGACCGGGGAGCGTCCCGCGAAGGTGACCTCCCGCAAGGAGGCGGCCCGCCTGGCCGCCCGGTTCCTGCCGCCCGGGCAGGCGGTCGCGCTGCTGGCCGGGGCGTTCGGCGCCGAGGACAGCCAGGCCGACGTGCGGGCCGCGATCGTCCGCGTCCTCCCCGCGCTGGCCGGTACGGCGTCCGCCTGGGAGGTGCTGGCCGCCGGCGGACGCGACCCGGAGTGGGAGGTGAGGAACGAGCTGTTCGCCCTCCGCCCGTGGGACTTCGCCGAGGAGCACCGCCGCCGTTTCGCCGCCCTGCTGGGCGAGGCGTACGACACCCACCTGACGACGGGCCTGGACCTTCCGCCTTCGGCGGCCGACACCCTCGCCGCCTGGGTGCGCCACGACGCGCGGATGGCCGACCGGCTGTCGCGCACCGTGTGCGATCTCGTGGACGGCGCCCGCTCGGTCATGGGCATCTCCGCCTGGTCGTTCGCGGCCGACGCCCTGCTCGGGATCGCCGCCTCGGAGCTGCCCCACCCGCTGGGCGGAGCGGCGGAGGGCAGCGTCCTCCACACGACGGTGACCACCCTGCTCTCCCTGCTGCACACCCCCGAGGGCGGCCGCGAGGCGCTGGAGCGCAGCGACCTCCCCGCCCTGCAGCGGCTGAGGCGCCTGCTGTGGACGACGGGACGGCACGACGCCATCACGCGGACCCTCACCGAACTGTTCGCCCGGGAGCCGCTGCTGGCGTTCGAGCACGCCCAGCTCGTCGCCCGGCGGGTCGACCTCACGGCCCGGCCGGACGTCCTCCACGCCGCCCTGTCGGAGCTGGCGGACACCCTGGAATCCCTCGGCGTGCAGGCGGCCGTCACGATCGCCGGCGAGCTCGCCCGCCACCGGCCCGCGACGCCCGGGACCGCCGGGGAGGCGACCGAGGGGGTGGCCGAGGCGGTCGGACGGCTGCTGGGCGACGGCCGCACCACCACCGGCCTCCTCGCCGTCACCCTCACCACCGAGGGCGGCCTGCGGGGGCAGTGGACCGAGGAGTGGCGCGACCTGCTGCGCGCCCTGCGCCGCCACCCGGACCCGGACGTGCGGCACCTGGCCTACCGGACGCTCACCGCGCGGGAGTAGGGGCGGTGCCGGCGTACGCGGCCCCGCCCCTGCCGGACCTGTCCGGCCCCGCCGGTAGGCTCGGAGTGTGAACGCAGGGGAAAAGCGGCGGACTCCTTGGATCGTGGGGGTCTCCGGGGCATCCGGTACGCCATACGCGGCCGCGGTACTGCGCGGGCTGATCGAGGCCGGGGAGAGCGTCGACCTGGTGGTCAGCCGCGCGGCCCGGCTGACCCTGCTGGACGAGACCGGGATCGCCTTCCGCGACGCCCACTGGCAGGACGACCTGTCCGCCTGGCTGGCCAGGGGCGCCGACGGAAAGCCCGGCACCTTCGCCCCGCCGCAGGGCGACATCCGGTACTGGACCGCCGGCGACCTCGCCGCGGGCCCCTCGTCCGGCTCCTACCCGGCCCGCGGGATGCTGATCGTGCCCGCCTCCACCGCCTGCGTGGCCGGTGTGGCGCTGGGCCTCTCCAAGGACCTGCTGCAGCGCGTCGCGAGCGTGACGCTCAAGGAGCGCCGCCCGCTGGTGGTCTCCGTGCGCGAGACGCCGCTCAACGGACAGACGCTGCGGCACCTGGTCACGCTGGACGACGCCGGGGCGAGCGTCGTCCCGGCCTCCCCGGCCTTCTACGCGGGAGCCACCCACATCCAGGACCTGGTGGACTTCGTCGCCGGCCGGGTGCTCGACGCGGCGGGCGTCCCGCACACGCTCTACCGGCGGTGGAAGGGCGGCCTCGGCGAGGCGAGGTCCGCCGGGAGCTGACCGCCGCACCTCCGTCGGCGACGGGACCGGCCCCGGCCCCGTCGGGACGCCACCGGCCGCCCCACCACCCGCTCCACCACACCCCCCGTACTACCGGTCACGTCACCGGGCACACGTCTTCGATCACATTCGCGCAGGAACACCTCACCGGAAGGCAATCGATCGCATGGACGCCGTGGACAGGCAGCTCATCCAGGCTCTCAGGGAGAACGGGCGGGCCTCCTACGCGGAACTGGGACGCCTCGTCGGCCTGTCGGGGCCCAGCGTCACCGACCGCATCAACCGGCTGGAGGCCGCCGGGGTCATCACCGGCTACCGCGCCACCGTCGACGCGGCCTCGCTCGGCCTCGGCGTCACCGCGCTGATCGGCATCTCGCTCTCCGACGCCGCCGACCACGAGGACGTCGCGCAGCGGCTCAAGGAGCTGCCCGAGATCGAGGACTGCTGGTTCATCGCCGGTGACGACAGCTACATGCTGAAGGCCCGCGCGAAGGACGTCGACGGCCTGGAGCGCATCATCCGGCGGCTCTCCGGCACCCACGGGGTGTCCCGCACCCGCACCACCATCGTGCTCTCCACCAAGTGGGAGAACCGCGTCGGAGAGCTCCCCGAGGAGTCCTGACCGCGCACCTGCCCGTGTCCGCCCTGTGGAATCGTCTTGAGGAGCGCGAACGGTAATAAGTAAGGTCGCATCATGACCCTTACTTTCACGTTCGACCCGGCCGTCACCCCGGACCTTCGCGACGGCATCCTCGACCTCTGGGTGGACGTGACCAACGCCGGCGGCGCCGTCGGGTTCGTGCCCACGGTGACCCGTGACGACGTCCGCCCGGCGCTGGTCAAGCAGCTCACCCAGGTCGCGGACGGCACCGCCCGGCTCCTGGTCGGCCGGGACGCGGACGGCCGCGTGCTGGCCACCGGCTTCCTCGCCTTCAACAGCCACCGGCTGATGCGGCACTGGGTCATGGCCTACACCGTGATGGTCCACCCCGGCCACCAGGGCAAGGGGTACGGCCGCGACCTGATGGCCGCGCTCGCCGACGCCGCCCGCGGCCTGGACGGCATCGAGGCCGTCAAGCTGACCTGTCGCGGCGGGCTCGGGCTGGAGCGCTTCTACGCCTCCTGCGGCTACAAGGAGGTCGGCCGCGTCCCCGGCGCCATCCGGGTCGCGCCGGGCGACGACCGCGACGACATCACCATGTACCTGCCGCTGGCCTAGGGCTCCGGCCCTCCGCGCCTCCGGCCCTCCGCACCTCCGGTTCTCCGCCCTTCCGCCCCGCGCGCAAGATCCGTCCGCCGTCGTGTTTCACTGGACGGCAGTGCCTGTGACTCGGGCTCGTTGGACGGAAGAGTGGGTGTGAGATGCTCCGCTACACACTGATGCGCCTCGGCATCTTCGTGGGCTGCTTCGTGGTCGTCTGGGGCGGTGTCTACGCCGGTCTCCTGCCGAGCGCCGTCGGTGACGCCAACGGCATGTGGATCGTCCTGCTGGCGCTGGTGCTCTCCGCCCCGATCAGCTTCGTGGTGCTGCGCGGCGAGCGCGACCGCGCCTCGGTGCGGATCGTCGAGCGGATGGAGCGCGCCAAGCTCAACCTGGAGCGCAACCGCACCCAGGAGGACTGACCCGCTTCCGCGCACCCTCGGTGCCCCGATTCCCCAAGGGAGTCGGGGCACTTGCCATTTATCGGGTGAAAGAGCGTCCTGCCTCACAAAGAAAGGCTTTGGGGTTCCCAAAGCATTGCTGTTAACGTATTCGCATGACGTCAGCAGCCGCGCCCTCCACGCCTCAGCGCCTCGCGCTGGTGGCGCGCCTGCATGTGGACCTCTGCCGCCGCACGGCCGCGGCGTGTCCGGCTCTCACCTGAGCCCGTTCCACACGCTCGATCCCTTCCGCGGCGCTGCTGACCGATTCCGGGGCGCCGCCCTCGCACGTCTCGTCCCCCCGCGCCCCCGCGCGTTCCTCGTCGGAGTGTGTCCGTGTCCGTGTCCGAGAGCACGAAAACCCCGAGCAAGCCGAAGCGCTCGTTCCCGGTGCCCTTCTGGGCCCAGATCATCGCCGGCCTGGTCCTCGGCGTCCTGCTGGGCTGGCTGGCCCGCAGCCAGGACCTCACCTGGCTGGTCACCACGCTCGACAAGATCGGCGGAACGTTCGTCCAGCTGCTGAAGCTGGCCGTCGCACCGCTCGTCTTCTTCGCGATCCTGGTGTCCATCACCAACCTCCGGAAGGTCAACAACGCCGCCCGGCTGGCCTCCCGCACCCTGCTCTGGTTCCTGATCACCTCGCTGATAGCCGTGGTGATCGGCCTCGCCATCGGCCTGATCACCAATCCGGGCGCCGGCACCGGCCTGACCCCGAAGGACGGCGCCAAGCCGGACAGCCAGGGCAGCTGGATCGACTTCCTGACGGGCATCATCCCGACCGACGTCATCACGCCGTTCACCGAGCTGAACGTGCTCCAGATCGTCTTCATGGCCGCCGTCGCCGGCATCGCCGCGCTCGCCATCGGCGAGAAGGCGCAGCCCGTCCTCTCCCTCAGCGAGTCGGTCCTGGAGCTGCTGCAGAAGGCGCTGTGGTGGGTCATCCTGCTCGCCCCGATCGGCACGATCGGCCTCATCGGCCGCGCCATCGCCACCTACGGCTGGGACCTGATCGGCAAGTACGCGACCTTCACCGCCGACGTCTACATCGGCTGCGCGCTGGTGATGTTCGGCGTCTACCCGCTGCTGCTCGCCACCGTCGCCAAGGTCAGCCCGGTGCAGTTCTTCAAGGGCGCCTGGCCGGCCATCCAGCTGGCCTTCGTCTCGCGCTCCTCGGTCGGCACCATGCCGCTGACCGTCAAGGTCGTCGAGCGCCTGGGCGTCCCGCGTGAGTACACCTCCTTCGCGGTGCCGTTCGGCGCCACCACCAAGATGGACGGCTGCGCCGCCATCTACCCGGCGCTGGCCGCGATCTTCGTGGCGCAGATCTTCGACATCCAGCTCGGCATCCAGGAGTACCTGCTGATCGCGTTCGTCGCGGTCGTCGGCTCCGCCGCCACCGCCGGCCTCACCGGCGCCACCGTGATGCTGACCCTGACGCTGTCCACGCTGGGTCTGCCGCTGGAGGGCGTGGGCCTGCTGCTGGCCATCGACCCGATCCTGGACATGATGCGCACCGCCACCAACGTGGCCGGCCAGGCGGTCGTCCCGGTGATCGTGGCCGCGCGGGAGAACATCCTGGACCGCGACGCCTACCGCACCGCCTCCGCGTCGCCGCTCGAGGGTGACGAGCCGGAGGTCCGCGACCGGGCCCCCGAGCCGGTGCCCGCCACCGTCTGACCCGCTCAGTCACCGCTTCCCGCTCCACCACCGCTACCGCCCGGGCCGCGTCCGCCGCCCCGGCCGAGCAGCCGCAGACCCCCTCCGCCCCGTTCGGGTGGAGGGGGTCTTTCGGCATGTTCGGAGCATTCCGGTCCACTTCGGGCCTTCCCGTGCGCTTCCGTGACCGAACACACACCGCGTCGACTGTCCGAACGGTCAGATCTGACCGTTCGGACAGTTAGCGTGGGGCTATGGCACGCCCGTCCAGCGGTCTGCACGAGCGCCTGCTCGCCTCCGCCCTGCGCCTGTTCGTCTCCCGCGGCTTCCGCGGCACGTCCCTCGCGGACATCGCCGCCGACGTGGGCTGCTCCAAGGCGTCGTTGCTCTACCACTTCAGCAACAAGGAGGCCATCCTCACCGAGCTGCTGATGCCGGTGGGATGCGAGGTCTTCGCGCTGGACGACCGGCTGGCGGAACTGGACGGCGAGGAGGCCGCGCTCACCGCGGTCCACGCCTTCGTCGACATCACCCTGCGCTTCCGCCGCGAGATCAAGCTGCTCTTCGACAACCTCGCCGACGTGTCCACGCTGCCCGACCTGGGCGTGGAGACCATCGACGGGATCCGCGAGCGGCTGGTCGACGCCGTCGCCGGGCGCTCCACCGACCCCCGCGACCGCATCGCCGCGGCGATGGCCCTCGGCGGCGTCTTCGCCACCGGCGCCGGCGACCTGCCCTACGACGACCGGACCCTCCGCGAGGCGCTGCTCACCGGCGCCCTGCGGACCCTCGACCGGGACCCCGGCCGCGCCGCCCTCGACCCGGACGCCCCTCGGGACGCCGGTCGGGGCGCCGGTCACGACATCGATCCACAGCTCGGGAAGAACTAGAAGAAGGGCCCCACTCCCATGGCGACCTTGCTCTACCGGTTGGGCCGCGCGTGCTTCGGGCGCCGCGGCCTGGTGGTGGCCGTATGGCTGCTGCTGCTCGCCCTGATGGGCGGTGCGGCGGCCGCCTTCATGGGCACCACCACCAACGCGTTCCGGATGCCGGGGACCGAGTCCCAGCGTGCGATGGACGCGTTGCAGAAGCAGTTCCCGCAGGCCGCCGGCGCCACCGGCACGGTGGTGATCACCTCCGAGCGGAAGCTCACCCCGGCCGACGTCACGCCCGTCGTGAAGGACGCGGCCGCCATACCGGGCGTGGTCGCCGCGATGGACCCCTTCCAGATGCGGTCCGTCTCGCCCGACGGGCGGTACGCGCTGGTCCAGGTCCAGTTCAAGGACGAGATCGCCGACATCACCGACAAGCAGCGCGAGGCCTACGCCGAGCTGCCCGAGGAGTACGACGGCGAGGGCGGCGCGGTCCGGGTCGAGGTGGGCGGCGAACTCGCCCAGACCCCGCCGGAGATCGGCTCCACCGAGGCGATCGGCGTGGCGGTCGCCGCCGTCGTCCTGGTGGTCACCTTCGGCTCGCTGGTCGCCGCCGGCATGACGCTGCTCAACGCCCTGGTGGGCGTGGGCGTCGGCATGGCCGGTCTGTACGCCCTCACCGGCTTCGTCGAGCTCAACAGCACCAGCCCGGTGCTGGCGCTGATGCTGGGCCTGGCCGTCGGCATCGACTACTCCCTCTTCATCACCTCCCGCTACCGCCAGTTCCTGGTCGAGGGCATGGAACGGCCCGAGGCGGCCGGGCGGGCCATCGGCACGGCCGGCTCCGCGGTGGTCTTCGCCGGCGCCACGGTGGTCATCGCCCTGGCCGGCCTGTCCGTCGTCGGCATCCCGTTCCTGTCCGCCATGGGCCTGGCCGCGGCGGCCACCGTCGCGGTCGCGGTGCTGGTGGCGCTCACCCTGCTCCCGGCGGTGCTGGCCTTCGCCGGCGACAAGATCCTGCCGCGCAAGCTGCGCGGCACGGTCGCCGAGAAGGGCGAGGCGGAGGTCAAGGAGGGCTTCGGGTACACCTGGGGCCGCCTGGTGCTGAAGCTGCGCATCCCGATCCTGCTGGTCGGCATCGTCGGCCTGGGCGCGCTGACCCTGCCCGCCCGCGACATGCACCTGGCGCTCCCGGACGCCGGCACCGCCGCCGTGGAGACCACCGAGCGGCAGGCGTACGACCTCACCGCGGAGGGCTTCGGCCCCGGCTTCAACGGCCGCCTGATGGCCGTCGTCTCCGCCGACACCCCGAACGCCACCAAGGCCGCCGTCCAGGACGTCGCCGCGCTGCTCCCGGACGTCAAGGGCGTCGCCGCCGTCGCACCGCCGCAGTTCAACCAGGACGGCACGACCGCGCTGGTCGCGGTGATCCCGACCACCGGCCCGACCGACCCGGTCACCGAGGACACCGTCCACGCCATCCGCGGCAAGGTCGCCGACGTCCAGGGCGCCGACGTGGCGCTGACCGGCATGACCGCCATCGGCATCGACATCTCCGAGAAGCTGGCGGACGCCCTGCCGGTCTACCTGCTGCTGGTGGTCGGCCTCTCGGTCCTGCTGCTGATGCTGGTGTTCCGCTCGGTCCTGGTGCCGCTGAAGGCCGCCCTCGGCTTCCTGCTGACCGTCGGCGCCACCTTCGGCCTGACCACGGCGGTCTTCCAGGAGGGCCACCTCGCCGACCTGGTGGGCGTGGACACGCCGGGCCCGCTGGTCAGCTTCCTGCCGATCATCCTCATCGGCATCCTGTTCGGCCTCGCCATGGACTACGAGGTGTTCCTGGTGTCCCGGATGCGGGAGGACTTCGTCCACGGGGACACCCCGCGCCAGGCCACCGTCAGCGGCCTCGGCCACAACGCGCGGGTGGTGACGGCGGCCGCGCTGATCATGATCGCGGTGTTCGCGGGCTTCGTCTTCGCCCACGACCCGATCATCAAGTCCATCGGCTTCGCCCTCGCCGTCGGCGTGGTGATCGACGCGTTCGTCGTCCGCATGACGCTGGTGCCGGCGGTCATGTCGCTGATGGGCCGCGGCGCGTGGTGGCTGCCGAAGTGGCTGGACCGGGCGCTGCCGGACCTCGACATCGAGGGCGAGAAGCTCCGCCACGCGCTCGCGGAGCCGGCCACCGGGGACCGCGAGAAGGTCACCGTGGGCTGACGCCGCGTCGCGCACGTCTCCGGAGCCCCGGCGGATGCTTCCGCCGGGGCTCCGTCGTGAACGAGGGGTTCCGCCCGGCGGCGGGCGTCATAGGGTGGCCGCATGGTTGGAGGAGCGGTGCGGACCCGTCGCCTGCCGCGGGCGGAGCGCGAACGACAGATGATGGACGCCGCCGTCCGGGTGTTCGGCCGCCGCGGCTACCGCGGCGCGTCCATGGACGAGGTCGCCGAACTGGCGGGTGTGTCCAAGCCGTTGGTGTACCTCTACCTCAACTCCAAGGAAGACCTGTTCACCGCGTGCATCCGCCGCGAGGCCCAGGCGCTCTCGGACGCGGTCCGGGCGGGCGTCGCCGACGCCTCGCTGCCCGCCGACCGCCAACTCTGGGCAGGGCTCCACGCGTTCTTCCGGCACACCGCCGAACACCCCGACGGCTGGGCGGTGCTGCACGTCCAGGCCCGGACCCACGGGGAGCCGTTCGCGGCGGAGGTGGCGGCGATGCGGGAGGAACTGGTCGCGCTGGTGACCCACCTGATCGCGGTGGGGGCGCGGGCCGCGCACCGCGACCCGGACCTCCCGGAACGGGAGGTGGCCGGGCTCGCGGAGGCGCTGGTGGGGGCGGCGGAGTCGATGGCGGCGTGGGCCAACGCGACGGAGGGGGTGTCGGCCCGGCAGGCGGCCGCGACGCTGATGAACTTCGCCTGGGCCGGCCTCGGCAACCTCACCACCGGCCACCCCTGGACCCCGCCCCCACCCTGAGCGGAGCGGCGGCGGGACAGCGGGGGTCAGGCCGGGGTGACGTCGCCCTCGACGTGGAGGCGGCCGGGGGAGCGGAGCTGGAAGCGGGGGCCCGCCTCGGCGTAGTGGACGGTGGCCGGCAGCAGCACCGGCGCCTTGAAGCGGGCGCCCACCACCGCCCCCTCCGGCACCCCGTACGCCGCGAGGGACCGCGCCACCGTCCACATGCCGTGCGCTATCGCCCGCGGGAAGCCGAACAGCCGTGCCGTCGCCGCCGAGAGGTGGATCGGGTTCCGGTCCCCGGACGCGGCCCCGTACCGCCGGCCGAGGTCACCGGACAGCCGCCACTCCGCCGCCACCGGCAACTCCTCCGGCTCCGCCCGCTGCTCCTCCCGCTTCCCCGTCGGCTGCTCGGTCTCCTCCGGCTCCGCCCGTTCCCCGCCCTCGGAGCCCGCCGCGCCCGGCGGGACCCGGTGCCGCGCCAGGTACGTGCTGCGGGACTCCCACACCAGCTCGCCGGCGTCCCGCGCCCGGGTGAGGACCGTCGCCTCGGTGCCCCGCCGGTGCGGGGCGAGCCCCTCCACCTCGACCGCGATCTCGTACGGCCGGTCCGCCGGCATCGCGCCGCGCCGCGTGATCCCGATCGACGTGTGCACCAGCCCCAGCACCGGCAGCGGGAACGCCCGCCCGCTCATCAGCCGCATCGTGGCGGCGAACCCCAGGACGTGCGGGTAGGTCACCGGCAGCGTGCCGTCGCCCTCGAACCCGCAGATCCGCCGGTAGGCGTCGAGCCGCCCCGCGTCCGCCCGCACCGCGGGCTGCACCAGCCGCGTCCGCGGGAACGGGGCGTCGGGTCGGGGCCGCTTGGTGGGGGAGAGCAGGGCGCCCCGCAGCAGCAGCGGCGTCAGCGCGGGCGGCCGGGTGAGCACGATCGCGTCGGTCATGTCCTCACGCCCCCAGCAGGCTCTGGCCGCAGACCCGCACGACCTGGCCGTTGACGCCGCCGGAGGCGGGGCCGGCGAACCAGGCGTGGGTCTCGGCGACGTCCACCGGAAGTCCGCCCTGGACCAGGGAGTTCATCCGCCGGCCCGCCTCGCGGATCATCAGCGGGACCGCCGCCGTCATCTTGGTCTCGATGAACCCCGGCGCCACCGCGTTGACGGTGACCCCGTGCTCGGCGAGCGCCCGCGGTGCCAGCGACCGGACCATGCCGATGACGCCCGCCTTGCTGGCGGCGTAGTTCGTCTGCCCGGAGTTGCCGGCGATGCCCGCGATGGAGGCGGTGGCGGTGATCCGGCCGCCGCGCGGGATCAGCCCCTGCGCCAGCAGCGTGTCGGTGGTGTGCAGCACGCTCGCCAGGTTGACGTCGAGCACCGAACTCCAGCGCTCGGCGGGCATGTTGACCAGGCGGCGGTCGCGGGTGATCCCGGCGTTGTGGACCAGCACGTCCAGCCGCCCGTCGGGCAGGACCGCGGCGATCCGGTCCGCGGCGTCCACGGCGGTGATGTCCAGGCCCAGGGCGGTGCCGCCCAGCCGCATGGCGAGCGCGCGGGCCTCCTCCTCGGCCTGCGGCACGTCCAGCACGACCACATGGGCGCCGTCCCGCGCCAGGGTCTCGGCCACGGCCGCGCCGATGCCCCGGGAGGCGCCGGTGACCAGTGCGGTCCTTCCGGCCAACGGGCGGTCCCAGTCCTCGGGAGCGGTCACCTCGGCCTCGTCGACCTCGATCACCTGGCCGTCCACGAACGCGGACTTCGGCGAGAACAGGAAGCGCAGCGTGGACTCGGCGGAGGCGGCGTCGGTCAGGCGGACCAGGTTGACCGTCCTGCCCCGGCCGATCTCCTTGCCCAGCGAGCGGACGAAGCCCTCCAGGCCCTGCTGCACCGCCGCCTGATGGTGGTCGCCCGCGTCGAGCGGCGCCCCGAGGACGACCACCCGGCCGGACTCGGCGACACCGCGGACCACCGGGTGCAGCGCGCCGTGCACCTCGGCCAGCGCCTCCACGGTCCGCACACCGGTGGCGTCGACCACCACCGCGGCCGGCCGCTCGGCGCCCTCGGTGCGCACCTCCGGCCCGGTGCGGGCGAGCACGGGCGCGAGGTCGAGGGCGGACTTCCCGGCCGTCAGGTGCAGCAGGGGGCCGTCGAGGGCGGGCCGCTCGGCCGACCACCGGCGCAACGGGGCGGGCTGCGGCAGCCCCAGCCGCTTGCTGAGGAAGCGGCCGGGGGCGGTCCGGGTGAAGCTCTGATAGCGGTCGGCCATGTGGGGGCTCCCAGGCAGGTGCTCGACGAACGAGGGCGGCTTGCGGTGGCTTCGCGTGGCGTGCGGTGGCTTACTCTGGAGTAACGTTACCGATGGTAAGGCTCGATGGGTAAGCCCCGGTCGCTGGACCGGTGCGTGAGCGCCGCCGAGGCCCGGGCGGCACCAGGCTCGAGGTAAGGAGCAGGCAGAGATGACCGATTCCCCCCAGCCCCCGGCGACCCGGCGCGTCGCCGTCGTGGGCGGCACGCGCATTCCGTTCGCCCGCTCCGACGGCCCCTACGCCACCGCCTCCAACCAGGACATGCTGACGGCCGCCCTGGACGGGCTGGTCGAGCGGTACGGCCTCCACGGGCCGGGCGCGGTCGGCGAGTTCGTGGCCGGGGCGGTCCTCAAGCACAGCCGCGACTTCAACCTGGCCCGGGAGACGGTCCTGGGCTCGCGGCTGGATCCCAGGACGCCCGCCTACGACATCCAGCAGGCGTGCGGCACCGGCCTCCAGGCCGTGATCGCCGTGGCCAACAAGATCATGCTGGGCCAGCTGGAGTCCGGCGTGGCGGGCGGCGCCGACACCGCCAGCGACGCCCCGCTGGGGCTCAACGACCGGCTGCGGAAGATCCTGCTGGAGGCCCGCCGGGCGAAGTCCGCCGGCGCCCGGCTCAAGGCGCTGTCCCGGGTGCGCCCCTCCCACCTGGTCCCCGACATCCCGCGCAACGCCGAGCCCCGCACCCGCCTCTCCATGGGCGAGCACGCGGCGATCACCGCGCGGGCCTGGGGTGTCACCCGCGAGGCGCAGGACGAACTGGCCGCGGCGAGCCACCGCAAGCTGGCCGCGGCCTACGAACGGGGCCTCTTCCAGGACCTGGTGGTGCCCTTCCGGGGCCTGGCCCGCGACCAGAACCTGCGGCCCGGCTCCACGGTGGAGAAGCTGGCCACCCTCGAGCCGGTCTTCGGCCTGGACGGGCCGGAGCCCACCATGACGGCGGGCAACTCCACGCCGCTCACCGACGGCGCGGCCACCGTGCTGCTGGCGAGCGAGGAGTGGGCCGAGGCGCAGGGCCTGGAGCCGCTGGCCTACCTGACGGCCTACGAGACGGCCGCCGTGGACTTCGTGCACGGCGACGTCGCCGACGGCGAGGACGGGCTGCTGATGGCCCCGGCCCACGCGGTGCCGCGGATGCTGGAGCGGGCCGGGCTGGGCATCGAGGACTTCGACCTGATCGAGATCCACGAGGCCTTCGCCTCGCAGGTGCTGGCCACGCTGGCCGCCTGGGAGAAGCGGGGCCTGGCCCCGGTCGACCGCGACCGGCTGAACGTGGCCGGGTCCTCGCTGGCCACCGGTCACCCCTTCGCCGCGACCGGCGCCCGGGTGGTCGCCACGCTGGCCAAGCTGCTGGCCGAGCGGGACGGGCCGGGCCGCGGCCTGATCTCCGTCTGCGCGGCCGGCGGGCAGGGCGTCACGGCCATCCTCGAACGGGCCTGAGCGCCGGAGACGGCAGGAGCCCCCGAGGCGGGAGCCGGAAAAAGGCAGGAGCCCCCGGACGCCGGCGAAGGCCGGCAGGGGGCTCCTTGGGTACTGCACTCGTTCCGGAATCAACTCAACCGGAGCAGAGCATCGGGCTCTCTTCGAGCCGGAGGCTTACTGCGGGGTGACGTTCTCCGCCTGCGGGCCCTTCGGACCCTGGGTCACGTCGAAGGTCACCGCCTGGTTCTCCTCGAGGGAGCGGAAGCCGCTCGCGTTGATCGCGGAGTAGTGGACGAAGACGTCGGGGCCTCCGCCTTCCTGGGCGATGAAGCCAAAGCCCTTTTCGGCGTTGAACCACTTCACGGTTCCGGTAGCCATAAGCCCTCCTTGGGCCCAAAGGGTTGCCCTGCTCCAGATCCTGCAAGTGTCCGAAACAACTGCACAAGTCTGAAAACGACGAGAGCCCGCGGTCACATGCTCCGCAGGCTCTGTACTGCAAGGGAAACCAAACTGCAACTTGCTGCGAGCCTAGCACGCGAGGGCCCGGACGCAAGAGAGGGCAAGATCACGTCACCCGTGTGCATAAAACCCGCAGATCGGGGTTGACGGTCGGGTTGGGCCGTGCGGGTGAGCGGGGGCGGTGCCGGTCGTGGCGCGGGCACGAGGTACGCGGGCGCGCGCGGGCACACCCTGAGCGCCGGGTTGCGCCGGACGGGGTCTAGTCTCGCGATGTGGACAATTCTCGCATCCGGCCGCGCGTCGGCCACATCCAGTTCCTGAACTGCCTGCCCCTCTACTGGGGGCTCGCGAGAACAGGCACGCTCCTCAATCTGGAGCTGACCAAGGACACCCCGGAGAAGCTCAGCGAGAAACTGGTCGCGGGCGACCTGGACATCGGCCCGGTCACGCTCGTCGAATTCCTGAAGAACGCCGACGAACTGGTCGCCTTCCCGGACATCGCGGTCGGCTGCGACGGACCCGTGATGTCCTGCGTGATCGTCTCCCAGCTCCCGCTGGAGCAGCTCGACGGCGCCCGCGTCGCCCTGGGCTCCACCTCCCGGACCTCGGTGCGGCTGGCCCAGCTCCTGCTGCAGGACCGTTTCGGCGTCACCCCCGAGTACTTCACCTGCCCGCCGGACCTGGGCGCGATGATGCTGGAGGCGGACGCCGCGGTGCTGATCGGCGACGCGGCCCTGCGGGCCAGCCTGCACGACGCGCCGCGGCTCGGTCTGGCCGTGCACGACCTGGGCGCGCTGTGGAAGGAGTGGACGGGCCTGCCGTTCGTCTTCGCCGTCTGGGCCGCGCGGCGCGACTACCTCGAGCGCGAGCCGGAGCTCACCCGCCGCGTCCACGAGGCGTTCCTCGCCTCCCGCGACCTCTCCCTGGAGGAGGTCACCAAGGTCGCCGAGCAGGCCGCCCGCTGGGAGGCCTTCGACGCCGAACTCCTGGAGCGGTACTTCACCACCCTCGACTTCCGCTTCGGCCCCGAACAGCTCGGCGCGGTCACCGAGTTCGCCCGCCGCGTCGGCCCCACCACGGGCTTCCCGGCAGACGTACGGGTCAACCTGCTGGAGCCGTAGGAGCGGAGCGGGGAGCCCGGCCCGCGGCCCGGAATCCGCAGGGCCCCTTCCCTGACCGTTCCCCGGCCTAGGCTGGGTGGGTGACGACCGAGCTGTGGCTGCTGGTGCTGGTGGCGGCGGGGTGGGGGGCGGTGGCGGGGCTGCCGCTGGCGAGGCCCGCGTACCGGCTGGCGGTGGAGCCGGGGCTGCCGTGGCGGGCCGACTGCCCCGACGGGCACGCGCTGGCCGGCTGGCTCGGCACCGCCCGGTGCGGTGGCTGCGCCGGGCCGTACGGCGGGGGCGGGGTGACGCTGCCCCTGGTCACCGCCGCTCTGTGCGGGGCCCTCGCCGCCGCGACCGGGCCGCGCCCGGAACTCCTCGTCTGGCTGCTGCTGACCCCCGTGGGCGTGCTGCTGGCCGCCGTCGACCTCCGGGTCCACCGCCTGCCCGACGTGCTGACCCTGCCGCTGGCCGGGGCCGCCCTCTCGCTGCTGGGGGCCGCCGCGCTCCTGCCCGGGCACGCGGGCCGGTGGACCGGCGCGGTGCTCGGCGCCCTCGCGCTGGCCGGCGGTTACCTGGTGCTCCACCTGGTCAGCCCGGCGGGCATGGGCTTCGGCGACGTCAAGCTCGCCCTCACCGCCGGCGCCGTCCTCGGCTGGTACGGCTGGGGCGCCGTGATCCTGGGCGCCTTCCTCGGCATCCTCCTCGGCGGCCTCCAGGGCCTCGCCCTGGTCGCCCTCCGCCGCGCCGGCCGCCGCACCGAGTACCCCTTCGGCCCCGCCCTGCTCCTGGGCACCCACCTCACCCTCCTCGCCGCCGCCCGGGCGGCCTGACCCCACCTCCCCGGCGCACGGCGGCAGGCGGTGGCCGCAAGGTGCCCGGAGGCTCCGGCGGGGCCGGTGAGGGGCTGGCGTAGGCTGAGGCGGTCCGTCCAAACCCTTGACGAAAGGGACGCATCGGTGACCGAGAAGGCCGAACTTCAGTCTGTGCTCGACCGTGCCGCCGATGGTGGGCGGATCACCCCCGAGGAGGCGGTCGCCCTCCTCCGGGACGCCCCGCTGCACGCCCTCGGCCAGGCCGCCGACGCCGTCCGCCGCCGGAAGTTCGCCGGTATCGAGCACATCGCGACGTACATCATCGAGCGCAACATCAACTACACGAACGTGTGCGTCACCGCGTGCAAGTTCTGCGCCTTCTACGCGGCCCCGAAGGACACCAAGAAGGGCTGGACCCGCGACCTCGACGACATCCTGCGCCGCTGCGCGGAGACGGTCGAACTGGGCGGCACCCAGATCATGTTCCAGGGCGGGCACCACCCGGACTACGGCGTCGAGTACTACGAGTCGCACTTCAAGGCCATCAAGGACGCCTTCCCGCAGCTGGTCATCCACAGCCTCGGCGCCTCCGAGGTCGAGCACATGGCCCGGATCTCCAAGGTCTCCGTCGAGGAGGCCATCACCCGGATCCACCAGGCCGGCCTGGACTCCTTCGCCGGCGCCGGCGCCGAGCTGCTGCCCGCGCGGCCGCGCAAGGCGATCGCCCCGCTGAAGGAGAGCGGCGAGCGCTGGCTGGAGATCATGGAGACCGCCCACCGCCTCGGCGTCGAGTCGACGACGACCATGCTGATGGGCACTGGCGAGACCTACGCCGAGCGGATCGAGCACCTGCGGATGATCCGCGAGGTGCAGGACCGCACCGGGGGCTTCCGCGCGTTCATCCCGTACACGTACCAGCCGGAGAACAACCACCTGAAGGGCCGCACCCAGGCGACGCTCTTCGAGTACCTCCGGATGATCGCCGTGGCCCGCCTCTTCCTGGACAACGTCACCCACATCCAGGGCTCCTGGCTGACCACCGGCAAGGAGGCCGGCCAGCTCTCCCTGCACTACGGCGCGGACGACCTGGGCTCGATCATGCTGGAGGAGAACGTGGTCTCCTCGGCGGGCGCCCGCCACCGCTCCAACCGGCAGGAGATCATCGACCTGATCCGCGCCGCGGACCGCGTCCCCGCGCAGCGCGCGACGACGTACGAGCACCTCGCGGTGCACGACGACCCGGCGAACGACCCGGGCGACGGCGACCGCGTCACCTCGCACATCTCCTCCACGGCGATCGAGCGCGGCATCGCCCACCCGGAGCTGCAGATCGTCGACGCGGGCTGAGGGACGACGCCACGGTGCCGACCATCCACGCCGCCGAGCTCCTGGTGACGGGGGACCGGCGGCCGCCCGTACCCCGGGGCGCGGTGCTGGTGGAGGGCCGCACGGTCGTCAGCGTCGGGCCGTACGAGGAGGTCGTCGCGGCCCACCCGGCCGCACGGGTGCGGCGCTGGCCCGGGATCATCACGCCCGGCCTGGTCAACCCGCACGGCCCCGAGCTGCTGGAGGGCACCTACCACCCGGACCCGCGCGAGGCGGACGAACTGGGGACCGAGCCGCTGGCCGGGGAACGGCTGACCGCCCTGGAGATGACCGACGCCCGGTGGTCCGCGAGCGCCCGCCGCGGCGTGCAGCGGATGCTGGCCCACGGCACGGTGGCCGTGGCCGGCGCCCTCCGGCGGCCGGGCGCGCTCGACGCCGTCGACCGCGTCGGCCTCGTTCCCGTTTCCGGTTCCGAGGAACGGTTCGCGGTACCAGGGGGGCCGCCCTCGCTGGACCCGCTCGCCGGGCGGACCCCGGCCGAGGCCTACGGCCCGCCCTTCGCCCTCGACGGCGCGGACGCCACCTTCGCGGTCTTCGACGTCCCCGACGAGGCCGCCCTCGCCGAACGGGGCGCGTCCACCTGCGTCGCCACCGTCCTCCACGGCCGCCTGCTCTTCCGCCGCCGCTGATGGACGGGGCGTCGGTCCCGGGTGGGAGGGCGGCTGCAACAATGGGCGGCGTGACCCGCGCATCCCTGGACAAGCAGCCGCACGAAGTCGCCTCGATGTTCGACGGCGTGGCGAAGCGGTACGACCTCACCAACGACGTGCTGTCCCTGGGCCAGGCCCGGCTCTGGCGCAAGGAGGTCGCCCGGGCGGTGGACGCCCGGCCGGGACAGAAGGTGCTCGACCTCGCCGCCGGCACGGCCACCTCCTCGCAGCCGTTCGCGGAGGCCGGCGCCTACGTGGTGCCGTGCGACTTCTCCCTCGGCATGCTGCGGGTCGGCAAGGAACGCCACCCGTGGATGCCGTTCACCGCGGGCGACGCCACCAGGCTGCCGTTCAAGGACGACACCTTCGACGCCGTCACCATCTCCTTCGGCCTGCGCAACGTGCACGACACCGACGCCGCGCTCGCCGAGATGTTCCGGGTGACCAGGCCCGGCGGGCGCGTGGTCATCAGCGAGTTCAGCCGGCCCGTGTGGGCCCCGTTCCGCACCGTGTACATGGAGTACCTGATGAAGGCGCTCCCGCCGGTGGCCCGGGCGGTCTCCTCCAACCCGGACGCGTACGTCTACCTGGCCGAGTCGATCCAGGAGTGGCCCGACCAGCCGACGCTGGCCTCCCGACTGGTCAAGGCCGGTTGGGGCGAGGTGGCGTGGCGGAACCTCACGGGCGGCATCGTGGCCCTGCACCGGGGTTTCAAGCGGGTCTGAGGGGCCGGCCAACGCCGTTACCCGGCGCGGATGTTGGGGAACTGACGGGGTACGTCCCGGTGTCCGAAGGGGCAGTCCAGTCCTCCAGGATGGGTGGTACCCATGGCTACGTTCTGCCCGAGATGCCGTATCCCGGGGCCCGACGGGGCTCGTTTCTGCTCGCGCTGTGCCGCGCCGGTGATCGAGGGCCCGCCCCCGGGCCCACCGCCCGGCGACCCCTCCGCCCCACCCGCCCCCAGCCCGGTCACACCCCCCGAGCCACCGCAGCCGCCTGGTGCCTCCGCCCCTCCGGAGCCGCCGCAGCCGCCTGGTGCCTCCGCCCCGCCTGAGCCGCCGCAGCCGCCCGGTGCCACCACGCCCCCGGAGCCGCCGCAGCCGCCCGGGTCCGCCGCGTCGCCCGAGTTGACGCCGCCCCCGGCCTCCGCCGTGTCGCCGGAGCCGACCGAGCCCCCGGCCCCCGCAGCCCCGCCGCGGCCGAACACGGCGCCCGGGTCCGCCGCGTCGCCCGGGCAGCCCGCGCCCCCGGCGCCCGCCGCCTCGCCGCAGCCGACGGTGCCGCCCGGGCCCGCCACCCCGCCGGAGCCGAGCACGCCCCCGGCCGGCGCGGCTTCGCCCGAGCAGCCCGCGCCCCCCGCGCCCACTGCCCCTCCGCAGCCGACGGTGCCGCCCGGGCCCGCCACCCCGCCCGCGCCGACCGACCCCCCGGCCCCCGCGGGACCGCCGCCGCCCGCCCCGCCGACGCCCCCCGCACCCCGCACCCCGCCGCCGCCCCCCGGTGCTCCGGGGCCGGCGGCGCACGGGCACGGGTTCGTGGAGCGGTTCGTCGGGGGTGACTGGGCCGGCGCGGCGTTGGGCGCGCTGATCCCGGTGGGGCTGCTGCTGGGGACCGCGGTGGTCGTCGGCGTCGTGCTCCAGATCACCGGCGGCGACTCCGCTGGCGAAGCGGTCGGCGGGATCCGCGGCATCCTGGCCCTGCTCCTGCTGGGCCTCGGTGTCGGCGGCCTGGAGGTCCGGCAGCAGGGCGACGGCTTCTCGCTGTTCGCGCCGGACGACTACGCGCTGAACGTCTCGGGCGTCCCCTACACGGCCACCGCCCTGTGGCTGCTGGGGCTGTGGCTGGCCGGCCGCATCCTCCGCGCCCGCACGGCCACCCGCGCGGCGGCGGTGGCCGGAACCGCGCCGGGACGCCCCGCCGGACCCGCCCCCGCCCTGGAGGCCGCCCTCCGCACCGCCCTGCCGGCCGGCCTCGGCGCGCTGCTGCTGGCCCTGTTCGCGAACTCCGGCAGCTGGGACGGGGCGACCTTCGAGGTCTCCCCCTTCCGCGCGTTCCTGTCCGCGCTGGTGGTCACCTTCGTCGTGGTCGCCCTGATCGCCGGCCGCGACGGGCTCGCGTCGTGGCGCGCCGGACGGCCCGGGGCCGACCTGCTGCTGCGGGCCGGCGGGACGGCCGTGCGGGCCACGGCCGCCGTCCTGGCGCTGTGCGCGGCGGTCGCCCTGGTGCTGCTCGTCCTGGTGCTCACCGAGGTGGTGCCCGTGGACGGAGCCCCGCCGAACGCCGAGGAGGGCGCCGCCCTGCTGGCGCTGCTGCCCAACCTCGCGGTCCACCTGCTCGGGCTCTCCTGGGCGGTCCCGGTCCACGGCGAGGGCTGGGCGTTCGCCGCCCGCGGCGACCGCGGGGGCGAGTGGACCTACGGGCTCTCCGAGCTCGCGGACGACGGCACGGGTCTCGCCCTGGGCGCCCTCGCCCTCGGGCTGCTCTGCTCCCTGCTGATCGGATGGGTGGTCGCCCGCCGCTCCGCCGAGCCCCGTGAGGCACTGCTGGCCGGGGGCCTGGTCCTCGTCCTGTTCCTGCTGCTCGCCGCGTGCGGAGGTGTGACCAGCGAGGTCGCCGACCTGGAGGGACTGCCCGGCGAGATCCTCAGCGGCGTCACCGGCACCCGGACGCTGCTCGAGGCCGGCCTGGACCTCGGACTCGCCGCCCTGCTGGGCATCCTGTGGATCCTCGGGCCCGCCGCCGTCGCCGCCCGGTTCGCCCGTCCCCGCGGCTGAACGCCCGGAGGCCCGCCGCGGCACGACCCCGGCGGGCCCCCGGCCGGGCCCTCCGCCCGGCCCGGTGTCACGCCAGGTCGAGCCGGTACATGTTCCAGTCCCGCCCCGTCTCCGGCGCGACGAGCCCCTCGGCGAACTCCATGCCGAGACGCCGGGTCACCGCGACGGACCGCGCGTTCTCCGCGTCGACCATGGCGATCACCGTCCCGACGCCGGCCTCCCGGATCCGCTCCAGCGTCTCCACGGCCGCGGCGGTCACGTACCCGCGGCCCCAGTACGCGCGGCCCATGCGCCAGGCCACCTCGATCTGCTCGGCGTCCGGGCCCCAGTCCTGCCCCCACGGCTGCGCGCCGACGAAGCCCATCACCCGGTCGTCCTCGTCGAGCACGGACCACAGGCAGAAGCCGTACCGCTCGGCGTAGTCCCGCTGGCGGGCGGTGGCCCGTTCGTAGGCGGCGAGCGGCGCCGGTTTGCCGCCGAAGAACTCCATGACCTCCGGGTCGTCGAAGAGGGCGTGCCATGCCACGGCGTCCTCCTCGGTCGGGACACGGAGTCGCACGGCGGGGAGCGGTCGGTTCATGACAGGGGTCCTTCGGCCGGGGAGGTGCGTCGCCGCATCCTGCCAAGTTGCCGCCGCCCCGGGGAAGCCGCCGGTCGTCAGGTCAGGTCCAGCCGGTACATGTGGCCCTCCCGCTGCGGTGCGGGGGTGACGAACCGCCGGGCGAGGTCCATGCCGAGGCGCCGGGCGACCGCGGCGGACCGCGCGTTCTCCGCGTCGACCATCGCCACCACCGACCCGACGCCGGCCTCCCGCACCCGGTCCAGCGTCTCCAGCGCCGCGGCGGTCACATAGCCGCGGCCCCAGTACGCGCGGCCCAGCCGCCAGCCGATCTCGATCTCGCCGACCGCGGGACCCCACCCCCAGGGCCAGGGCTGGGCACCGGTGAACCCCATCACCTCGTCGTCCTCGTTGAGCACCGACCAGAAGCAGAAGCCGTGCTCGGCCGCGTTCCGGCGCTGGCGGGCCGTGCTCTCGTGGTAGGCGGAGAGCTCCTTGGAGGCCCCGCCGAGGAACTTCATGACCTCCGGGTCGTCGAAGAGTGCGTGCCAGGCCCAGGCGTCCTCCTCGGTCGGCACGCGCAGTCTCACCGCGGGAAGCGTCGTGTTCACAGGTACGTCCTTCGGCCGGAGACGGATGGTCGCTGCATAGACTGCCCAGGACCAGCCCCGTCGGCACCCTCGATCCCGGGGAGATTCCGCTGTGACCGAGCCGCCCTCCGACACCGCCGACGTGATCGTGGTCGGCGCGGGTCCCTCCGGTGCGACCGCCGCCTACCACCTGGCGCGTGCCGGACTGGACGTCCTGCTCCTGGAGAAGACCGCGTTCCCGCGCGAGAAGGTGTGCGGCGACGGCCTCACACCGCGCGCCGTCAAGCAGTTGGTCGCCATGGGGATCGACATCTCCCCGGAGGCGGGCTGGCTGCGGAACAAGGGCCTGCGGGTGATCTCCGGCGGGATGCGCATGGAACTGGACTGGCCGCAGCTCGCCACCTTCCCGGACCACGGCCTGGTGCGGCGGCGCGACGACTTCGACGAGCGGCTGGCCCGCCAGGCGCAGAAGGCGGGCGCCCGGCTGACCGAGCGCTGCACCGTCACCGGCCCGGTCCGCGACGACCGCACCGGCCGGATCACCGGCGTGCACGCCACGCTGGGCGAGGACAAGCACCCGGTGACCTACCGGGCCCCGCTGGTGGTGGCCGCCGACGGCAACTCCAGCCGGCTCTCCCTGGGCATGGGCCTGCACCGCCGCCACGACCGGCCGATGGGCGTCGCGGTGCGCACCTACTTCACCAGCCCGCGGCACGACGACGACTACCTGGAGTCCTGGCTGGAGCTGCCGGACCGGCCCGGTCCCGAGGGGCGGCTGCTGCCCGGCTACGCCTGGGTCTTCGGCATGGGCGACGGCACCTGCAACGTGGGCCTGGGCGTCCTGGACGCCTCGCTGCCGTACCGGGAGCCGGACTGGCGCGGGATCCTGCGCACCTGGTGCGCCGGGCTGCCCGAGGACTGGGGCTTCACGCCGGAGAACATGACGGGCCCGATCCGCGGCGCGGCGCTGCCCATGGGCTTCAACCGGCAGCCCCACTACGCGGACGGCCTGCTCCTGGCCGGCGACGCGGCGGGCGCCGTCAACCCGTTCAACGGCGAGGGCATCGCCTATGCGATGGAATCCGGGCGCACCGCGGCCGAGGTCGTCACCCAGGCCCGCGCCCGCCGCACCGCGGAGGGGCGCGAGGCGGCGCTGCGCCACTACCCGCGCGTCATGAAGGACACCTACGGGGGCTACTACACGCTGGGCCGGGCCTTCGTGAAGCTGATCGGCCGGCCGCGGCTGATGCGCCTGGCCACCGAACGAGGGCTGTCCCACCCGCAGTTGATGAGGATCGCGTTCCGCCTGGTCAACAACCTGACGGACCCGACCGGCGGGGACGCCGTCGACCGCGTGCTCGGCGGCCTGACGAAGCTGGTCCCCCGAGCGTGATGCGTTCGTGACGAACTCCTGAGCAACCGGGGGCGGTTGTGGCCGGTCGGACCGGGTGTACGCACCACCCGGTGCGCCCCTTCGGCGAAAAGGTTGTCCCTCATGAACTCATCGGCCCGACGGCCCTTGGGCCCCCGCGGAGCGGTCGGTCTGCTGGCCGCCGCCGTCCTGCTGACCGGCGGTCTCGCGGGAACCGCCCAGGCCGAGGACGAGGCCCCGCTCACCCTCCCGATCACCGCGAGCAAGACCCAGGTGGACGTCGACCTCGCCGACCACGCGGAGGGCATGCAGGGGCCGCAGGTCACCATCGGCTTCAAGGGCCCCGGTGAGGAGCCCGAGCCGGACGAGGAAGGCGTCATCTACCCGGTCCGTTACGCGGACTTCACGGTGACCGTCGACGCCAGCGACCTGGAGGGCGTCGCCTCGGTCGACTGGGAGGACCTGCACAACTGCGACGTGGAGGACATGGTCGCGGTCTGCGACGGCTGGGAGGTCTACGCGGGCGAGTACTACAACGAGCTCGGCGGCATCGAGTTCAACGCCAACTCCCGCAGTGAGTCCGGCGACACCGGCACCGTCCGCATCACGGGCGAGGGCGAGAACCTGACCTTCACCCCGCAGGACATCGAGGTGCGGGTCGGCGGTGCGGCGTACAAGGGCCGCACGCTCACCGAGCCCGAGGGCTTCGCGGCCGGTGACACCCTGAAGGCCCCGCTGGGCTTCCGCAACGCCGGCGGCCAGGACGGCAAGGGCGCCGTGCTCACCGTCCACGGCAGCCACGGTCTGCTCTTCGAGCAGCGGTACCGCAACTGCACCTACACCGAGACCACCACCGGCTCGCTGCTCCGCCAGGGGACCGACGTGGTCTGCGTCTTCCCCGGCACCTTCACGGCCGGCGCGGCGTACGAGCTGTCGGCGCCCATGGAGATCGGCACCCGTGACTACGCGGCGTTCGACATCGTCAACTACCGCTTCGTCCCCGGCACGACCGGCGGCGCCGGGACGCCCGGCGACGGCCCGGAGCTGACCCTGCGCGAGGTCCCCGGCGCCGACGCCGGCGACTACGCCACCTACACCGAGCTGGACTTCCCGACCAACACGCCCATCGACCTGGAGCTGACCGGCGCCTCGGTGAAGGGCGCCAAGGGCGACACCGTCACGGCCGAGCTGGGCTTCCGCAACAACGGCCCGGCCTGGATCAGCTCGCTCCGCTCGGGCGGCGAGCCCATCCGGTTCACGGTGGGGACGCCGGAGGGCACCACGGTGACGAAGGCCCCGGCCAACTGCCGCCAGGCCAACGTCGAGGACCGGCGCGAGTACTTCTGCTCGGTCGCCACGCCGATGCTTCCCGACGCCTCCTTCGACCTGCCGTTCGAACTGCGCATCGACGAGGTGGTGGCGGGCGCCAAGGGCAAGGCGGCCCTCCCCGACGGCGGCCGCCCCGACTCCGACCCGTCGAACGACACCGCCTGGATCGTGGTCAACGGCACCGGTGACGAGGCGCCCGGCGAGGGCGGCGACGGCGGCCAGGGCGAGGGTGAGGGCGACGGCGGCACCGCCGGCGGCGACGACGACGGCGGCGCCCAGGGCGGCGGCGGCCAGGACGAGGGCGACACCGCCGGCGGACTCGCCTCCACCGGCGCGGGCGGCGTCCTGCTCATCGGCGGCGGCGCGCTGCTGCTCGTGGCGCTCGGCGCGGGCCTCTACCTGCTCCGCCGCCGGACGGCCGGAGCCACCGTGGCCTGACACGCGGCAGAAGCACACGGCGAAGGGCCGCAGCCTGGAGGCTGCGGCCCTTCGCCGTGCTACGCGTGGGTGGGGACGGACGTCAGAGGACGCGGACCGCGCCGGACGGCGGGTCGTAGTCCAGGGACGCCTGGACCACGCCGGTGCCGGAGTTCTGCGCGCCGACGAACTGGCCGCCGCCCACGTAGATGCCCACGTGGTACGCGCTGCCCGCGCCACCCCAGTACAGGATGTCGCCCGGCTGCAGGTTGCTCAGCGAGACCTGGGTGCCGGCCACGGACTGGCTCTGGGAGACGCGCGGCAGGTTGACGTTGACCTGCTTGTAGGCGGCCTGCACGAGGCCGGAGCAGTCCCAGGAGTTGGGACCGGTGCCACCGGAGACGTACGCGTCGCCGACCTGCGCCTTGGCGAAGGCGACCACGGCGGCGGCGGAACCGGTCGCGGCGGTGGAGCTGTTGGAGGAGGAAGAGGAGGCGGAGGCGGCCGTGGTGGTGAGGCTCTCGCGGGAGGAGTCGCGGGAGGCGCGCTCGGCGGCCTCGCGGGCGGCCTCCTCCTCGGCCTTCTGCTGCGCCTCGGCCTCCGCCTTCGCCTTCTTGAGGTTGCGCTCGGCCAGGTCGGCGGCGCGCTCGGCGGCGGCGTCACGCTCCGCCTGGAGCTCGTAGGTCGCGGCGGCCGACGCGGTGGCCTCCGCGGAGCGGGCGACCTCGCTGGAGAGGTCCGCCGTGAGCGTGGGGAGTTCCAGCGTCTGCGTCACGGGCTCGGCCGCAGTCGCCGTACCCGAGGCGCCGGCCACGGCCAGGGTGCTGAGAACGCCACCGGCGACCCCGGCGCGCATCGCGATCTTCGATGCGCTGCGGCGGGGCTTCCGGTGGCTGCGTATGTGAGCGGTCTGGGACATGGCACCCAGACCTACCAGGGGATCACCCCGCCTTCAACAATCGTGCCGTCCGCCACATTTGGCGCCCGACGCCCCCGAAGTCGCTTCCGGGGAACGGATATTGGCCCCGAAAAGGTCAAAACGGGCACAGTCGTGCGAGGCCCTGAGCATGGACTTCCGTCGTTACGCCCGATTTGCCCTCGCTTACCATCCGTGCACGAGTTCGCCAACTCGAGGGCCTGGAAGCGCCACGCCGATGTGGCGGAGGTCACGGAGAGGTCACTGTTGTGATCTTCCTGTGTCGCTCGTGAACGCGCGCACACGCCGGGCGCCGGTCGCGGGGCGGAGCCGGCGCCTCCGGGAGGCGCGTCCCCCGGCTTCGCGGGAGAGCGCTCGCTTATATCAATGATCAACGATCATCGCGAATTTGCATGCACGGTAAGCCTCTTGATATAGAGACGCGCCCTCTGGCCTGCGGCGACGAGCCAACTTGTCACTTCATGTGATCAGTTGTGTGCGGTCAGCGTCAAGATCCAAGCCGTTCCGGCCCGTTGAACCCCTCGCGGGTGGCAGAGATCACAAAGACCGTCTCGTATCGCGTGTCGCAGATCACAGACCACCAGGCATAAGATGCGGAGCAGCCGGGCTTGTGACCTGCTTCACATGTTCTCGATCTTCGCGAACACGCAGAGGCAGGAAGCGGATCCGGTGTGCAAGCGCCAGCAGTCCAGTGCCGACTGAGAGGAGCGAGGAGCGGTGAACGCGTATGCGCCCATCCTCGTACTGGGAGCCCTCGGGGCAGGCTTTGCGATCTTCTCCGTGGTCATGGCCACGCTTATCGGTCCAAAGCGATACAACCGAGCCAAGCTCGAGGCGTACGAGTGCGGTATCGAGCCGACCCCTCAACCGGCCGGCGGTGGGCGATTCCCCATCAAGTACTACCTGACGGCGATGCTCTTCATCATCTTCGACATCGAGATCGTCTTCCTCTACCCGTGGGCGGTCTCCTTCGACGCCCTGGGGATCTTCGGGCTCGTCGAGATGCTGCTCTTCGTGCTCACCGTCTTCGTCGCGTACGCCTACGTGTGGCGGCGCGGCGGCCTGGACTGGGACCGATAGGCCCGCGGGGCCTGAGGGGCTGAGAGACATGGGACTCGAGGAAAAGCTGCCGAGCGGATTTCTGCTGACCACCGTCGAGCAGGCCGCGGGCTGGGTGCGCAAGTCATCCATGTTCCCCGCCACGTTCGGTCTTGCCTGCTGCGCCATCGAGATGATGACGACGGGCGCGGGCCGGTACGACCTGGCGAGGTTCGGCATGGAGGTCTTCCGCGGATCGCCGCGCCAGGCCGACCTGATGATCGTGGCCGGCCGGGTGAGCCAGAAGATGGCGCCCGTCCTGCGTCAGGTCTACGACCAGATGCCCAACCCCAAGTGGGTGATCTCGATGGGCGTCTGCGCCTCGTCGGGCGGCATGTTCAACAACTACGCGATCGTGCAGGGCGTCGACCACATCGTGCCGGTCGACATCTATCTCCCCGGCTGCCCGCCGCGGCCGGAGATGCTGATGGACGCGATTCTCAAGCTCCACGAGAAGGTGCGCACCTCCAAGATCGGCGTGAACGCCGAGGAGGCGGCCCGGGAGGCGGAGGAGGCGGCGCTGAAGGCCCTGCCGACCATCGAGATGAAGGGCCTCCTGCGATGAGCGACGCCAAAGAACCCGACCGGCACCACGAGCCCAACCCGGAGAAGGAGCTGTCCGCCTCCAACCTCCCCGGACAGCGGGGGGACCACGGCGAGCAGATCCGCGTGCAGCGCGGCATGTTCGGCGCGAACAACGGCGGCGACACCTCCGGCTACGGCGGCCTGGTCCGCCCCGTCCGGCTCCCCGGCCCGTCGTCCCGCCCCTACGGCGGCTGGTTCGACGAGGTGGCGGACGAGCTGGAGGGCGCCCTGGAGGAGCAGGGCCTGCTGCCGGACAACGCCATCGAGCGCACCGTCGTCGACCGGGGCGAGCTCACCTTCCACATCGAGCGCGAGCACCTGCTCCGGGTCGCCCGCACCCTGCGCGACGACCCGGCGCTGCGCTTCGAGCTGTGCACCGGCGTCAGCGGCGTGCACTACCCGCACGACAAGGGCCGCGAGCTGCACGCCGTGTACCACCTGCGGTCGATCACCCACAACCGGCTGATCCGGCTGGAGGTCAGCGCGCCCGACGCCGACCCGCGGATCCCGTCGCTGGTGCCGGTCTACCCGACCAACGACTGGCACGAGCGCGAGACGTACGACTTCTTCGGCATCGTCTTCGACGGTCACCCGGCACTGACGCGGATCATGATGCCGGACGACTGGCAGGGCCATCCGCAGCGCAAGGACTACCCCCTCGGCGGCATCCCCGTCGAGTACAAGGGCGCCCAGATCCCGGCTCCGGACCAGCGGAGGTCCTACTCATGAGCACGCAGTCGGCAACAGCCCGCGACACCACCGAGGGCAAGGTCTACACGGTCACCGGCGGCGACTGGGACGAGGTCGTCGAGGCTGCCGCCAAGGCCGACGACGAGCGCATCGTCGTCAACATGGGTCCCCAGCACCCGTCCACCCACGGGGTGCTCCGCCTGATCCTCGAGATCGAGGGCGAGACGGTCACCGAGGCCCGCTGCGGCATCGGCTACCTGCACACCGGCATCGAGAAGAACCTCGAGTACCGGACGTGGACCCAGGGCACCACCTTCGTCACCCGCATGGACTACCTGACGTCCTTCTTCAACGAGACGGCCTACTGCCTCGCGGTGGAGAAGCTCCTCGGCATCGAGGACCAGGTACCCGACCGGGCGACGATCATCCGCGTCCTGCTGATGGAGCTCAACCGGCTCTCCTCCCACCTGGTGTGCATCGCCACCGGCGGCATGGAGCTGGGCTCCACCACGATCATGATCTACGGCTTCCGCGACCGCGAGATCATCCTGGACCTCTACGAGCTGATCACCGGCCTGCGCATGAACCACGCGTTCATCCGTCCCGGCGGGCTCGCCCAGGACCTCCCGCCCGGCGCCGTCGACCAGATCCGCGAGGCGATCAAGAAGCTGCGGAAGAACCTCCCGGAGTACGACAAGCTCGCCACCGGGAACCCCATCTTCAAGGCGCGCATGGAGGACATCGGCCACCTGGACCTGGCCGGCTGCATGGCGCTCGGCGCCACCGGCCCGATCCTGCGCTCCACCGGCCTCCCGCACGACCTGCGCAAGACGCAGCCGTACTGCGGCTACGAGACCTACGACTTCGAGGTCCCGACCGCCGACACCTGCGACTCCTACGGCCGGTTCCTGATCCGGCTGGAGGAGATGCGCCAGTCGCTGCACATCGTCGAACAGTGCCTGGACCGGCTGGCGCCGGGACCGGTGATGGTCGCCGACAAGAAGATCGCCTGGCCGGCCCAGCTGGCGCTCGGCCCCGACGGGCTCGGCAACTCCCTCGACCACATCCGGAAGATCATGGGCACCTCCATGGAGGCCCTGATCCACCACTTCAAGCTGGTCACCGAGGGCTTCCGGGTCCCGCCCGGCCAGGCCTACACGGCCGTCGAGTCGCCCAAGGGCGAACTGGGCGTGCACGTCGTCTCCGACGGCGGCACCCGCCCCTTCCGGGTCCACTTCCGCGACCCGTCCTTCACCAACCTGCAGGCCATGGCGGCGATGTGCGAGGGCGGCCAGGTCGCCGACGTCATCGTCGCCGTCGCGTCCATCGACCCCGTGATGGGAGGCGTCGACCGGTGACCACCACACCTTCCCAGGGCACCGAGGCGGTCGGGCTGGGCATGCCCCAACTGCCCGCCCCGGACTACCCGGAGGACGTGCGGGCCCGGCTGGAGGCCGACGCGCGCGAGATCATCGCCCGCTACCCGGACTCCCGCTCGGCGCTGCTCCCGATGCTGCACCTGGTGCAGTCGGAGGAAGGCCACGTCACCCGCACCGGGATGCGGTTCTGCGCCGAGACGCTGGACCTCACCACCGCCGAGGTGACCGCGGTCGCCACCTTCTACAGCATGTACCGCCGCCGGCCGAGCGGCGACTACCAGGTGGGCGTCTGCACCAACACGCTCTGCGCGGTGATGGGCGGCGACGCCATCTTCGAGGAGCTCCAGGAGCACCTGGGCGTCACCAACAACGGCACCACCGCCGACGGCAAGGTCACGCTGGAGCACATCGAGTGCAACGCGGCCTGCGACTTCGCCCCCGTGGTGATGGTCAACTGGGAGTTCTTCGACAACATGACCCCGGCCACCGCCCGGCAGCTCGTCGACGACCTGATCGCGGGCCGCCCGGTGACACCGACCCGCGGCGCGCCGATGTGCACCTTCAAGGAGACGGCCCGCATCCTGGCCGGCTTCCCCGACGAGCGCCCCGGCGCCGTCGAGTCGGGCGGCAGCGCCGGCCCCGCGTCCCTCGCCGGGCTCCGCCTCGCCAAGGGACTGCCGCTCGGCCCCCGCGTGGTGCACCCCCGCGACGCCGCCGGACACGACGGCGAGGGCAGGCACGGCGCCGCCTTCGACGACGGGCCCCGCACCGGCCCCTCGCCCGCGGCGCACCCCAGCTCGCACGACGCGCCGAGCACCACCTCGGCGTCCGACCCGGCCCACCCGTCAGGTCCCGTGGCCGGCGGCGGCCGCCGTGCCGAAGAAGAGGAGGGGGAGTGATGAGCGTGGCGACCGGAGAGCTCAACGAGACGAGCCCGGACAAGCTGCTCGCTCCCGTGCTGTCGGCGTTCTGGGACGAGGACCGCTCCTGGACCCTGGACGTCTACCGGCGGCACGAGGGCTACGAAGGGCTCCGCAAGGCCCTGACGATGACCCCCGACGAGGTCATCGCCTACGTCAAGGACTCCGGGCTGCGCGGCCGCGGCGGCGCCGGCTTCCCCACCGGGATGAAGTGGCAGTTCATCCCCCAGGGCGACGGCAAGCCGCACTACCTCGTCGTCAACGCCGACGAGTCCGAGCCCGGCACCTGCAAGGACATCCCGCTCCTCTACGCCAACCCGCACTCCCTCATCGAGGGAATGATCATCGCCTGCTACGCGATCCGCTCCTCGCACGCCTTCATCTACCTGCGCGGCGAGGTCGTCCCCGTGCTGCGGCGGCTGCACTCCGCCGTGCGCGAGGCCTACGCGGCCGGCTACCTCGGCGAGAACGCCCTGGGCAGCGGCCTGGACCTCGACATCACCGTCCACGCGGGCGCGGGCGCGTACATCTGCGGCGAGGAGACGGCCCTGCTCGACTCGCTGGAGGGACGCCGCGGCCAGCCCAGGCTGCGCCCGCCCTTCCCCGCGGTCGCCGGCCTCTACGCGTGCCCCACCGTGGTGAACAACGTGGAGTCCATCGCCTCGGTTCCCGCGATCCTGCACCACGGCAAGGACTGGTTCCGCTCCATGGGCAGCGAGAAGTCCCCGGGCTTCACGCTGTACTCGCTCAGCGGCCACGTCGCCAACCCCGGCCAGTACGAGGCCCCGCTCGGGATCACACTGCGCCAGCTGCTCGACATGAGCGGCGGCATGCGGCCCGGCCACCGCCTCAAGTTCTGGACGCCCGGCGGCTCCTCCACCCCGCTCCTCACCGACGAGCACCTCGACGTCCCGCTGGACTACGAGGGCGTCGGAGCGGCCGGCTCCATGCTCGGCACCAAGGCCCTGCAGTGCTTCGACGAGACCACCTGCGTGGTCCGCGCCGTCACCCGCTGGACCGAGTTCTACGCGCACGAGTCCTGCGGCAAGTGCACCCCCTGCCGCGAGGGCACCTACTGGCTGGTCCAGCTGATGCGCGACATCGAGGCCGGCAAGGGCGCCCTGTCCGACCTCGACAAGCTCAACGACATCGCCGACAACATCAACGGCAAGTCCTTCTGCGCCCTCGGCGACGGCGCCGCCTCGCCGATCTTCTCCTCCCTCAAGTACTTCCGCGACGAGTACGAGGAGCACATCACGGGGCGCGGCTGCCCCTTCGACCCGGCGAAGTCCACCGCCTGGGCGGACAAGCACCTGGAGGTGAACGCATGACAGCGCCGACCAGTGCTCCCTCCGGCGGCGGCAAGGGAGCCGGGGCCGCGCCCGCCGAGGACCTCGTCACGCTGACCGTCGACGGCGTGGAGATCAGCGTGCCCAAGGGCACCCTGGTCATCCGGGCCGCCGAGCAGCTCGGCATCGAGATCCCCCGGTTCTGCGACCACCCGCTCCTCGACCCGGCCGGCGCCTGCCGCCAGTGCATCGTCGAGGTGGAGGGCCAGCGCAAGCCGATGGCCTCCTGCACCATCACCTGCACCGACGGCATGGTGGTGAAGACGCAGCTCACCTCCCCGGTCGCCGAGAAGGCGCAGAAGGGGGTGATGGAGCTGCTGCTCATCAACCACCCCCTGGACTGCCCGGTCTGCGACAAGGGCGGCGAGTGCCCCCTGCAGAACCAGGCGATGTCGCACGGCGACGCCGAGTCCCGCTTCGAGGGCCACAAGCGCACCTACGAGAAGCCGGTCCCGATCTCCACCCAGGTGCTGCTGGACCGCGAGCGCTGCGTGCTCTGCGCCCGCTGCACCCGCTTCTCCAACCAGGTCGCGGGCGACCCGATGATCGAACTGATCGAGCGGGGCGCGCTGCAGCAGGTCGGCACCGGCGCGGGCGACCCGTTCGAGTCGTACTTCTCCGGCAACACCATCCAGATCTGCCCGGTCGGCGCGCTCACCTCGGCCGCCTACCGGTTCCGGGCCCGCCCGTTCGACCTCATCTCCAGCCCCTCGGTCTGCGAGCACTGCGCGGGCGGCTGCGCCACCCGCACCGACCACCGGCGCGGCAAGGTGATGCGCCGGCTCGCCGCGGACGACCCGCAGGTCAACGAGGAGTGGATCTGCGACAAGGGCCGCTTCGCCTTCCGCTACGCCCAGCAGCGCGACCGCCTGGCCTCGCCGCTGGTGCGCAACGCCGACGGGGTGCTGGAGCCGGCCTCCTGGCCGGAGGCGCTGGAGGCGGCGGCCCGCGGGCTGAACGCGGCGCGCGGCCGGGCCGGCGTGCTCACCGGCGGACGGCTCACCGTCGAGGACGCCTACGCGTACTCCAAGTTCGCCCGGATCGCGCTGGACACCAACGACATCGACTTCCGCGCCCGGGTGCACAGCGACGAGGAGACCGTCTTCCTCGCCTCCCGGGTCGCCGGACGCGGTGTCGGCCTCGACGGCACGGGCCTCACGTACACGACGCTGGAGCAGGCGCCCGCCGTGCTGCTGGCCGGCTTCGAGGCGGAGGAGGAGGCCCCCGGCGTCTTCCTGCGGCTCCGCAAGGCCTGGCGCAAGCACGGCCAGAAGGTGTTCTCGCTGGCGAGCCACGCCACCCGGGGCCTCACCAAGGCGGGCGGCACCCTGCTGCCGGCCGCCCCGGGCACCGAGACGGCCTGGCTGGAGGCGCTCGCCGACGGCACCGGCCTGGAGGGCGACGCCCCCAAGGTGGCCGAGGCGCTGCGCGCCGAGGGCGCGGTGATCCTGGTCGGCGAGCGGCTCGCGGCCGTGCCCGGCGCGCTCACCGCCGCCGTCCGGGCCGCCACCGCCACCGGCGCCCGGCTGGTGTGGATCCCGCGCCGGGCCGGTGAGCGCGGCGCGATCGAGGCGGGCGCGCTGCCCGGGCTGCTGCCCGGCGGACGCCCCGCCCACGACCCGCAGGCCCGCCGCGAGGTGGCCGCCGCCTGGGGGACCGCCGTCCTGCCGGAGCGCCCGGGCCGCGACACCGCCCGGATGCTCGACGCGGCGGCCGAGGGCGAACTGGCCGCGCTGGTCGTCGCCGGCGTCGAGGTCGCCGACCTGCCGGACCCGGCGCTCGCGCGGCGCGCGCTCGCCGAGGTGGGCTTCCTGGTCTCCCTGGAACTACGGCCGAGCGAGGTCACCGACCACGCCGACGTGGTGCTGCCGGTGGCCGCCGTCGCCGAGAAGGCCGGCGCCTTCGTCAACTGGGAGGGCCGGGTGCGGCCGTTCGACACCGCGCTCAAGCCCGACCAGACGACCACCCGCCACCACCCCGCGGACAGCAGGGTGCTGCACATGCTGGCCGACGCCATGGACCGCCACCTGGGCCTGCCCGACCTGCGCACCACCCGTGCGGAGATCGACCGGCTCGGCGTGTGGGAGGGGCAGCGCCCCGAGGGCCCGGCCGCCGTCCCCGCCGAACTGCCCCGCCCCGCCGCGGGCGAGGCGGTGCTCGCCGGGCACCGGCTCCTGCTCGACCTGGGCGTGCTCCAGCAGGGCGACGACGCCCTGGCCGGCACCCGGCACGCGGCGACCGTGCGGCTCTCCGCCGCCACCGCCGCCGAGGCCGGCGTCAAGGACGGCGACCTGGTGGCCGTCACCGGCCCCGCGGGCAGCGTCGCGCTGCCGCTGACGGTGACCGCGATGCCCGACCGGGTGGTCTGGCTGCCGCTCAACTCCACCGGGGGCGGCGTCGCCTCCGACACCGGGGCGCTGCCCGGCGCCCTGGTCCGCGTCGGCCCGGCGACCCTCGCCGCCGAGGCCCCCGGTACCGCCGAGGAGGCCGAAGCGTGAACCCGAACCTCACGCCGCTCGCCGCGGAAGACCTCTCGATGTTCGGCCAGGACCCCTGGTGGCTGGTCGTCGTCAAGGCCGTCTTCTGCTTCGCCTTCCTGATGGTGACGGTGCTCTTCGCCATCGTCTGGGAGCGCAAGGTCGTCGCCTGGATGCAGTTGCGCGTCGGTCCCAACCGCCACGGCCCCTGGGGACTGCTGCAGTCCCTGGCCGACGGCGTGAAGCTGATGCTCAAGGAGGACGTGATCGTCCGCCGGGCCGACAAGGTGGTGTACGTCCTGGCGCCGATCGTCGCCGCGATCCCCGCCTTCATGGCCATCGCGGTGATCCCGTTCGGCCCGCCGGGCAACGAGGTCTCCATCTTCGGCCAGCGCACCACCATGCAGCTGACGGACCTGCCGATCGCGATGCTGTACATCCTGGCGGTCGCCTCGGTGGGCATCTACGGCATCGTGCTGGCCGGCTGGAGCTCCGGCTCGACCTACCCGCTGCTGGGCGGCCTGCGCTCCTGCGCGCAGATGATCTCCTACGAGATCGCCATGGGCGCCGCCTTCGCCTCGGTGTTCCTCTACTCCGGGTCGATGTCCACCTCGGAGATCGTGGCCCAGCAGGAGGACCGCTGGTTCATCGTGCTGCTGCCGGTCTCGTTCATCCTCTACATCGTGACCATGGTCGGCGAGACCAACCGGGCCCCGTTCGACATGCCGGAGTCCGAGGGCGACCTGGTCGGCGGCTTCAACACCGAGTACTCCTCCATCAAGTTCGCGATGTTCATGCTCGCCGAGTACGTGAACATGGTGACGGTCTCGGCGGTCGCCACCACGCTCTTCCTGGGCGGCTGGCGGGCCCCGTACCCGATCAGCTCCTTCTGGGAGGGCGCGAACCACGGCTGGTGGCCGATGCTCTGGTTCGTCCTCAAGGTGCAGCTGCTGCTCTTCCTCTTCATCTGGCTGCGCGGCTCGCTGCCCCGCGTCCGGTACGACCAGCTGATGAAGCTCGGCTGGAAGGTCCTCATCCCGGTCTCGGTGGTCTGGCTGATGGTCGTGGCCACCATGCGGGCGCTGCGCAACGAGGGCTACGGGTTCACCGACATCGCCCTCTACGTGGCCGCGGCGATCATCGCGCTGCTGCTGATCTCGCTGGTCGTCGACACGCTCCGTGAACGGCGCGCGCCGAAGGAGGACGCCTCCGCCGGCGGCCCCGCCGCCTTCGACCCCATGGCGGGCGGATTCCCGGTGCCCCCGCTGCCCGGACAGCAGCTGCCCCCGGTGCCGCGGCGCCGCTCGCGCACCGAGCGGGAGCTCGTTGTCAGTGGCGGGACGGACACTCTCAGTGACGGACCCCGTGACGGATCTCTGGATGGAAAGGAGGCGTCCGATGGCTGAGGAACAGCAGAACCCCGGTGACACGAAACCGGGCTTCATGAATCCCGTGGCCGGCTTCGGCGTGACCTTCAAGGCCATGTTCAAGAAGCGGCTGACCGAGCAGTACCCGGAGCAGAAGAAGACCACGGCCCCGCGGTTCCACGGACGGCACCAGCTCAACCGCCATCCGGACGGCCTGGAGAAGTGCGTCGGCTGCGAGCTGTGCGCCTGGGCGTGTCCCGCCGACGCGATCTACGTGGAGGGCGCGGACAACACCGACGAGGAGCGCTACTCGCCCGGCGAGCGGTACGGCCGCGTCTACCAGATCAACTACGCCCGCTGCATCCTCTGCGGTCTGTGCATCGAGGCGTGCCCGACGCGGGCGCTGACCATGACCAACGACTTCGAGCTCGCCGACCTGTCCCGGCAGAACCTGATCTACACCAAGGAACAGCTGCTGGCCGGGCTCGAGGAGGGCATGGTCGACACGCCGCACTCCATCTTCCCGGGCACCGACGAGCAGGACTACTACCGGGGCCTGGTCACCGAGGCCGCCCCCGGCACGGTCCGGCAGGTCGCGGTCTCCCAGGGCGAGAAGCCGGAAGAGGCCACCCAGGACGCGGACACGCAGCCCACGGCCCAGCAGGAGGTGGGGGCGTGAACGCTCTTGCCGCCTACACCACCTCCACCGGCGAGGCCGTGCAGTTCTGGATCCTCGGCACGGTCGCGGTGATCGGTGCCCTGTGCACGGTCTTCATGCGCAGGGCGGTGCACAGCGCCCTCTGCCTGGCCGGCACGATGATCGTCCTCGCGGTGTTCTTCCTGGCCAACGGCGCGTACTTCCTGGGCATCGTGCAGATCGTCGTCTACACCGGCGCGATCATGATGCTGTTCCTGTTCGTGGTGATGCTGGTCGGCGTCACGGCGGCGGACTCGCTGAAGGAGACCATCAAGGGCCAGCGCTGGCTGGCCCTGCTGTGCGGTCTCGGCTTCGGCGCGCTGCTCGTCGGCGGCATCGGCAACGCGGCCGTCACCGAGTTCGAGGGACTGGCCGCCGCCAACTCCGGCGGCAACATCCAGGGCCTGGCGGCCCTGCTGTTCGGCAAGTACGTCTTCGCCTTCGAGATCACCGGCGCGCTGCTGATCACGGCGGCGGTCGGCGCGATGGTGCTCACCCACCGGGAGCGCACCGAGCGGGCCAAGACCCAGAAGGAGCTGGCCGAGGAGCGCGTCCGCAAGGGCGAGCACCTCCCGCCGCTGCCCGCCCCCGGCGTCTACGCCCGCCACAACGCGGTCGACATCGCGGGCCTGCTGCCCGACGGCACCCCCTCGGAGCTGACGGTCAGCGCCACGCTGCGCGAGCGCGGCCAGATCCGTGACGTCTCCACGGAGGCCATCGCGGACCTGCGGGCGCTGGAGCAGCGGTCCAACGAGCGGCTCGAGCGGACCCCGGTGGAGCCCCCGCGGCCGCGCCGCGGCGGGTCCACGGAGCTCACGCGGGCGGAGGAGGCCCAGCAGTGAACCCGGTCAACTACCTCTACCTCGCGGCTCTGCTGTTCACCATCGGAGCCACCGGTGTGCTGGTCAGGCGGAACGCCATCGTGGTGTTCATGTGCATCGAGCTGATGCTCAACGCCTGCAACCTCTCGCTGATCGCCTTCTCCCGCATGCACGGCAACCTCGACGGCCAGATCATCGCGTTCTTCACGATGGTCGTCGCCGCCGCGGAGGTCGTGGTCGGTCTCGCGATCATCGTGTCGCTCTTCCGTACCCGCCACTCGGCCTCGGTCGACGACGCTCGACTGATGAAGCTCTAAGGGGTCGCAGACGTGGAGAACATGATCGCGCTGCTGATCGCGGCGCCCCTGCTTGGAGCGGTCGTCCTGCTGTGCGGCGGCCGGAGACTGGACGGGGTGGGCCACTGGATCGGCACCGCCCTGGCCGGCGTCTCCTTCGTCCTGGGCGCCGTCCTCTTCGCCGGCCTGCTGGGCCGTGACGCCGAGGACCGCACCCTGGTCCAGCACCTGTTCAGCTGGGTCCCGGTGGAGGGCTTCCAGGCGGACATGGCGTTCCGGCTGGACCAGCTGTCCATCACCTTCGTCCTGCTGATCACGGGCGTCGGCTCGCTCATCCACGTGTACTCGATCGGGTACATGGAGCACGACGAGCGCCGCCGCCGGTTCTTCGGCTACCTCAACCTGTTCCTCGCGGCGATGCTGATCCTGGTGCTCGCCGACAACTACCTGCTGCTGTACTTCGGCTGGGAGGGCGTGGGTCTCGCCTCCTACCTGCTGATCGGCTTCTGGCAGCACAAGCCCAGTGCGGCCACCGCGGCCAAGAAGGCCTTCCTGGTCAACCGCGTCGGCGACATCGGCCTGTCCATCGCGATCATGCTGATGTTCACCACCTTCGGCACCTTCGCGTTCACGCCGGTGCTGGACTCGGTGGGGGAGACGAGCGAGGGCACGCTCACCGCGATCGCGCTGATGCTGCTGCTCGCCGCCTGCGGCAAGTCCGCCCAGGTGCCGCTGCAGTCGTGGCTGGGCGACGCGATGGAGGGCCCGACCCCGGTCTCGGCCCTGATCCACGCGGCGACCATGGTCACCGCCGGCGTCTACCTGATCGTCCGCTCCGGCGCGATCTTCAACGCGGCGCCGGACGCGCAGCTGGTGGTCACCATCGTCGGCGCGGTCACGCTGCTCTTCGGTGCGATCGTCGGTTGCGCCAAGGACGACATCAAGAAGGCGCTGGCCGGCTCGACGATGTCGCAGATCGGCTACATGGTGCTGGCCGCGGGCCTCGGCCCGATCGGCTACGCGGTGGCCATCATGCACCTGGTGACGCACGGCTTCTTCAAGGCCGGGCTCTTCCTCGGCGCGGGCTCCGTGATGCACGGCATGAACGACGAGGTCGACATGCGCAAGTACGGCGGCCTGCGGAAGTACATGCCGGTCACCTTCGTGACGTTCGGCCTCGGCTACCTGGCGATCATCGGTTTCCCCGGCCTGTCCGGGTTCTTCTCCAAGGACCTGATCATCGAGGCCGCCTTCGCCAAGGGCGGCGTCCAGGGCTGGATCCTGGGCGGGGTGGCGCTGCTGGGCGCCGGGATCACCGCGTTCTACATGACGCGCGTGATGCTGATGACCTTCTTCGGCGAGGAGCGCTGGCGGAACCTCCCGGCGGCCTCCCCGGACCGGTCCGACGTGGAGCCGGCCGCCGGTCACGGCGGGGTGCCGCACCCGCACGAGTCGCCCAAGGTGATGACCGTCCCGATGATCGTGCTGGCCTTCGGCTCGGTCTTCGCCGGCGCCTTCTTCGGCATCGGCGAGCGTTTCGTGCACTGGCTGGAGCCGGTGACCGCGTTCGAGCACGGCCACCCGCCGGTCAGTGCGCTCACCGTCACCGCGGCCACGGTCACGGTGATGCTGCTCGGCGTCGGCCTGGCCTGGCTGCAGTACGGACGGCGTCCGGTGCCGGTGGTGGCCCCGCGCGGTTCGCTGCTCACCCGGGCGGCCCGCCGGGACCTGCTCCAGGACGACTTCAACCACGTGGTCCTGGTCCGCGGCGGCGAACACCTCACCCGCTCCCTGGTCTACGTCGACCACACCCTGGTCGACGGGGTGGTCAACGGCGCGGCGGCCGGGGTGGGCGGGCTGTCGTCCCGGATGCGCCGGCTGCAGAACGGCTTCGCGCGCTCCTACGCGGTCTCGATGTTCGGCGGTACGGCGGTCCTGGTCGCCGCGACCCTGCTGATGAGGGCGGTCTGACATGAGCTTTCCCCTGCTGACGGCGACCGCGGTGCTGCCCGCCCTCGGGGCGAT
This sequence comes from Streptomyces sp. NPDC002640, assembly GCF_053592575.1. Taxonomy (NCBI): domain Bacteria; kingdom Bacillati; phylum Actinomycetota; class Actinomycetes; order Kitasatosporales; family Streptomycetaceae; genus Streptomyces; species Streptomyces sp. NPDC002640. The sequence continues at coordinate 400,246 of NZ_JBSFVZ010000002.1, read as the reverse complement.
CGCCACCGCCGCCGTCCCCGCCGCGCGGCGCGAGGCCGCCAAGTGGCTCGCGCTGCTGGTCTCGCTGGGCACGCTGGTGCTGGCCGTCGTGGTCGCCGTCCGCTTCGAACCGGGCGGCGCGCGCTACCAGCTCACCGAGTCCTACGAGTGGATCCCGGCCTTCGGGGTGCGCTACGAGCTCGGCGTGGACGGCATCGGGGTGGCGCTGCTGCTGCTGACCGCGCTGCTGATCCCGTTCATCGTGCTGGCCGGCTGGCACGACGCCGACCCCCTGGAGACGCAGACCAAGCGGTGGAGGCCCACCCAGGGCTTCTTCGCGCTGATCCTGATGGTCGAGGCGATGGTGATCCTCTCCTTCGAGGCCACCGACGTCTTCCTCTTCTACATCTTCTTCGAAGCCATGCTCATCCCGATGTACTTCCTCATCGGCGGCTTCGGGGACCGCGCCCACCAGGGCGGCGAGGAGGCGGCCGCCACCCAGCGGTCGTACGCGGCGGTCAAGTTCCTGCTCTACAACCTGGCCGGCGGCCTGATCATGCTGGCCGCGGTGATCGGGCTGTACGTGGCGGCGGGCAGCTTCTCGCTCCCGGACATCGTGGCCGCCCGCGCCAGCGGCGAGCTGGAGATGGCGACGAACACCGAGCGGCTGCTCTTCCTCGGCTTCTTCCTCGCCTTCGCGGTGAAGGCGCCGCTGTGGCCGCTGCACACCTGGCTGCCCAACGCCATGGGCGAGGCCACCGCCCCTGTCGCCGTGCTGATCACCGCGGTGGTCGACAAGGTCGGCACCTTCGCGATGCTCCGCTTCTGCCTCGGTCTCTTCCCGGAGGCCAGCAAGTGGGCCACCCCGGTGGTGCTGGTGCTGGCGCTGATCAGCATCGTCTACGGGGCGCTGCTGGCGGTCGGCCAGCGGGACATCAAGCGGCTGGTGGCGTACGCGTCGATCTCCCACTTCGGCTTCATCATCCTCGGCATCTTCGTGATGACCAGCCAGGGCCAGTCCGGCGCCACGCTGTACATGGTCAACCACGGGATCTCGACGGCGGCGCTGATGCTGGTGGCCGGCTTCCTGATCTCCCGCCGCGGCTCGCGCCTGATCGCCGACTACGGCGGGGTGCAGAAGGTCGCCCCGGTGCTGGCCGGCACCTTCCTGATCGGCGGTCTGGCCACCCTGTCGCTGCCCGGACTCGCCCCGTTCGTCAGCGAGTTCCTGGTGCTGGTGGGCGCGTTCGCCCGGTACCCGGTGGTCGGGATCATCGCCACCTTCGGCATCGTCCTGGCCGCGCTCTACACGCTGGTGCTCTACCAGCGGACCATGACCGGCCCGGTCAAGCCCGAACTGACCAAGCTGCCCGACCTGCGGGTGCGTGAACTGGCGGTCGTCGCGCCGCTGATCGCCCTGCTGATCTTCCTGGGCGTCTACCCGAAGCCCCTCACGGACCTCGTCAACCCGGCGGTCCGGCACACCATGTCCGACGTGCAGCAGCACGACCCCGAGCCCGAGGTGGAGGCGGCCAAGTGAGCGCATCAGCCGTCCACGGCCTGTGGACAGACCTGGCCGCACCCGCGGCCGAGCCGATCGCGAAGATCGAGGCCCCCACGATCGAGTACGCGCAGCTCTCGCCCGTGCTGATCGTGATCGGCGCGGCGGTGCTGGGCATCCTGGTGGAGGCCTTCGTGCCCCGCCGGGGCCGCTACCCCGCGCAGCTCTTCCTCGCCGCCGTCGCGCTCGCCGCCGGCTTCGCCGCCGTGGTGGCGCTGGCGGTGAGCGGCTACGCCACCACCGAGGCCGGGATCGCCGCCGAGGGCGCGCTCGCCGTCGACGGGCCCGCGCTGTTCCTGCAGGGCGTGGTCCTGCTGGTCGGCCTGGTGGCGCTGTTCACCTTCGCCGAGCGGCGCCTGGACCCGGCGGCGCACGGCAACCAGGTGGACTCCTTCGCCGCGCAGGCGGCGGCGGTGCCCGGCAGCGAGGGCGAGAAGGCGGCCGTGAAGGCCGGTTTCACCACCACCGAGGTCTTCCCGCTGCTGATGTTCGCGGTCGGCGGCATGATGGTCTTCCCGGCCGCCAACGACCTGCTGACCCTGTTCATCGCGCTGGAGGTCTTCTCCCTCCCGCTGTACCTGCTCTGCGCGCTGGCCCGCCGCAAGCGGCTGCTGTCGCAGGAGGCCGCGGTCAAGTACTTCCTGCTGGGCGCCTTCGCCTCGGCGTTCACCCTGTTCGGCATCGCCCTGCTGTACGGCTACGCCGGCTCGGTCTCCTACGGCCGGATCGCCCAGGTCGTCGAGGGCACCGTCCAGGACGTCAGCCCGGCCCTCGCCGGGACCATGGGCAACGACGCGCTGCTGCTCCTGGGTGCCGCTCTGGTCACGATGGGCCTGCTCTTCAAGGTCGGCGCGGTGCCGTTCCACATGTGGACGCCCGACGTCTACCAGGGCGCTCCCACCCCGGTGACCGGCTTCATGGCGTCGGCGACCAAGGTGGCGGCCTTCGGCGCGCTGCTGCGGCTGCTGTACGTGGTGCTGCCGGGCCTGCGCTGGGACTGGCGGCCGGTGATGTGGGCGGTGGCCGCGGTGACCATGGTGATCGGTGCGATCGTCGCCATCACCCAGACCGACATCAAGCGGCTGCTGGCCTACTCCTCGATCGCGCACGCCGGGTTCATCCTGGCCGGTGTGATCGCGGCGAGGCCCGAGGGCATCTCCTCGGTCCTCTTCTACCTGGCCGCCTACTCCTTCGTCACGGTCGGCGCCTTCGCCGTGGTGACGCTGGTGCGCGACGCGGGCGGCGAGGCCACCCACCTGTCCAAGTGGGCCGGGCTCGGGCGGCGTTCGCCGCTGGTGGCGGCGGTGTTCGCGGTGTTCCTGCTGGCCTTCGCGGGCATCCCGCTGACCTCCGGGTTCGCGGGCAAGTTCGCCGTGTTCAAGGCCGCCGCGGAGGGCGGCGCGGCGCCGCTGGTGGTGGTCGGCGTGCTGTCCTCGGCGGTCGCGGCGTTCTTCTACATCCGGGTGATCGTGCTGATGTTCTTCAGCGAACCCAAGCCGGAGGGGCCGACGGTGGCGGTGCCGTCGCCGCTGACGACCACGGCGATCGCGGTCGGCGTGGCGGTCACGGTGGTGCTGGGCGTCGCCCCGCAGTACTTCCTCGACCTGGCGACCTCGGCAGGCACCTTCGTCCGCTGACGGCCGGCCCGCACCTGCAGGCGCGCCCGCCACCTGAGGCCGACCCGCCGCCTGACGGCGGCTCGCCCCACCAGGCGCCGGCATCCACGCCGAAGGCCCGGCTCCACCAGGAGCCGGGCCTTCGGCGTACACGCGGGGAGCGCGGCCGGGGCCGCGGCAGGGGTCGCGCGGCCGAGGCCGCGGCGGGGGTCAGCCCGCCCGGGGCCGCGGCGGGTCAGCCCGCCCGGTGCACGACCGCGTCGCACAGGTGCACCAGCGCCGTCCGCGCCTCGCACTCCGGCAGCGGGGTCAGCGCCGCCCGGGCCTCCTGCGCGTACCGCACCGTGTCCGCCCGTGCCTCCTCCAGCGCCGGGTGGGCCCGCAGCCGCGCCACCGCCTCGGCGAGCCGCGCCTCGTCCGTCAGGTCGGAGTCCAGCAGCTCGCACAGCTCGACGTCCTCCGCCAGCCCCAGCCGCTCCACCCGCTCGCGCAGGCGCAGCACCGGCAGGGTGGCGATGCCCTCGCGGAGGTCGGTGCCGGGGGTCTTGCCGGAGTCCGAGGACTCGGAGGCGATGTCCAGGACGTCGTCGGCGAGCTGGAACGCCACGCCGAGCCGCTCGCCGTACTGGGTCAGCACGTCCACGACCTGGTGGTCGGCGCCCGACATCAGCGCGCCGAAGCGGCAGGCGACCGCGACCAGCGAGCCGGTCTTGCCGGCCATCACGTCGAGGTAGTGGTCGATGGGGGAGCGCCCCTCGGCCGGACCGGCGGTCTCCAGGATCTGGCCGGTGACCAGGCGCTCGAACGCCTCGGCCTGCACCCGTACCGCCTCCGGGCCCAGGTCGGCCAGGATGTGCGAGGCCCGCGCGAACAGGAAGTCGCCGGTGAGGACCGCGACCGAGTTGCTCCAGCGGCTGTTGGCGCTGGGCACCCCGCGGCGCACCTCGGCCTCGTCCATGACGTCGTCGTGGTAGAGGGTGGCGAGGTGGGTGAGCTCGACGACCACGGCCGAGGGGACGATGCCCGGGGCGTCCGGGTCCCCGAACTGCGCGGCGAGCATCACGAGCAGCGGGCGGAACCGCTTGCCGCCCGCCTTCACCAGGTGCTGCGCGGCCTCGGTGATGAACGGGACCTCGCTCTTGGTGGCTTCGAGCAGACCTTCCTCGACGGCCGCCATGCCGGCCTGGACTGCGGCCTCCAGCGCCTGGTCCCGAACCCTCAGCCCGAACGGCCCGACCACGGTCACGAGGGGTCTCCTGTCTGCTGGTGTGTGTCGACGGTTACACGGTTTGTCGATAGGTCATTGCCATCACCCCACTCAGCGTATCCGGTCAGCTTTCGATCACCGACAGCCCCCACCCGCCAGATGGCCGGAGACACCCCTGTCCGGTTTAGAAGGGTTGTGCGGGTAGTTTCGCATTCACTCCTTTTGGGTGGCCAACGGCTGATCCGTGACATGAGCCACAGGAGCGGGTGGCCGGATGGATGGGGCGGCTGGCCCGAACTCGGCTCTGGCAAAAGCCAGTTGGGGTGGCCCGGTGCGGGCGGGCGAGGGGCAAATCACCCGTAACCATGATCAAGGGTCTTGATCATCCGAGTTCGTACTTGTTTCGGACATTCGCTCTCACATACGTTTCGCGCCAGCCGGGTGGAACGCCGAGTCCTGCCGCCGTCCGGTCCTCACTGATCCATTCCACGCACGGCAGGAGCGGGGGACCCAGGTACACCGCCGGACCGGAGCGCGCTCCGGACGGCTCGGGGTGAAGCCTGCCGCCCGCCAGGGCGACGGGCCGGGCAGCCTTTCTGGCCCGAACCCGACAGCTCACCTCGCAGGCGCCGGAAAGGAAGAGCGCAATGTCCCGTCTCACCCGTACCGCCTCGGCCCTGGCCGTCGCCGCGGCCGTCGTCGCCACCCCGGTCATGGGTGCCACCGGCGCCTGGGCCGCCGAGACCCCGGCCGCCCAGACCTCGGCCGCCCAGACCTCGGCCGCCCAGGCCAAGGTCGCCGTCGCCCCGGGCAACAAGGTCACTCACCTGGCCGCCACCCAGGACAACCTCGACGGCTGGATCCGCGAGGCCCTCGCCGTCATGGCGAAGAACGGCATCCCGGGCACCTACGAGGGCATCCACCGCAACGTGATGCGCGAGTCCTCGGGCAACCCGCTCGCCATCAACGACTGGGACATCAACGCGATCAACGGCATCCCCTCCAAGGGGCTGCTGCAGGTGATCGACCCCACCTTCGACGCGTACCACGTCGAGGGCACCGAGCCCTCGCCGTTCGACCCGGTCGCCAACATCGTCGCCGCCTGCAACTACGCGGCCGACCGCTACGGCTCGATCGACAACGTCAACGGTCCCTACTGACCGACCCCGTCACCCGTGGCTCACGGGGACGGGAACAACCGCTCGAGGACGACGGCCACGCCGTCGTCCTCGTTGGTCGTGGTGACCTCGTCGGCCACCGCCTTCAGGTCGGCGTGCGCGTTGGCCATGGCGACGCCGTGGGCCGCCCATCTGAACATGGGCACGTCGTTCGGCATGTCGCCGAAGGCGATGGCGTCCTCCGGGCCGAGGCCCAGCCGGGACGCCGCCATGGCCAGGCCGGTCGCCTTGGTGACGCCGTGCGGCTGCAGTTCGACGGTGCCGGGGCCGGACATGGTCGCCGTCGCCAGCGAGCCCACCGCGGCGGCGGCCACCGCGGTCAGCTCGTCGTCGGTCAGCCGGGGGTGGGCCAGCAGCACCTTGGTGATGGGCCGCTCCCACAGGTCGTCGCGCCGGCCGACCCGCACCGCGGGCAGCGTCGGCCGCGCCATCCGGTAGCCGGGCTCGATCAGCGTGAGCCCCTGGACGCCGTCCTGGTCGACGGCCGCGTACACCTGGCCCACCTCGGCCTCGATCTTGCCGAGCGCGGTCTCCGCCAGCTCCCGGTCCAGGGTCATCGACCACACCAGGCGGTCCCGGTCGGCGTCGTAGAGCTGGGCGCCCTGGCCGCACACCGCGAAGCCGCCGCCGATGCCGGCGAGCAGGTCGCGGACCCGCGGCGCGGGGCGGCCGGTCACCACCAGATGGCGGGCCCCCGCCCTGGCCGCGCACCCCAGTGCGGCGCGGGTGCGGGGTGAGACGGTGTCGTCGTCACGCAGGAGCGTGCCGTCCAGGTCGGTGGCGACGAGCGCGTACGCGGGGAGCGCACGGGAGGGGGGCGCATAGGCGGCGGGTGCGGGCATGATCAGAGAATACGGATCCTCCGGCGCGCCCCCGTGACGGGTTGACAGCTCAGCGTGATGTGTGCAATAGGGCGTTGGTCATCTCATCTGAGCGATCACTCGTCCAGCGAGGCCAGGAGTTCGACCACGCTCTCGCCGTGGGTGGCCAGCTTCTTCTCGCCGATGCCGCTGATCCCGCGGAGCTCGTCCACCGAGGACGGGCGGGCCGCCGCGATCTCGCGCAGCGTGGCGTCATGGAAGACGACGTAGGCGGGGACGCCCTGCTCACGGGCCCACTCGGCCCGCCACGCGCGCAGCGCCTCGAAGACCGGCTGGAGTTCCTCGGGCAGCTCGGCCGCGGCAGCCGCGGCCTTGGCCTTGCGCTCACCACGGGCGGAGGGCGCCTTCTTGGGCTCCTTGCGCATCGGCACCTGCCGCTCGCCGCGCAGCACGGCGGCGCTGCCCTCGGTCAGCACCAGCGTGCCGTACTCGCCCTCCACCGACAGCAGGCCCTGGGCCAGCAGTTGGCGGATCACGCCGCGCCACTCGCCCTCGGCCAGGTCCTCGCCGATGCCGAAGACCGAGAGCTGGTCGTGGTCGAACTGGATCACCTTGGCCGTGCGCTTGCCGAGCAGGATGTCGGTGATCTGGGTGGCGCCGAACTTCTGGCGCCGTTCACGGTCCAGCCGGACCACGGTGGACAGCGCCTTCTGCGCGGCCACCGTGGCGTCCCAGGTCTCCGGCGGGCTGAGGCAGGTGTCGCAGTTGCCGCAGTGCTCCTTCTCTGCCTCCTGGCCGAAGTAGGCGAGCAGCTGGCCCCTGCGGCACCGCACCGTCTCGCACAGGGCCAGCATGGCGTCCAGGTGGGCCTCGGCGCGGCGGCGGAAGGACTCGTCGCCCTCGCCCGACAGGATCATCTTCCGCAGCTGGACGACGTCGTTGAGGCCGTAGGTCATCCAGGCCGTCGACGGCAGTCCGTCGCGGCCCGCGCGGCCGGTCTCCTGGTAGTAGCCCTCGACCGACTTCGGCAGGTCCAGGTGGGCCACGAAGCGCACGTCCGGCTTGTCGATGCCCATGCCGAAGGCGATGGTCGCCACGACCACCAGGCCCTCCTCACGCAGGAACCGGGCCTGGTGGCGGGCGCGGGTCCCGGAGTCCAGGCCCGCGTGGTACGGCACCGCGTCGATGCCGTGGGAGGTCAGGAACTCGGCGGTCTTCTCGACCGAGTTCCGGGAGAGGCAGTAGACGATGCCGGCGTCGCCCTGGTGCTCCTCGCGCAGGAAGGCCAGGAGCTGCTTCTTCGGTTCCGCCTTGGGCACGATCCGGTACTGGATGTTCGGCCGGTCGAACCCGGCGACGAAGTGCCGCGCCGAGCCGAGGCCGAGCCGGCGGGTGATCTCCTCGTGGGTGGCCCGGGTGGCCGTCGCGGTCAGGGCGATCCGCGGGACGTCCGGCCAGCGCTCGCCCAGCACCGACAGGGCGAGGTAGTCGGGACGGAAGTCGTGGCCCCACTGGGCGACGCAGTGCGCCTCGTCGATGGCGAAGAGGGAGATCCGGCCGCGGGAGAGCAGGTTGAGCGTGGACTCCAGTCGCAGCCGCTCGGGGGCCAGGTAGAGCAGGTCGAGCTCACCGGCGAGGAACTGGGCCTCCACCACCCGCTGCTCGTCGAGGTCCAGGGTGGAGTTGACGAAACCGGCGCGCACGCCGGCCGCGCGCAGGGCGTCGACCTGGTCCTGCATCAGGGCGATCAGCGGGGAGACCACCACGCCGGTGCCGGGGCGGACCAGGGCGGGGATCTGGTAGCAGAGGGACTTGCCGCCGCCGGTGGGCATCAGGACGACCGCGTCCCCGCCCGAGACGACGTGCTCGACCACGGCCTGCTGCTCGCCGCGGAAGGACTCGTAGCCGAAGACCCTGCGCAGCGTCTCGAGTGCCGGGGTCTCCGCGGGTCCGTCCGCGTCCGTCTCCGTCATGGTTGCCGTGGTCACACCTGTACCGCCTGTCCCTGCCGTCCGTAGCCCTGCCTCCACCATAGGGGGACGGACCGACGGGCCCGGAGTTTTCCACAGGCCCGCGCGAACCCGGGGAACGCGCGGGGCCGGCGACAGGCTCAGTGGAGGCAGAACTCGTTGCCCTCGGGGTCGTACATCACCGTCCACGCGCCGCCCTGCTCGCGGACCTCGCGCAGCACCCGCGCGCCCAGGGAGGTGAGCCGCTCCACCTCGGCGGCGCGCAGGCCCTCACCGGGGTGGAGGTCGAGGTGGAGGCGGTTCTTGACGGTCTTCGGTTCCGGGACCCGCTGGAACAGCAGTCGACGCCCCAGCCCGGTGCCGGACTCCTCGTCGTACGGGTCGTCCGGGTGCCGGACCGCCGCCAGGTTCCGCCACGCCGCGCGGCCCCGCCACTCCAGGGTGGCCTCGGCCGGCACCACCCCGGCGGCCAGCAGCTTCTCCACCAGTGGGGCGTGGTCCTCGGGGAGGTAGTGCAGCGCGGCCGCCCAGAAGTCGGCCAGGGCGTGCGGGTCGGCCGCGTCGACGACGAGCTTCCAGTGGACAGGCGTCGTGGGTTCCGTCATGCCACCACTCTTACGGGTGGTGAGCGGGCGTGCGCAACCGGAATGCGTGATCAGGCGGTGCGCTCCGGGGCACCCGCCGCGCGCGGGTCCGGGACAGTGGCCGCACCGGTCTCCGCGACCGCGGCCGCACCGGTCCCCGCCACGGCCGCCACACCGGTCTCGGGGACCGCCGCCGGGTCGGCCGGGCCCACCACGGGAGCCGTGGCCACCGCCGCGGCGGCCGCCTTCCGCAGGGCGCGGGCCGAGCGGCGGGCGGTGCGCAGCGCGTCCCAGGTGAGCAGGGACAGCGCGAGCCAGACCAGGGCGAAGCCGGCCCAGCGCTCCGGCGGCATGGCCTCGTGGAAGTAGAGGACGCCCAGCGCGAACTGGAAGACCGGCGCCAGGTACTGCAGCAGGCCCAGCGTGGACAGCGGGACCCGGATCGCGGCGGCGCCGAAGCAGATCAGCGGCACGGCGGTGACCACTCCGGTGGCGGCCAGCAGCGCGGCGTGCCCGGCGCCCTCGGTGCCGAAGGTGGAGCTGCCCCGGGACCCCAGCCACAGCAGGTAGGCGAGGGCGGGGAGGAACTGGAGCGCGGTCTCGGCGGCCATGGACTCCAGGCCGCCGATGTTCACCTTCTTCTTCACCAGGCCGTACGCGGCGAAGGAGAAGGCGAGGGTGAGGGAGATCCACGGCAGGCGGCCGTAGCCGACGGTCAGCACCACCACGGCGGCGACGCCGACGCCGACCGCCGCCCACTGGACGGGACGCAGCCGCTCCTTCAGCAGGAGCACGCCGAGCGCGATGGTGACCAGCGGGTTGATGAAGTAGCCGAGGGAGGCCTCGACGACCTGCCCGGCGTTGACCGCCCAGATGTAGACGCCCCAGTTGACGGTGATCACGGCGGCGGCCACGGCGATCAGCGCCAGCTTGCGCGGCTGGCGTATCAGCTCGCCGGCCCAGGCCCAGCGGCGTATCACCAGGAGGATCGCGCCGACCAGGACCAGTGACCAGATCATGCGGTGCGCCAGGATCTCGGCGGCGCCGGAGGGCTTCAGCAGTGGCCAGAAGAGGGGGACCAGGCCCCACATGCCGTAGGCGGCGAATCCGTTCAGCAGACCGATCTTGTTCTCGTTCCGCGGCGCCGGCTGGGGCATGTCTCCTCCTTCTGCATGCCTCGCTCCCGCAGCGTCGGCACGTTCGGACGGTAACGCCGCGCGCCCCTCCTGTCATTCCCGTATCGACATACGGTCCTGACAGGAGGGGCGCGCGGGTGGTGCCGGGCTCAGCCGGTGACGGTCCAGGTGTCGCTGCCCGCCAGCAGCGCCCCCAGGTCGCCCTCGCCCTGCCGCTCGACGGCGTCCTCCAGCTGGCGCGCCATCAGCGTGTCGTACACCGGGCGCCGCACCGACCGCAGGACGCCGATGGGCGTGTGGTGCAGGGTGTCCGGGTCGGCCAGGCGGGAGAGCGCGAAGGCGGTGGTCGGCGAGGCGGCGTGCGCGTCGTGGACCAGGACCTCGGCCTCGTTCTCCGGCGTGACGTCGACCACCGTGAGGTCGCCGGTCGCGCGGTCGCGGACCACCCCCTTGGCGTCGTCCGCGCCGAAGCGGATCGGCTGCCCGTGCTCCAGGCGGATCACGGCCTCCTGCGCCCGCTCCCGGTCCTTGATCACGTCGAAGGCGCCGTCGTTGAAGATGTTGCAGTTCTGGTAGATCTCCACCAGGGCCGTGCCCTCGTGGTCGGCGGCCTGCCGGAGCACCTCGGTGAGGTGCTTGCGGTCGGAGTCCACCGTCCGCGCCACGAAGCTCGCCTCCGCGCCCAGCGCCAGCGACACCGGGTTGAAGGGTGCGTCCAGCGAGCCCATCGGGGTCGACTTGGTGATCTTGCCGAGCTCCGAGGTGGGGGAGTACTGGCCCTTGGTCAGTCCGTAGATCCGGTTGTTGAACAGCAGGATCTTCAGATTGACGTTGCGGCGCAGGGCGTGGATCAGGTGGTTGCCGCCGATGGAGAGGGCGTCGCCGTCACCGGTGACCACCCAGACGCTCAGGTCCCGCCGCGAGGTGGCCAGGCCGGTGGCGATGGCCGGGGCGCGGCCGTGGATGGAGTGCATCCCGTAGGTGTTCATGTAGTACGGGAAGCGGGAGGAGCAGCCGATGCCGGAGACGAAGACGATGTTCTCCTTCGCCAGCCCGAGCTCCGGCATGAACGCCTGCACGGCGGCGAGGATCGCGTAGTCGCCGCAGCCCGGGCACCAGCGGACCTCCTGGTCCGACTTGAAGTCCTTCATCGTCTGCCGGCCGTCCGCCTTGGGGACCAGCTGGAGCAGGTTGTCAGCCATCGATGGCCTCCTTCAGCGCCGCGGCGAGCTGCTCCGCCTTGAACGGCATGCCGTTGACCTGGGTGTGGGAGCGGGCGTCGACCAGGTACTTCGCCCGGAGCAGGGAGGCGAGCTGGCCCAGGTTCATCTCCGGGACCACCACCTTGTCGTAGGCCCGGAGCACCTCGCCCAGGTTGGACGGGAACGGGTTGAGGTGCCGCAGGTGGGCCTGGGCGACCGCGTGGCCGATGCCGCGCAGCCGGCGCACCGCCGCCGTGATCGGCCCGTAGGTGGAGCCCCAGCCGAGGACCAGGATCCGGGCGTCGCCGTCCGGGTCGTCGACCTCGACGTCCGGCACCGCGATGCCGTCCACCTTGGCCTGGCGGGTGCGCACCATGAAGTCGTGGTTGGCCGGGTCGTAGGAGATGTTGCCCGTGCCGTCCTGCTTCTCGATGCCGCCGATCCGGTGCTCCAGGCCGGGCGTGCCCGGAACCGCCCAGGGGCGGGCCAGCGTCTCGGGGTCGCGCTTGTACGGCCAGAAGACCTCGACGCCGTCCTCGGTGGTGTGGTTCGGCCCGTCGGCGAAGGCCACCCGCAGGTCGGGCAGGTCGGCCACCTCCGGGATCCGCCAGGGCTCGCTGCCGTTGGCGAGGTAGCCGTCGGAGAGCAGGAAGACCGGGGTGCGGTAGGTCAGGGCGATCCGGGCGGCCTCCAGCGCGGCGTCGAAGCAGTCCGCCGGGGTGCGCGGCGCGACCACCGGGACCGGGGCCTCGCCGTTGCGGCCGTACATCGCCTGGAGCAGGTCCGCCTGCTCCGTCTTGGTGGGCAGGCCCGTCGACGGGCCGCCGCGCTGGATGTCCACGATCAGCAGCGGCAGCTCCAGCGAGACCGCGAGGCCCACCGTCTCGGACTTCAGCGCCACGCCGGGGCCGGAGGTCGTGGTGACCGCCAGCGAGCCGCCGAAGGCCGCGCCGAGCGCGGCGCCGATGCCGGCGATCTCGTCCTCCGCCTGGAAGGTGCGCACGCCGAAGTTCTTGTGCCGGCTGAGCTCGTGCAGGATGTCGGAGGCCGGGGTGATCGGGTAGGAGCCCAGGTAGAGGGGCAGTCCGGCCTGGCGGGAGGCCGCGATCAGGCCGTAGGACAGCGCCAGGTTGCCGGAGATGTTGCGGTACCGGCCGGGCGGGAACGCCCGCGAGGCCGGGGCCACCTCGTAGGAGACGGCGAAGTCCTCCGTGGTCTCGCCGAAGTTCCAGCCCGCCCGGAAGGCGGCGATGTTCGCCTCGGCGATCTGCGGCTTCCTGGCGAACTTCTTGCGCAGGAACGCCTCGGTGCCCTCGGTCGGCCGGTGGTACATCCAGCTGAGCAGGCCCAGCGCGAACATGTTCTTGCTGCGCTCGGCCTCCTTCCGGGTGAGACCGAATTCCTTGAGAGCCTCGACCGTAAGTGTGGTCAACGGCACCGGGTGCACCTGGTAGCCGTCCAGCGAACCGTCCGCGAGCGGGTCGGCCGCGTAGCCGACCTTCTGCAGCGCGCGGGGGGTGAACTCGTCGGTGTTGACGATGATCTCCGCGCCGCGCGGCAGGTCGGCGAGGTTCGCCTTGAGCGCGGCCGGGTTCATGGCGACCAGCACGTTCGGCGCGTCGCCGGGGGTGAGGATGTCGTGATCCGCGAAGTGGAGCTGGAAGGAGGAGACGCCCGGGAGGGTGCCTGCGGGGGCGCGGATCTCGGCGGGGAAGTTGGGCAGGGTCGACAGGTCGTTGCCGAAGGACGCCGTCTCCGAGGTGAAACGGTCGCCGGTGAGCTGCATCCCGTCACCCGAGTCACCCGCGAAGCGGATGACCACCCGTTCCAGCCGGCGGACGTCCTTCGCCGCTGCCGGTTCACGCTCTGTACTGACCTGGCTGGTCACTGAACTGGACCTCCCTGGGCGGCCTGTGCGGGAGCCGCCTCGGACCGGTGGCCCCGCTTCAACCCTAAGTCTGTAAGGGCTGCCTTCCTGTGTCATTCGCTCGGACTCGCATGGCGCTGGAGCGCGGGGCCGGTCGCTGCTGACAAACTGTCAGTAGCGGCCCGGCGTCCAGGGTGGCACCGGTTCAGGAGTTCAGATAGGTGAGGACGGCGAGAACCCGCCGGTGATCCCCGTCACTCTGTGCCAGGCCCAGCTTCATGAAGATGTTGCTGACGTGCTTCTCCACCGCTCCGTCGCTGACCACCAGCCTGCGGGCGATCGCCGAGTTCGTCCGGCCCTCCGCCATCAGCCCCAGCACCTCCCGCTCGCGCGGGGTCAGCCCCTCCAGCACGTCCTGGCGGCGGCTGCGGCCGAGGAGCTGGGCCACCACCTCGGGGTCCAGCGCCGTCCCGCCCCCGGCCACCCGCACCACCGCGTCGGTGAACTCGCGGATGTCGGCCACCCGGTCCTTGAGCAGGTAGCCCACGCCCCGGCTGGAGCCGGCCAGCAGTTCGGTGGCGTACCGCTCCTCCACGTACTGCGAGAGCACCAGCACGCCCACCTCGGGGTGGTCCTTGCGGATCCGGACGGCGGCCCGCACCCCTTCGTCCGTATGGGTGGGCGGCATCCGCACGTCGGCCACCACCACGTCGGGCAGCTCCCCCCGCGTGGCGAGGTCCGAGACCGTCTTCACCAGTCCCTCGCCGTCGCCGACCCCCGCGACCACCTCGTGGCCCCGGTCGGTGAGCAGCCGCGTCAGCCCCTCACGCAGCAGCACCGAGTCCTCGGCGATGACGACCCGCACCCTGTTGTCCTCCACGTTCTCCACGAGCCCAGCATCCCAGCAACATCACGGCGGCGGGGGCGTTTCCGCCCCCGCCGGTCACCCCTTCGCGCCGCCGTCAGCGCGCGGTCCTCCCCGAGGGCCCGAGCAGGCCGCGGGCCAGGGCCGCGTCGACCGCGGCCGTCCCGCGCACCGTCCAGGCCGCGCCCAGGGTCACCGCCGCGCCCACCAGGCACGCCACCAGCAGTTCGAGCGGGGTGGAGCCCCACAGGGAGCCGTCGCCGAAGAGGTGGATCTCCCGGTTGTCGGCCGGCAGCGTCCAGTACCAGAGGGGCATCGACAGCATCCCCAGGCCGGCCGTCCACAGGGTCACCGTCACGGTGAAGGAGACCACCGCCCACGGCAGGTGGACGAAGGCGTACAGGGCCTGCCGCCAGGTCGAGCCGCTGCGCAGCACCGCGCCGCACCAGGCGACCGGCCGCGGCGCGTCCCCGCGCGGCTCCAGGGGCTCCGGCGCGGCGACCGGCACGCCCAGCAGCAGCCGCACCCGGGCCCGCTCCGCGGCGCCGAGCAGCCGGCAGCCGGCCAGGGCCAGCACCAGGACCGGCAGCCCGATCACCGTCACCAGCAGCCCGGCGCCCAGCGACAGGGCGGTCACCACATAGGTGAACAGCACGACGGCGACCGGCAGGTTCAGCAGCGAGTGCAGGACGGCCAGGGCGGTGGCGGGGTCCAGCAGCGGGGCCAGCACCGCCGGAGCGTGGGCGGTCCGCTTGTAGGGGTGGACGGCGGTCATGGCGTCAGCCTTCCTTGGTGAGGGTGACGGGCCGGTCCCGCCAGGGCAGTTCGGCGGTGACCGTGGTCGGTCCGCCCTCGGGCGAGTCGACGACGAACACGCCGTCCACCGCGCCCAGCCGTTCGGCCAGCCCCGCCAGGCCCGTCCCGGCGTCGAGCCGCGCGCCGCCCCGGCCGTCGTCGTGGACCTGGAGCATCAGGCGGTTCCCGGAGCGCCACACGTCCACCGAGGCGGTGCGTGCCCCGCTGTGCTTGCTGACGTTCTGCAGGAGCTCCGAGACGGTGAAGTAGGCGATGCCCTCGACGGCCTCGGCCGGCCGGTTCTCCAGCTCCACCGACACGCGCACCGGAACGGTGCAGCGGGACGACACCGAGGACAGCGCCGCGTCCAGACCCCGGTCGGTGAGTACCGCCGGATGGATGCCGCGGGCCAGGTCGCGCAGCTCCTGGAGGGCGAGCTTCACCTCGCCGTGCGCCTCGTCGACCATGGCGGCGGCGGTCTCCGGGTCCTCCAGCAGCTTCTCCTTGGCCAGGCCCAGCCCCATCGCCAGGTTGACCAGCCGGGCCTGGGCGCCGTCGTGCAGGTCGCGCTCGATGCGGCGCAGGTCGGCGGCGGCGGTGTCGATCACGACGCCCCGGTCGGACTCCAGTTCGGCGATCCGCCGCTCCAGGTCCGGGGAGGGCGACAGCAGGCCCCGGACCATCGCCCGGTCCACCGTCGTCATGGCGCGCACCAGATAGGGGAGCACCGGCCACAGGACGAACAGGCCGGTCAGCGTCACCGTGAAGGTGACCACCCCCCAGGGCAGCCGGATCAGCTGGTAGAGCATCGACCGCCAGCCCACCGGGTCCTTCAGCGCCGTCCACAGACGGGTGAAGAACCCGCTCGAGCGGCTGTGCGACCGCAGGGGGCTCGGCTCGTCGATCCGCAGGCCCAGCAGCCGGCGGGCCCGGCCGCGCTCCAACCCTCCTAGCACCCGTGCGCCCATCAGGGCCAGGGCCATCAGCGGCAGCCCGATCGCGGTGACGGTCAGTCCGGCCGCGGTCGGCAGCACGACCATGGCGTAGGTGAAGCCGACCACGGTCACCGGGAGGTTGCTCAGCAGGAAGGCGATCTCCCGCCAGGTGTAGGCGTCGTAGGCCGGACGCGCCGGAGGAAGGCGGTCACCGTCCGGCTGCGGGGCCGGGACCGGGGCCGCCGGGGACGAGGCCGGCAGCGGGGCCGGAGTCGGTTCGGTGGTCATGGGGCCAGACTGCCCGCCGGGAACGGGCCCGCGCCATGAGGCGGCCCTGCCGAGCCGTACGGGGGAAAACCCCACCACCGCACCCGGACGCCGCCGAGGACCCAGGGCCTAGACTCCCGTTGCGTACGTTTCCCGAGCGATCAGACGTGAGGAGCGAGGACAGAGGTGCCCGACTACTTCCCGTCCTACTCGGTCGTGGGCCTCCTCGCCGCGGTCGGCGTGCTGTTCGTCGCCGCCGCCTTCGGCGCGGGACGCCTGCTGCGGCCCGTGGTGCCGACACCCGAGAAACTGCTCACCTACGAGTGCGGCGTCGACCCGGTCGGCGAGGGCTGGGCGCACACCCAGGTCAGGTACTACGTCTACGCCTTCCTGTACGTGATCTTCGCGGTGGACTCGGTGTTCCTCTTCCCCTGGGCGACCGTCTTCGACACGCCGGGCTACGGGGCCACCACCCTCGTGGAGATGTTCCTCTTCCTCGGCTTCCTCGCCGTGGGCCTGCTGTACGCCTACAAGAAGGGCGTCCTGGAATGGACGTGACCGCTGCCTCCGCCGCCGGCACCCCCGAGCCGGAGCCGGTGATGCTGCCCGAGCCCAAGCGGCTGGGCGCACTGTCCCGGCTGGCGCCCGAGCCGATGAAGGTGGTCCTCAACTGGGGCCGCCGGTACTCGCTGTGGGTCTTCAACTTCGGGCTGGCCTGCTGCGCCATCGAGTTCATCGCCGCGTCGATGTCCCGGCACGACTTCATGCGCCTCGGCGTTATCCCGTTCGCGCCCGGACCGCGCCAGGCCGACCTGATGGTCGTCTCGGGCACCGTCACCGACAAGATGGCGCCCGCGGTGAAGCGGCTCTACGAGCAGATGCCGGAGCCCAAGTACGTCATCTCCTTCGGCGCCTGCGCCAACTGCGGCGGGCCCTACTGGGACTCCTACTCGGTGACCAAGGGCGTCGACCAGATCGTCCCCGTCGACGTGTACGTGCCGGGCTGCCCGCCGCGGCCGGAGGCGCTGCTCCAGGGGATCATCAAGCTCCAGGAGAAGATCGCCAGGGAGTCGCTGGGGGAGCGGTACGGCCCGGCGGCCGGCGCGGCCCCCCGCCCCTCGACCGCCGCGCTGCGGAGCGCTCCGGTACGGCCGCCGGCCCCGGAGGGGGACCGATGAGCGAGGGCTGGCTGCCGGAGCCGGCGGACGCGCTCTTCGGCGAGGGCGCCGAGGCGCACGAGGCGTACGAGGTCCTCACCGTCGACGTGCCGCCGGAGTCCTGGATCCAGGCGCTGACCGTGGCCCGGGACCGGCTCGGGTGCACCTTCTTCGACTGGCTGAGCGCGGTGGACGAACCGGGCACCGGCTTCCGGGTCTGCGCCCACGTGGCCGCGCTCGGACCGGTCCGGCGCCTGCTGCTGCGCACCACCGTGCCGCACGACGCGCCGCTGCTGGCCTCGGCGGTCGGCGTCTACGCGGGAGCCGCCTGGCACGAGCGGGAGACCCACGAGATGTTCGGCGTGCGGTTCGACGGCCACCCCGGGCTGGAGCCGCTGCTGCTGCCGGAGGGCTTCGAGGGACATCCGCTGCGCAAGGACTTCGTGCTCGCGGCGCGGGTCGCCAAGGCGTGGCCGGGCGCGAAGGAGCCGGGCGAGTCCGCGGCGGGGGACCACGGCGGGCCCCGGCGGCGGCAGATGCTGCCACCGGGGGTGCCGGACCCCAACGAGTGGGGCCCGCTGAGGGGCACCCTCCCGGCCGCGCCCGCCCGTGGCGCCGCCGCCGACCGCCCCCGCCGCACCCGCACCGCCACCGAGGGCTCGGCGTCCCAGGGGCCCGAGACCCCGCGGCGTTCCCGCAGCGCCGCGGAGGGCTCCGCGTCCCAGGGCACCGAGGCCCCGCGGCGCGCGCGGAGCGTCTCCGGGGGGTCCGCGTCGCAGCGCGGGGAGGCGGCGGGCGGCGCGCCCGAGGCCCCGGTGTCCGGTGCGGGTCCGCGGCGTGCCCGCAGCGTGTCGGAGGGTTCCGCGTCGCAGCGCGGGGAGGCGGCGGCTCCGGGCCGCCCGGGCACCGCGCCCCGCAGCCCCGACGCCCCGTGGCACCACGCCAAGCCCGCCTTCGAGGAGCCCGACACCCCCGCCGAGGGCGAGGGCGAGGGCGAGGGCAAGGGCAAGGACACGGCCGCGGGCGAGAACACGACGAACGACAACGCGACGCACGACAACGACGAACGCACCACCGACCACCCCGAGGGAGGCGGACAGTGACCGACGCACTCGACGTCACCCTGCGCCTGCTCGCCGTCCTCGCCGCCTTCCTGGTCCTCCCCCTGGTCGTGGGCCAGACCGAGCACAAGGTGATGGCGCACATGCAGGGCCGCCTCGGCCCCATGTACGCCGGCGGCTTCCACGGCTGGGCCCAGCTCGTCGCCGACGGCGTGAAGTTCGTGCAGAAGGAGGACGTCGTCCCCAACGGCGCGGACCGGCGGATCTTCCAGCTCGCCCCCGCCGTCGCCCTCCTGCCGTACCTGCTGGTCCTGCTGGTCATCCCGCTCGGCCCGGGCGACGCCGTGGGCCAGGCGATCGACGCGGGGATCTTCTTCGCCCTGGCCGTGATGGGCGTCGGCGTCCTCGGCTCGCTGATGGGCGGCTGGGCGTCCGCGAACAAGTTCTCCCTGCTCGGCGGCCTCCGCACCGCCGCCCAGCTCCTCTCCTACGAGCTCCCCATGCTGCTCGCCGCCGCCTCGATCGCCATGGCGGCCGGCACCGTCTCGCTCACCGGCATCGTGGACGCCTTCGAGTGGTGGTGGCTGCCCTGGCAGATCGTCGGCGCGATCGTGTTCTTCGTGGCCGGCCTCGCCGAGCTCCAGCGCCCGCCGTTCGACATGCCGGTGGCCGACTCGGAGATCATCTTCGGCGCGTACACCGAGTACACCGGCCTGCGCTTCGCCTTCTTCCTGCTCGCCGAGTACGCCGGCATCGTCGTCCTCTGCGGCCTGACCACCGTGCTGTTCCTCGGCGGCTGGCACGGCCCGTTCGGCGGTGACGGCCTCGGATGGTTCTGGACGCTGCTGAAGACCGCCGTCCTGGCCTTCGTGGTGATCTGGCTGCGCGTCACCTACCCCCGGCTGCGGGAGGACCAGTTGCAAAAGCTGTCATGGACCTTCCTGGTTCCCCTTGCCCTCGGCCAGATCGCCCTCACCGGCGTCGTCAAGGTGGTGGTCCCGTAATGCCCTCGACGCACGGAGTGCCCGGCAGCGGACTGGCCAAGGGCCTGGCCGTCACCCTGCGCACGATGATGCGGAAGAACGTGACCGCGCAGTACCCCGACGTCCAGCCCGAACTCGCCCCCCGCACCCGCGGGGTGATCGGCCTGTTCGAGGAGAACTGCACGGTCTGCATGCTCTGCGCCCGCGAGTGCCCGGACTGGTGCATCTACATCGACTCCCACAAGGAGACGGTGCCCCCGGCCGCCCCCGGCGGACGCGAGCGCCAGCGCAACGTCCTGGACCGTTTCGCCATCGACTTCGCGCTCTGCATGTACTGCGGGATCTGCGTCGACGTGTGCCCGTTCGACGCGCTGTTCTGGTCGCCGGAGTTCGAGTACGCCGAGACCGACATCCGCGAACTCACCCACGAGCGGGACAAGCTCCGCGAGTGGATGTGGACGGTGCCCGC
Organism: Streptomyces sp. NPDC002640; assembly: GCF_053592575.1. Lineage (NCBI taxonomy): Bacteria > Bacillati > Actinomycetota > Actinomycetes > Kitasatosporales > Streptomycetaceae > Streptomyces > Streptomyces sp. NPDC002640. Next base: position 380,593 of record NZ_JBSFVZ010000002.1, on the reverse strand, counting down.
CCCGCCCGCGCTCGACGCGGGAGCGGAGGAGCCCAAGGAGATCGCCGCGGCGCGCCGGACGGCGGACAAGCTGCGCCAGGCGGAGGAGGGGGAGGCCCCGTGAGCCACGGATTCCTCTCCCCGACCGGGGTGGAGATCGCCTTCCTGCTGGTCGGCGTGGTCACCCTGGGCGCGGCGGTGATCAGCGTCACCACCCGGCAACTGGTGCACGCCGCGCTCTGGCTGGTGGTCGCCCTCGGCGGCCTCGCCGTGGAGTACCTGCTGCTCACCGCGGAGTTCATCGCCTGGGTGCAGGTCCTGATCTACGTCGGGTCGGTGGTGGTGCTGCTCCTCTTCGGCCTGATGCTCACCCGGGCGCCCATCGGACACTCGCCGGACGCCGACTCCGGCAACCGCGGGGTCGCCCTCGGCGTGGCCGTGACCGCGGCGGTCGCCCTGGTCTGGGTGGTCGTCGACGCCTTCCGCACCACCTGGATCGAACTGGACGGGGCCTCCGCCGGCACCACCGAGGTCACCGGCGAATCCCTCTTCCAGCACTGGGTCCTCCCCTTCGAGGCCCTCTCCGTCCTGCTGCTGGCCGCCCTGGTCGGCGCGATCGTCCTCTCCCGCAAGCGGGCCGCCGCCCGCGGTGAAGGAGACGAACGCTGATGCACCTCGCGTACCCCGCGGTCCTGTCCGCGCTGCTCTTCTGCACCGGCGTCTACGGCGTCCTGGCACGCCGGAACGCCATCCTGGTGCTGATGTCCGTCGAGCTGATGCTCAACGCCGTCAACCTCAACCTGGTCGCCTTCGACGCCTGGCTGAGCCGGGCCGCCGCAACCGCGTTCCCCCACGACGGGCTCCACGCGGGCCAGGCGCTGACCCTGTTCACCATCGCCATCGCCGCCGCCGAGATCGGCATCGGCCTGGCGATCGTCCTCGCCGTGTACCGCAACCGCGGCACCGCCGACATCGACCGCCTCCGCGACACCGCCGAACGCGACACCGCCGAACGCGACGGCACCGAGCGTGCCGGCGCGGACGCCGCCGGGGACGACCCGGGCACGGGCGCCGGGGCCGGCGCCGGGGCAGCCACCGACCCGGGCACCGGTGCCGGGCCCGGCACGAAGGCCGGGGCCGCCGCATGAGCACCGTCACCCTCGCCGTCCTCGTCCCCCTGCTGCCGTTCCTCGGCGCGGTCGCGGGACTGCTGCTGGGCCGTACCGCCCCCGGCTTCGTCCGTCCCCTCGCCGTACTGCCGGTGCTCGCCTCGCTCGTCCTGGCCGTGCTGGTCGCCGTCCGCCAGGGCGGCGGCGACCCGGTGGAGGCCGTCACCGAGCTCACCCCCACCGGCTCGGTGCCGATCGAGCTGGCCCTGTACGTCGACGGCTTCGCCGCCCTCGCCGCCGTGCTGGTCACGCTGGTGGCGGCCTGCGTGCAGATCTACTCCACCGCCTACCTCCGCCACGACGCCCGCTACCCCTCGTACGCGGCGCTGGTCTCCCTCTTCACCGCCGCGATGCTGCTGGTGGTCCAGACCGGCGACCTGATGGTGCTGCTGGTCGGCTGGGAGGTCATGGGCATCTGCTCCTACTTCCTGGTCGGCCACTACTGGGAGACCCCCGAGGCGCGCGCCGCCTCGCTGAAGGCCTTCCTGGTCACCAAGGCCGGTGACGTGCCGTTCCTGATCGGTCTGTTCGCCCTGGCGGCCGACGCCCGCTCCTTCCGGATCACCGAGATCCTGGAGGCCGTCCGCACCACGGCCGTCGACCCGGGCTCCCCGGCCCTGGCCGCCGTGGAACGGATCGACCACCCCACCCTGATCGCGCTCCTCCTGCTGGCCGGAGTGGCGGGCAAGTCGGCCCAGTTCCCGCTGCACACCTGGCTGCCCGACGCCATGGCGGGCCCCACGCCGGTGTCCGCGCTGATCCACGCCGCCACCATGGTCGCCGCGGGCGTCTACTTCGTGGCCCGGCTCCTCCCGCTCTTCCAGGCGTCCCAGGCAGCCATGACCGTCCTCGCCGTGATGGCCGCCGTCACCATGATCGGCTCGGCCCTCGCCGCCCTGGCGCAGGACGACGTCAAACGGGTCCTCGCGTACTCGACCATCGGTCAGCTCGGCTACATGACCGGCGCCCTCGCCGCCGGCGACCGTTCCGCCGCCGCCTTCCACCTCCTCACCCACGGCGCCTTCAAGGCGCTGCTGTTCCTCGGGGCGGGCGTCCTCATCCACGCCGCCGGCACCAACTCCCTGGCCGCCATGTCCCGCATGAGCGGCCTGCGCGCCCGCGTGCCCGACGCCTACTGGACGATGACCATCGCCCTGCTGGCGCTGGCCGCGATCCCGCCGTTCAGCGGCTTCTTCTCCAAGGAGGCCGTCCTGGTCGCCGCCGAGCACGCCGCCACCGCCCACACCGGCGCCGACGGCACCGCCGGCCCGGTCACCGCCGGATGGATCGTGCTGACGGCCGGACTGCTCACCGCCCTGCTGACCGCCGCCTACGCCGCCCGCCTGTGGCTGCGGGCCTTCCGCGGCCGCGGCACCGAGGCCCCCGCGCACGCCAGGCAGCCCCTCGCCATGAACGCCGTGCTCTGGGTCCTCGCCGTGCCCTCCCTCGCGCTCGGCGCCGCCTTCGGCGTGCTCCCCGACTGGTTCGACGGCGACTCCCTCGCCCCCGGCTGGACCACCTCCCTGCTCGCCACCGGCATCGCCCTGGTCGGCGGCGTCGTCACCTACGCGACCTGGCGGCACACCACCGCCTTCGCGGTGAGCACCCCGCTCGGGGCCGTCGCCGCCCATCCCGGGGCGGACCCCGGCCAGGTGGAGGCCGAGGCCATCGCGAGCCACGCCCCCGCCTACGGCGACGTCGCCGACGCCCCCGACCCGTCGGACCCCGGACGGCTCCTGCTGGGCCCGCTGCACCGCCACGCGGCCGTCGGCTTCCACCTGGACGCCCTCTACCGCACGGTCCTCGTCCGCCCGGTGACCGCGGCGGCCTCCCTGGTCCGCTTCCTGGACCGCGAGGTCGTCGACACCTACGTCCGCGGCGCCGCGGCCACGCCCCGCCTGCTGGGCGCGGCCGTCCGGCGGGCCCAGACCGGCAACCTCCAGACCTACGTGAGCGCGTTGCTCGCCGGAACCGTCGTCCTCGCGGTGGCCGTCGTCCTCGCCGTCTCGGGAGCGTGAGCAGCCGTGATCGATATCAACGAGTCCGTGATGCGGTTCCTCCTCGCGTTCGTCGTGGTGATCCCGCTGGCCGGCGCCGCCACGGCCCTCCTCCCGGCGCCGCCCGGGCTGAAGGGGAAGTCGCCCGAGCAGGCCGTGCTGCGGCACGGGGTGACCGTCACCGGCGCCGTCCTGCTGGCCGCCCTGGCCCTCGCCGCCGGGTTCGACCACAGCCGGCCCCAGACCATGCAGGCCACCACCGACATCAGCTGGATCCCCGCCCTCGACGTGCGGATCCACCTGGGCGTCGACGGCATCTCGCTGCCCCTGCTCGTCCTCACCGCGCTGCTGACCTTCCTCTGCGCCCTCCACACGTACTTCAACCCGCCCCGGGGCGGCGCCCCGAAGGCGTTCGTCGCCCTGCTGCTCGTCCTGGAGACCGGCACCCTCGCCTCCTTCGCCGTCCTCGACCTGCTGCTGTTCTTCCTCGCCTTCGAGACCGTGCTGATCCCGATGTACTTCCTGATCGCCCGCTGGGGCGGCGCCGGGCGCGCCGCGGCGGCCTGGAAGTTCGTGCTCTACACGCTGCTCGGATCCGTGGTCATGCTGCTCGGCCTGCTCCTGATCGGGATCGAAGCGGGCACCTTCGACATGGTGGCACTCGCCTCCGACAACGGACGGTCACTCACCGTGACGGTGCAGGTGGTCGCGGTCCTGGCGATCGGCATCGGCCTGGCGGTGAAGACCCCGATGTGGCCCCTGCACAGCTGGCTGCCCGACGCCCACACCGCCGCCCCCACCGTGGGCTCCGTCCTGCTGGCCGGCGTGCTCCTCAAGCTGGGCACCTACGGCTTCGTCCGCATCCTGCTGCCCGCCGCCCCCGAGGGCTTCCGGACCTTCGCGCCCTACCTCGCCGCGTTCGCCGTCGTCGGCATCGTCTACGGGTCCCTGGCCTGCCTGGCCCTGGCCCGCAAGGGTGCCAGGGGCGACCTCAAGCGCCTGATCGCCTACTCCTCCGTCGGCCACATGGGCTTCGTGCTGCTGGGCATCGCCACCATGACCCCCACCGGCGTCAACGGCGCCCTGTTCGCCAACGTCGCCCACGGCCTGATCACGGGCCTGCTCTTCTTCCTGGTCGGCGCCCTCAAGGACCGCACCGGCACCACCGACCTGGACACCCTCTCCGCGCAGGGCGTGCAGGCCACCGGCGCCGCCCTGTACGGCCGCGCCCCGCGCCTCGGCGGCCTGCTGGCCTTCGCCGCCGTCGCCTCGCTCGGCCTGCCCGGCCTGGCCGGCTTCTGGGGCGAGATGCTCGCCCTCTTCGGCGCCTTCGACCCCGCGGCCGGCCTCAGCCGCCCGGCGTACCTGGTCTTCATGGCGATCGGCGCCTTCGGCACCCTGCTCACCGCCGCCTACCTGCTGGTCGTGGTCCGCCGCGTCTGCATGGGCGTGCCCTCGCGCGAGGGCGACGACGTGCCGCTCCTCGCCGACGTCCGCGGCCACGAGTTCGCCGCCTGGACCCCGCTGGTGGTCCTCACCGTCCTCGCCGGGCTCTGGCCGAAGGTGCTCCTCGGCCTCACCGACCCGGCCGTCCAGCAGCTCCTCGCAGGAGGCCCCCGATGAGCGTCCTGGCCGCCGAGAGCGTGGTCCAGTCCGTCGACTGGCTCGCCGTCGCGCCCCCCACCCTCACTGCCGTGGCCGCCCTCGCGGTGCTGGTGGCCGACCTGTTCCTCCCCGAGGCCCGCAAACCGCTCCTCGGCTGGATCTCCGTCGCCGCCCTCGCGGCCGGCCTGCTCACCCTGCTGCCGCTGCTCGACGGCACCCGCTCCACCTTCTGCCTGGTCGGCGAACCGGACGTCTGCAGCTACGTCGCCGACCGCTTCGCCCTGGTCGTCCAGCTGGTCGTCCTCGGCGGCGCGCTGATCGCCGCGCTCCTGTCGGTGACGGCGCTGCGCGACGAGTCCCGGCGACTGCCCGCCGGCGAGTACTGGTTCCTGCTGCTCAGCTCGGCCGCCGGCGCCGCCCTGCTGCCCGCCTCGCGGGACCTGGCCACCCTGATCGTCGCCCTCGAGGTGGCCTCGCTCCCCGCGTTCGCCCTGGTGGGCCTGCGCCACGGCGACCGCCGCTCCTCCGAGGCGGCCCTCAAGTTCTTCCTCTCCTCGGTCACCGCCACCGCCGTCAGCCTGCTCGGCGTCAGCTTCGTCTACGCCGTCACCGGCTCGATGCACCTGACGGTGATCGCGGAGGAGATCCAGCAGGTCGACGGCCAGTTCGCCGCCCTCGCCCGGACCGGCGTCGTCCTCACCCTGGTCGGCTTCGCCTTCAAGACCGCCGCCGTCCCGTTTCACTTCTGGGTGCCCGACACCTACACGGGCGCGCCGCTGCCCGTCGCCGCCTACCTGTCGGTCACCGGCAAGGCGGTCGGCTTCAGCGGCCTGATCCTGGTCACCGTCCTCGCCTTCCCGTCGTACGCGCCGGTGTGGGGCCCCGCCATGGCGGTACTGGCCGCGCTCACCATGACGATCGGCAACGTCGGCGCCCTGCGCCAGCGCCGCGACCGCGACCGCAGCGCGGTCCGGCTGCTGGCCTGGTCGTCCGTGGGGCAGGCCGGCTACCTGCTGGTCCCGGTCGCGGCCGCCGCCTACACCGACGACCCGGACCGCGCCGTCGGCTCCACCCTCGCCTACGCCCTGATGTACGCCGCCGTGAACCTCGGCGCCTTCGCCGTGGTCGCCGTGGTGGGCCGCGGCCGCCCGGCGGGCCGGGTCGACGACCACCGCGGCCTGTACGCCGCCCGCCCGGCCGCCGCACTGCTGCTGGCCTTCTTCCTGCTCTGCCTGGCCGGACTGCCGCCCGGCATCGTGGGCCTCTTCGCCAAGGTCACCGTCTTCGCCTCCGCGGTGGAGGCGGGGATGGGCTGGCTGGCCGTGCTGATGGCCGTCAACGTCGTCATCGCGCTCGTCTACTACCTGCGCTGGACCGCCCTGCTCTTCCGCCCGGCCCCCGCCGGAGCGGGCCTTGACGCGTCCGCCCCCGCCGGAGCGGGCCTTGACGCGCCCGCCCCCGCCGGAGCGGGTCTTGACGCCCCCGCCCCCGCCGGAGCCGGCCGCGACGCCTCCGCGCCCGTCGGGCCCGCCCCCGCCGCCGTACGCGCCACCGTCCCGCTCACGGCCGCCCTGGTGGCCACCGGGCTGATCGCCGTCGCCCTCTCCGGCGCGCCGCAGCTGATCCTCCGCCTCACCGGCGTGACCCTCTTCTGACCGACCCGGCCGCGCCGCCCCCTCCGGGGGCGCGTGCGACGGACGCCCGCCGGGGTACTCCACGGAGGACCGGCGCGGGGAACTGGGACGGCCCGCACCGCGTTGACCTGTACGTAAGGGTCCACTGGACGCGCCGCACCAGAGGCTCCCCCCGCCGCACCACTTGGAGGGCGTACCGTGCACCGTCGGCACAACGGACTCAGGACCGCGGTCCTCCTCGGGGGGCTGTCGGCGCTCATCATCCTCATCGGCGGCTTCTTCGGCCGCACCGGCCTCGTCGTCGCCGTCCTGGTCGCCGTGGGCACCAACGCCTACGCCTACTGGAACAGCGACAAGCTCGCCCTGCGCGCCATGCGGGCCCGCCCGGTCAGCGAGTTCGAGGCCCCCGGGCTCTACCGGATCGTCCGCGAGCTCTCCATACAGGCCCGCCGGCCGATGCCCCGGCTCTACATCTCACCCACGGACGCCCCCAACGCCTTCGCCACCGGCCGCAACCCGCGCAACGCCGCCGTCTGCTGCACCGACGGCATCCTGCGCATCCTCGACGAGCGCGAACTGCGGGGCGTGCTCGGCCACGAGCTCAGCCACGTGTACAACCGCGACATCCTGACCTCCTCCGTCGCGGGAGCGCTGGCCTCGGTGATCATGTTCCTGGTGAACTTCGCCTGGCTGATCCCCATCGGCCGTTCGAACGACGACGACGGCCCCGGCCTGCTCGGCATGCTCCTGATCATGCTGCTCGGCCCGCTCGCCGCCTCCGTGATCCAGCTCGCCATCAGCCGCTCCCGCGAGTACGAGGCCGACGCCGACGGCGCCCGCCTCACCGGCGACCCCCTGGCCCTGGCCAGTGCCCTGCGGAAGCTGGAGGCCGGCGCCAAGGCGCTGCCCCTGCCGCCGGAACCGCGGATCGAGACGGCCAGCCACATGATGATCGCCAACCCGTTCCGCCCCGGCCAGGGCCTGTCCAAGCTCTTCTCCACCCACCCGCCGATGGCCGAGCGCGTCGCCCGCCTGGAGCGCATGGCGGGCGGCCGCGACTGACACCACGACCGGCACGCGGGCCGGGCGGCGGGGTCACCAGCGCTGCTGCGCCCCCTCCGGAGCCCGCTGGGCCTCCTCCACGGGGACGACCTCGGAGCCGAGCGGCATCAGCGAGATCGGGATCATCTTCAGGTTCGCCCAGCCGAAGGGGATCCCGATGATCGAGAGGAACAGCGGCACGCTGGTCACCAGGTGGCCGAGCGCCAGCCACCAGCCGGCCACGATCACCCAGACGACGTTGCCGACCATCGACCCCACGCCCGCCGTCGGCTTGGGCACCGTGGTCCGCCCGAACGGCCAGAGGGCGTACCCGGCCAGCCGCAGCGAGGCGACGCCGAACGGGATGGTGATGATCAGCACGAAGCTGATCAGCGCCGCGACCAGATAGCCCACCGCCATCCAGAAGCCGCAGAAGACCACCCACAGGATGTTGAGCACCAGATTGACCGGCTTCATGGCCCTTCCCCTCCGTCGTCGGTGCGCGGCCCTACCCGACCAGTGTCCGTCGGATCCGGTGGACGAGCGCTCCGGCCAGGACGACCGCCGCCCCCGCCACCACCGAGGCCACGGGCAGCGCGAACGCCAGCAGCAGGCACCCGAGCAGCCCCACACCGGGGAGGACGCGGGACGCGGCCGACCGGTTGAGCGTCCACGCGGAGGCGTTGGCGATCGCGTAGTACAGCAGCACGCCGAACGACGAGAACCCGATGGCGCCCCGCAGATCCGCCGTGGCCGCCGCCACCGCGACCACCGCGCCCACCGCCAGCTCCGCCCGGTGCGGCACCCGGAAACGGGGGTGCACCGCCGCCAGGGCACCCGGAAGGTGCCGGTCGCGGGCCATCGCCAGCGTGGTCCGCGACACGCCCAGGATCAGCGCCAGCAGCGACCCCAGCGCGGCCACCGCCGCCGCCCCCCGCACCACGGGCGCCAGCCCGTCCGCCCCGGCCGCCCGCACCGCCTCCACCAGCGGCGCCCCGGCCCCGGCCAGACCCCCCGCCCCCAGCACCGACAGCACGGCCGCGATCACCGCCGCGTACACCACCAGCGCGATCCCCAGGGCGATCGGGACCGCGCGCGGGATCGTCCGGGCCGGGTCCCGCACCTCCTCGCCCAGGGTGGCGATCCGCGCGTACCCGGCGAAGGCGAAGAACAGCAGCCCCGCCGCCTCCAGCACCCCGCCCGCGGTCACCGGGACCCCCGGCACCCGCCCCGCGGACCCGCCACCGCCCAGACAGACCACCACCACGGCCGCCAGCACCGCCAGCACCACCGCGACGATCACCCGCGTCACCCGGACGGACCTGTTGACCCCCCGGTAGTTCACGGCCGTCAGCGCCACCACCGCGGCCACCGCCACCGCCCGTTCGTGCCCCGGCCAGACGTACGCACCGACCGTCAGCGCCATCGCCGCGCAGGAGGCCGTCTTGCCCACCACGAACGCCCATCCGGCGAGGTAGCCCCAGAACTCCCCGAGCCGCTCCCTGCCGTACACGTAGGTGCCCCCGGACGCCGGGTAGACCGCCGCCAGCCGCGCCGAGGAGGTCGCGTTGCAGTACGCGACCACGCCGGCCAACGCCAGTGCCGCCAGCAGCCCCGCCCCGGCCGCGCGGGCCGCCGGAGCCGGGGCCGTGAAGATCCCGGCCCCCACCATCGACCCCAGCCCGATCACCACCGCGTCCCGCACGCCCAGCGTCCGCCGCAGTCCGCCCTGCTCACTCATGCCGGGCACGGTACCGGCGCCACCACCGGCCCCCACAGCGGCAGGGGCGCACCGCCGGGCCGTACCCCGCGATGCGCCCCTGCCGCTTCGGTGCGCGTCGGACCACCGTTGTCCGAACCGCCGTTTACTTAGCGGTAGTTGACGAACTGCAGCGCGAAGTCGAAGTCCTGGTTCTTCAGCAGGGCGATCACGGCCTGCAGGTCGTCCCGGCTCTTGGAGCTGACCCGCAGCTCCTCGCCCTGGACCTGGGCCTTGACGCCCTTGGGGCCCTCGTCGCGGATGAGCTTCGCCACCTTCTTGGCGTTCTCCTGGGAGATGCCCTCCTTGATCTCCGCGAAGATCTTGTACTCCTTGCCGGAGAGCTGCGGCTCGCCGGCCTCCAGCGCCTTCAGCGAGATGCCGCGCTTGATCAGCTTGGACTGGAAGACGTCGAGGACCGCCTTGACCCGGTCCTCGGAGTTGGCCTCCATGAGGATCTTCTCGCCGGACCACGAGATCGAGGCGCCGACGCCCTTGAAGTCGTAGCGCTGCGAGATCTCCTTGCCGGCCTGGTTGAGGGCGTTGTCGACCTCCTGCCGCTCGACCTTCGAGACGATGTCGAAACTGGAGTCGGCCATGTCCTGTGGCTCCTTGCATCGGGGTGTGTGTCGGGGTGCTTGCGGGGCCGCCGACCCGGGAACCACGCCCCGGATCGAGCCCGCCCCAGCCTAGCCATCCCACGCCCCGCGAACCGCGATCAATGGAGTGGCGGAGCACCCCCGGGCATCAGGTATTGTTTACGTCGTCGCGAGGGAGACCCGGCCGCAAACCGGTTCGACTTCGTGGCACCGTCTAGGCGGTGTGCCCGAGCGGCCAAAGGGAGCAGACTGTAAATCTGCCGGCTCAGCCTTCCCAGGTTCGAATCCTGGCGCCGCCACCAGACAAACGGAGCCCCCTCCGACCAGCCATCACGGCAGGTCGGAGGGGGTTTCGTCGTTCCCAGGGGCGACCTTGCGGAGCACTTGGCCTGTCTCACTGCGTATCGCTCGGATCCAGGTGGTGATCAGAGCGTCTTCCCCAGGCGTTCCCCAACTACTCGGGCTCGTTCCAGTCCCGCATGGCCTCCTCGATCCGCTTGTTGGCGCGCTCCTGCGAGCGGGCGAGGACCTTGGCGTAGACCCGCAGGAGCACACCCACGGAGTGCCCGGCACGGCGGGCGCACTCCGACGGATCTACACCAGAACTCAGCCAGAACGAGACGCCTGCATGACGAAGGTCATAGGGGCGGCGGGCTAGGAGCGACGCCGCCTCCTGCTCCGTGAGCGCTGACTGCCGGGCCGCTGCCCAGACCTCGCCGTAGCCGGTCTCCTGGAGCAGGCCGCCACGGTTCGTCCGGAAGAGGCGGCCGTCCGGGGCGGTGCCGTGGACGGCGACGTGGTGGAGCAGTTGGCGGACGAAGTGCGGTGGGATCGGGACCGGCCGGGAGTCCTTCTCCGCCCGCGCCTTCAGATGCCGGGCCTCGTGCGCCGAGCCGTCGTTCGTCCAGGCCCGGCCGGCCCGCACGGAGCCCTTTCGGAGAGTGAGAGTCCCCCAGCCGGACTCGGGCAGGTGGCATTGACCGAGCGTGAGTGCCGTGGCCTCGGCCGGGCGCATGGCTGCGTAGTAGAGGCAGCCGAAGAACGCCTCCAGGTGAGCCCCGCGGGGGCCCTGCTCGCGGACCGCACGGAGAAGGGCACGGACTTGCCGGGGGTTGGCCACGCTGTCCAGGTCAACCTCTTCGACGGACTTCGGCGGCGTCCACTTCACCGTGGTGATCGGGTTCACCGGGATGGTGAAGTACTTCTCCTCCACCGCCAGGCCTAGAACCTCGCTGAGGCACGCGCGCTTCCGCCGGGCCGTCCTCGGCGCGGCCGGTGTGCCGTCCAACTTCAGGCTGAGAGCGTCAAGGGCGGCCCGGAGAGTCTTGGCCTCCTCCAGCTCCGAGACGGGGAGCGAGTTCTTCTCCACCCAAGCCAGAGCTGCCGCGATCTCCTCCGGGGGCGTGAGGTCCCACCTGTTCCTGTTGTACGCCCAGCCGTAGAGCGCCGCCCGCAGCAGCGTGGCGTCCGGGCGGCCTTTGGCGGGCTTCAGCAGGGCTGGGGTGATCGTGGCGAGCGCGTCGGCGTAGTTCTTGCGGGACTTGGCCGGTGCCCCCGCCCACTTCCGGTCGATGTACGCGCGGGTGTGCTGGTACCAAGTGACCGAACTCCGCTGGGCGCGCAGCTCGGAGACGGGCAGCCCGGTGTCCCTGTCGAACTGCTCGCCCTTGCGGGCGGCCGTCATGAGCTCCGAACGCCGGCCGTCGGCCTGAGCGCGCAGGGTGTAGCTCTTGGAGTGCTTCCGGTCGCCGACCAACCAGTGCAGGCGGTATGGCTTCGGGCGGTCCTTGCGCGTCTCGATCGAGTACACGCGAACGTCGTACGTGAGCATGGTTCCCCTCATAGGGCCGGGGCCCGCGAGCAGTGCGCTCGCGGGCCCCGGCGGGTGGGCTGGTTCAGGCGACCTGGGTGATCTCGTTGCTCTCCAGCCAGGCGTCGAGGTCGGCGCGGCGGCAACGAAGCTGGCCGTTGGGGAGCTTGACGAGGCGGGGGGCATGGCCACGTGCTCGCATGCGGTAGAAGGCGGCGCGGCTCATGCCGAGTTCGGCGAGGACTTCGGAGAGCTTGAGGAGTGCGGGGCGGGGTGAGGTAGCCACGGGCTCTTTCCTGTCGGCAGGGTGCGGGTGGGCGGTCCTGTCCGAGGTACGGATTTCTGCGTCACTGCGTCATCTGAGTCACGTAGGCATCTGACCTGCGGCTTTGCGTGACGCGAGCGGGCAGGGGCGCGTCACCGCGTGACGCGGGTGCCTGTCACGCGGTGACGCGGGTGACGCGAGGTGACGCGGTGGTTGGCCGTCTGCGTCATCGTTCTTCCGGCAGGTCACCGGGTGCGTTCGGGCTGTCAGTGACGCGGGTGACGCAGGTCTTCCTACTTCGGACAGAGAGGGGGTGTCTGTTGTGTTCGCAAGGGTGTGAAGAAGGAGCCGCTTCGCGGCACGTCCATGCAGGGCGGCTGCCGCCGCCGAACAGCAAGAGGAGCACGCTTCGGCGGGTGCTCCTCTTGCTTGTACGGCCGGTGCCGCCGGTCAGAACGCCGGTTGCTGCTCGTGCGGGGGCGGCGGGGCCGGGGGGCGGGCCATCTCGATGTAGCGGGCCTTGCTGGTGCGGCCCCAGTCGATGAGGACGCCTCGGGCCGCGAGGGTGGGCTGGAGGCGCTTGAGGCGGTCGGAGAGCACCTTGCCGGTGGTCGGCCACCCTTTAGGCAGGGGGCGGAAGTCCTCGCCGCTGTAGAGGCCCGTGAGGCAGTGCAGCCACTCGGCCGACGTCATCCGCTGCTCGCTGCCCGGGTCGATGCCGGCGGCGTGCTTGAGCACGGTCTGCGCGAGCAGATCGCCTTCGATGACGTCGTCGTTGAGGTCGTCCAGGCTGGCCCGGTAGGCGGCGAGCGCCCCCAGGCCGGTGGCGGCGTCGAGCTGCGCGCACAGGTGGGCGAAGTCGGCCATGCGCAGGTCGGTCGGAATGTCCGCCTCCGCCGCCCGCACCTGCACGGTGAGATCCAGGAGCGAGCCGAGGATGACTGGCAGCACCTCCGCGAAGTCCGACCACAGTTCCGCCTCCGTGCGCCGGACCTTCGGCCTCTCCAGCCGCAGGGGCAGGAGCCGTTCGGCGAGGTCGGGGCGGATGACTCCCACGTCGATGCCGGTGAGGAGCAGGGGGCGGCGGTAGCCGACGCGGAAGACGTCGCCGTCGGTGAACAGGGCGCGCTTGACGTTCTCGGCGCCGGTGACGATGCAGCACATGGCGTCGGAGAGGTCCGGGGTCATGTGGGAGAGGTTGTCCAGGGCGGTGACCCATCCTGCGGCCACCGCGGCGATCAGGTTCTCCTCGTCCTTCGGTGCGCGGCGCAGGTCGCCGGTCATGCCTTCGATGATCCGGACGAGCATCCGGCCGCCGGTGGACTTGCCCGCGCCCTGGGGTCCGGTGAGGAACGGGGCCGGGACGGGGACGGAGGGTCCGAGGCAGCCGATGAGCCAGGCGACGGCCAGGCACTCGGTTTCGGCGTTGGCGAAGTTGCACAGCCGCATGAGCAGGTCGATGCCCTTGCCGTCGGTGTCCTTGGCCGGTAGGGGCAGTTCCCCGGTGAGCTGGGTGCGCCGCCAGCAGACTTCCTGTGGGTCGGGGACGGTGATGTCCCAGCCGGTGGGGTGGATGCGTACGGACTGCCCGTCGGCCCGCCCGAGGTCCAGCCACGTCGCTCCGTCGAAGCCGGGGGCGACGCGGATATGCACGGGCTGCACCTCCTCGGTCAGCGCCAGCGCCTCGATCAGGTCCAGCGCTTCCTTCATGGCGGTGCCGTTGAACACGCCCACACCGTCCTTGAACAGACCGACCATGAGTTCCTGCCGGTGGCTGCCCGTCGTGCCCTGCGAGCGGATCGGCCGGGCCACGGGGTGGCCCTTGCGCTGTGCGTACACGGTCCCGTCGGCGGTCCGGAAGTACCGAAAGTGCGCCTGCGCGTAGTCGGTGATGACCTCGCGGGCCGGTGTCTTCTCGTCGTCGGACATGGTCACAGCCCCAACCGGGTGAGGGCGTTGGCCCACGCGTCAGTGCAGTGCCGCAGGGTCTCTCCCTTGGCCTGCGCGGCGGCGAACAGGCGGGCGATGTGGGTGTCGGTGAGGCAGCCGCACCGGCCGTGCGTGGACAGCACCGCGAGGAACGCCCGGTACACGGTCGCGTGGACGCCGCTGGACGCCTCGGTGATCCGCTGCTCGGCCATGGCAATGCCGCGCTCGAGGAAGGCGGGCTTACGGTGCGGGCACTGCCCGCCCCCGCTCCCGGCGGACATGGCAACCGCGGGCAACGCCGTACGGACCGGGAGAGGCTTCTTCATGGCCAGGGCGCGGACGGCGTCGGGCAGGGCGGTCAACGTGCCGGCGCCGGGGCCGAGGTAGCGGGCGTAGGACATGGTCGACTTGATGTCGACGCCCGGCCGGACCCCGTTGGACGAGCCCATGGTGCCCCGGTAGATCCAGTGCTCACCGCGCGTCGTCGCCACCGTCCGCGTGCCCGGCAACGCCGCACGGGCCCAGGCGATGGCGTCGGCGTTGTCCAGGTCGACCACGGTCAGCCCGGCACCGCCGGGGTGGTAGCCGACGCACACCGCACGCCGCCACGCCGCCGCCCAGGCGGGCGAGGTGATGACGGCGGCCTCGGTGGCGGCGGCGGCCCAGGCGTGGCAGACGCCGGGGCAGTCACAGGGCCCGGCGGTCTTCATGTTCGGCCGGCCGCCGCACGCGTTGCCGGTGCAGGCGCGGCAGTTGCCGAACGGCACCTTGCCCCGACGCAGGGGCAGCACGGGCACACCGGACGCCGCGAGGTCCAGCGCGGTGCGCAGGAGCGAGGACGTGGCGCTCATGCCGCCACCTCCGACGGTGCCGCGAGCGCGGCCAGGGCGGCGCGGCCGATGTGCTCGGTGTAGGCGGGTGGGATCGCCTCGGTCAGCTCCTCGCGGACCTCGGTCCAGGTGATGCCCATGGCCGTCTGCAACTCGGCGATGGTGGGCTTGCCGCCGCCGTTGCCGTAGGCGGCCACGTACGGGCCGTCGTAGAACCGGCCGTGCCGCCACCCGCGCACCCGGCCCCGGTGCGGGACGTGCGCCGGCTGCTCGATGGTCCAGCCGCCCAGCTCGAAGTTGCGGTGGCGGATGACCCCGAGCCCGAACATCTCCCCGCACAGGGTGAGGTCTTTGCGGATCTCGGCGCGGCCGTTGGGTTGCTCGATCACGTACGGCAGGCCCGTGGCGTCCAGCAGGGCGCGGGTCGCGGCGACGAGGTCGGTATGGGTGCGTCCCCAGCCGCGGGCGGTGTTGGTGCCCACGGTGAGGGTGCAGCCGTGCTGGCACGGCGGGGAGGCGTGGACGAACGCGTACTGCCGGATCTCCCCGGAGGCGATGAGTCCGGCGAGGTGCTGCAACGCGTCGCCGTGGTGGCGGGGGAAGGGGTAGTTGGGCCGGTCGGCGATGTCGACGCCGTCCACGGCGAATCCGGCGCGGGCGTACCCGACGGCCGCGCCGCCGGCGCAGCAGAACAGGTCGAGCAGACGCGGACGGTCGTCGTCTCGTCGGATGGGGATGGGCTGGTGCATGCTGGAGGTCTCCAGTTCTCTATCTCAGTGCTGGATCACGAGGGCGGCCCCGGTGTTCTTGGCGGAATCGGGGGCCGCCCTCGGCGCAGCTAGCCGTGGAAGTGGTTGCGCTTGATCACGGCCTTGCGGATGTTGACGGTCGTCGTGCCGCCGCCCTTGCTGGTGCTGAAGACCTGCACGGCGATCCAGCCGCCGAAGACGACGGCGGCGAGGATGATGAGCTGCTGGACGAGCGCGGCCAGCGCGGCGATGAACGTGGCGGCGAGGGCGAGCCCTCCGCAGACCGCAGCGAACCCGATCCCACCAAGGGCGACGTTCACGGCCGTCCGCGAGACGGCCGGCTTGGTCGTGACGGGCTCCGGGCGGGTGTGGTCGATGGCGTAGCCGGTGACGATCCGGCCGTCCGGCAGGACGACCGAGGCGACCTCCGGCAGCGCACCCGGCTGCACCGCCGGCAGGTGCGCGGCGGCCGGTATCGGGGTGGGCTGGTGGACCTGGACGGCCCGCTGCGGGGCGTCGTCGGGGTACATGCGGAATCCCTTCCGGCGCTAGGCCAGGGAAGCGAAGACACCCCCCTGCGGGGGCGCTGTGGAGGGGGTTACAGGGGTCTGACCTGGGGTGCCTCCCTGACTCCCTGATGGATCATCCATGCAGGTCAGGGCCAGGGAGGCGGGTCAGGGAGGGGTTCAGGGAGTTCTCCCTGCCTCCCTGACCGTGGACAGGTTTGGTCCCTGCCGTTTTCAGGCGGAAGCGGAACCCTGCTCGTTGCGGTTGGCGAGGGCGCGGTGGACGCGGTCGCGGCCGACGACCATGCGGCCGTCGGACTTGTAGGGCTCCGCTCCGTGAGCCTCCAGCACCTGCTTCAGGTCGCTGTTCGTCCACCCGTTGTAGGTGCCGGGGTCGAGCGCGGACAGCCGCTTCAGCACGTCCGCGGTGAGCACGCGCGGGGCGTCGCCGAGGACGCCGGCGATGTCGGCGAGCGGGTCGCGGTCCTCGGTGTGGTCGACTGCGGTGAGGGTGGTGACGCCGTCGCGCAGGGCCTTGGCCCGGTCCGCGATGACGGCGGCGTCCTCGTCGCCGATGAAGTGCGTGCGCACGGTGATGGAGGCCTGCCCGGCGGGGATCTCGATCCCGTCGGAGGCGACCACGAGCGTGCCCTTGTCGAGTCCCTGGCGGAGCAGGTGCGGGGCGGCGCCGCCGTTGACGGCCTTGTCGCCCAGCGCCATGCGGGACTGCGACTCCGTCCCGAGCGCGAGGGAGGCACGGGTGTGGGCGCCCTCGCGGACCAGCTTGGGAAGGTTCTGGTCGGTGGGGTCCTGCGTGCCCTGCCACATCAGCACGTCCACCGCCCGCCCCTGATTGTGAATCTTGCGGACCGCCATGAAGTACCGGGACGTGGCCTTGGAACCGCCGTAGGGCACGCCCTTGTCGTCCTTGGACGGGCACATGAACGCCACCTGCGCCTCGTCGACCAGCACGATCAGCGGGCGGAACACGGTCGACGGGTCGAGCCGACGCTCCTCGATCCGTCGGTTCATCTCCTCCACCGCGCCCTCGACCATCTCCGTGGTCTCGATGACGTGCTCGTCGGTCGGGCCCTGAATGAGGATTTCGGCGATGCCGTCGAACATGGCCCAGTCGCCGACCCCCTTCAGGTCCGCCATCCGGAAGTCCACCGTGCGGTCCAGGGCCGCCCACAGGGCCAGGGCGCGCAGGCTCGCGGTCTTGCCCTGGTTGGACAGGCCCGTGACCAGCAGGTGCCGCTGGTACAGGCTCAGGGCGGCGGCGTCGCCGCGCAGGTCCTGGCCCCAGGGGGCCTTGCCCTTCTTGTAGTCGGCCGTCACCGTGGCGTCGGTGGTGAGCGGGGACGGGCCGATCGGCTCGTCCAGCGCGCCGGAGTCGGCGATCCACAGCCGTACGGTGCGGGCGGCCTGCGGGATGGTGATGAACACCTCGTGCTCGTGCCGGGTCAGGTTCTCGGCCAGCTTGCGCCGCCGCTTCTGCACCTCGGTCGTCTCCACACCGGACGGGAGCGTGACGTCGACCTCCACGCCGCATCCGGCGATCCGGATTGGCCCGAGCATGGATGCGCCGGCGTCGCCCATGTCCTTGATGGCGTTTCGCAGGGTGGCGATGCCGAGGTCGCGCAGGGCCTTGACCACGATGGACGGGGTGATCGGCTCCCCCTCAGCGTTGCGGACGTTCGCCGGGAGGGCCCAGGCGGGGGCGGCCTGCTGGTGGCGGCCGACGGACCAGAGGGCGAGCAGGGCGAGGAGCGGGCCGATGGTGAGGGCCGGGCCCCAGACGACCTGGACGATGCGGATGAGCAGGGCGATGAAGTCGATCGTGGCCGACAGGGGGGTGATGACGTCCCCGACCTGGCCGGTGTTGATGGCCATCACGACGCCGAGGGCGACCAGGACGCCGATGCTCATCCCGGTGCCTACGGCGGCGCCCTTGGCGGCCTGGACGGGCGAGTGGAGCAGGTCCATGCGGCGGTGATGGCGGGCGGTGCGGAAGCGCTGCAGCCGCTCCTCCCACTCCTCGGCCGCTTCGAGGTTCCCCGCCGCCTCGGCGGTCCGGATCATCCGCTCGTAGCGGGCGCCGGTGCGGCCGTCCCAGGCGCGGCGGGCGACGATTCGGCCGCCGTTGACGGTGTAGAGGGTGTGCCGGGCCACCGCCCGAGCAGCACCCTTGGTGCGCTCGTGGGTGACGGCGGTCTTCACCGCGAGGCCGGAGCGCGCCCACAGGGGCACGGGCCGGGCCGGCGGGGCGTCGGGGACGACCGTCAGCACGGTCGGCGCGGTGTCCGGGGGCGGGGTGTCGGTGGGCTTGTGGAGGTGGACGACGTTTTCGGACATGCTGGGAGTGCTCCCGTCTGCCCCAGTGGGGCGGGATGGAGGGTGAGCCGGGGTGGCCGGGTCCGTGGAAAGAGCGGCCACCCCGGTGGGGCGCTGTACGAGAGGGCTGGTCACCACCAGCCGGAGGACTTCTTGGCGACCTTGGCGCGGGCGGCCTCCGTGCGCAGCCGCTGCCGCTCGACGTGCAGCGCGGTCAGCTCCGCGTTCAGCCGGGTCTCGGCGGCGCTGCCGACGGTGTCCATCCGCTGCTCGGCGCGGCCGGTGCTGCGGCCCCGGGCGGCGCTGATGCCGCCACCGGCGAGGGCGCGGGCCATCGCGGCGCGCTCGCGGCCGGTCAGCGGCCACCACTCGCCCCGGCGGACCGCGTCCAGCTTCTTCTCCGTCGCCCGGATCTCACGGTCAACGCGGCGCAGGTCGGGATTGCTCATCACGCACTCCTAGAGGGTGGAGGGGTAGGCGCAGGGCACGCAGGTGCCGAGCGACGACGGGATGACGTATCCGGCGTCGCGCCGGCAGCCGGGGCAGATCCGGCGAGCGGCGTTGGCCTTCGCGAGCGCCTCCCACCGACCGGGCGTCATCGGCCGGACCGGCTTGGCGAGGTCGACGCGGTAGAGGTAGGCGACCAGCGGCCCCCGCCGCCGTCGGCGCCGCTCGAGCTGGGCGGCCACCGGCTGGCCACCGGGCCGCAGCCCAGCGGCACGGAGCTGGCGGCGGGTGGCGTAGCCGTCCGGGGCGAGCCGCCACCGGTAGACCGGCAGCGCGCCCATCAGGCGGCCACTCGCTTCCACGCCGCCCGCAGCCGCGTCTCAGCCGCGGAGTGACCCGCCGCGCGGAAGCGCGCCGACATCTCGCGGTAGGACAGGGCCGGGGTCTCGCTGGTGCGGATCGCGTCCACCAGCCGGTCCAACTCCGTGTCGGACAGGGCGGGTGCGGCTTCCAGGGCGAGGGGCTCGGAGGGGCCCCAGACGGGCAGTTCCCAGCGGGGCTGTGACTGGGGTGTGACGCGGGCCGTCACGCAGGTCAGCGCCCGCCCGGTGCCCTCACCGGACCGCGCCTTCTCCAGGGTGGCCCAGGCGTCGGCGAGGGTCGCGGCGGTCTCGGCCTGGACGCGTGCGACGCGCGCCCCGGCCTCCGTCACGGCCGCAAGGCGGGTGGCCTCCGTAGCCGCCTCGGCTCGCAGCGCGGCCCGCGCGACCGCGGCTTCGTCGCGGGCTTCCTGCTGGATGCCCGCGATGTCCTCCAGCGCCTCGGGCGTGAGGGCGGTGCGCTCCCACAGTCCGTGGACCAGCCACAGGCACTTCGCGGCCAGCGGCAGCCACGCCACGGCGAGCCAGGCCGCCATGTCCTCGCGGGGGCCGGTGATCGCGTGGGCGATCAGGACGGCCGTCGCGACCGCGCCGAACGCCCACCCGACCCGCGCCACCGCGGTGGAGTGGTCCCCCTGCGCGGCAAGGCGACGCTCGTAGGCGAGGGTGGCGAGCCATCCGCCGTCCAGCCCGATACCGACGACCGCGGCAACGCCGACGTGCATCGCCGGGCCCAGCCACATCATGACGACCGCGAGGGTCAGCACCATGGACACGGCCGTCATCGCGACCGCCGGACCCACGGTCCGCAGCCTGCGCCAGTCGAGCCCGTTCACGCCGCACCTCCCAGCAGCGCGAGCACGGAGGCCACGGTGAGCAGTGCGTCGCCGGTCATGGTGAGGTCGACGGCGCGGCGCAGGCAGGTGAATTTGGTGACGGCCAGGCGGGACAGGTTGGCGATGTCCGCCGCCATGTCCCGGCGGACGGTGGTGGTGATTTCCTCGGCGGTGAGCGTGGCCCACAGGGGGAAGCCGTGCCGGCCGCACAGGTTCGGGCGGACCGCCCGCAGCAGCAGACCGGCCGCCGCGACCAGCACCGCCATACCGGCGCCGCCGACGACGACCGCGGCCGTCGTCAGGGGCATGTCCTTGGCGAGAGCTCCCGCGCCGGCCAGGACGGCGCCAATGAACGCCAGCAGGAGCGCGGTCTTGGTGTCCGTCCGCGCAATCTCCGCCTTCACCTCGGCGTGCGCCGCCTTCACGAACTCGTCCGGAGTACTCACGCCGCACCTCCCGCCGACGTCGTCGTGGCGGTGCGGTTGGCGAGGTGGGCCCGCTCGGCGAGCAGACGCCGGCAGGCGCGGCGCACCCGGCGGATGTCCAGCTCGGTCGGGACGCGGTCCATCGTGTGGATCAGGGCGTCGGTGAGGTCGATGTCCGCGCGGATCGCGGGCATCTCCTCCTCGATCGCGTCCAGCTCCGCGTCGGTGGGCTCCATGAAGTCGGCGAACGCGGTAACGGCGTCCGCCAGGGTCACGATGGTGCTCATGGGTCGTGTTCTCCCTTGCAGGTGGCAACGGCCCGAACAGCGCCCCCGAAGTTGCCTCTTCGGGGGCGCGCGCCGTTTGAAGAGCTCCCGCCGCGGGCGTGGCGGGAGAGTGCCCCGGGCCAGATTCGATCCGGCAGCGTCACGCCGGGTCCGGGGCTGGAGGATCAGCGGATGCTGGTCACCACGGCCGCGTGGATGATGTAGGCGTGGTCGAAGGCGAGCGGCGGAAGCTGGGTCAGGGGCCACCACCGGGCGTTGAGCGCGTCGTCTCCGGCCTCGATGGGCGTTCCGGAGGCGACGGTGAGCTGGTAGGCGACCGTCACGTACCGGCCGCGCGGGTCGCGGCCCGGCTCGTCGAACGTGCCGACCTGCTCCAACTCCTCCGGCTGCGCGTACACGCCAGCCTCCTCGGCCAACTCGCGGGCGGCGGCGGTTCGGCTCGTCTCGCCCGGGTCGACGTGCCCGCCGGGCAACGCCCACCGGCCCGCGTAGGGCTCGTACTTGCGCTCGATCAGCAGGACGTAGCCGTCAAGGCGGGTGACGACGACATCGGCGGTGAAGCGGATGGTCTCGAAGGTCTCGGTGCTCACAGTTGATCTCCCCAATCGGCGGTTCTAGCGGTGTTGCGGAGCGCCCCGGGCCGGATCCGATCCGGCAGCCTCATGCCAGGTCCGGGGCTGTGGAGCACACGCGGCTTCCCGCCGCGCGATCCGTCTTTTCGACTCGGGGAGACGGGGCCCACCTATTCAGTTCTCAAACAGCGACCGCTCCCCGGCGAGCGCGGTAACCCCAGATCAGGGCTCCCGTCTTTCACGGGACTCGCCGAGCGCTTACAGCCCTCGGAGCTGTGCCCAGGGCACAGCTCACCGGTTCAGCCTGGCTCGCCTGGCTAGCCCGGTTGGCACGAGAACAACGTAGCCAGCCTGGCTAGCCACGTCAATAGATGGATAGCCAAGCTGTCCAAATAGTCAGGTGGGTCGTAGCATCGAGGGCATGACCTTTGAGCTGGAGCCGCTGGACCCTGACGACGATCGCCCGCCGTATGAGCAGGTAGCTCGCAGCCTCGGTGCGGCTATCCGCACCCGAAAGCTCGCTCCCGGAGAGAAGCTGCCGTCACACGCGAAGCTGACGGAGCACTACGGCTTCGCCCGCGCCACGATCCAGCGAGCACTTCGCGACCTGGAGGACGAAGGACTGGTCGTCTCCCGCAAGGGGAGCGGCGTCTTCGTCCGTCACCGGACCGAACGGCCGGCGGGCCTGCGTCCCTACGTCGAGCAGGCGTTCTCAAGTCGGAACGTGACGATCGACTTCGCTGGCTTCTCCAGCGAGACCCTGCACGGGGCCCTTCAGGAACCGCTAGACAAGATCCGTACCGGGCGGCTCACGCCCGCCAGCATCCGGATCCGCATCCTCGTGCCCGACATGGCCGTGCCACAAGCGGCGCCCGTCCGCCGCGAGGACTGCGCCGACGATCCCCGCCTCCGCGCCCGCATGCACCGCATCATGGCTGGCTACACCCGCAGCATCGCCGACTCGATCAGCGAACTGGAGCACCTCGGGCTCATCCAGGAAGGCGACGTCAGCGTGCGCGTGCACAGCGGAACGCAGTTCTTCAAGTTGTACGTCGTCAACAAGGAAGACGCATTCTTCGGGTACTACCCGATCCGGCCGAACAAGGTGGTCGCCGAGGGGGAGGCCATCGACATCTATGACCTGGTGGGCAACGACACCATCCTGTTCCACCACTCCCTGAACGATGGCGACTCGTCCAGTGGCGCCCAGCAAGTGGAGCAGGCTCGCATGTGGTTCAACAGCGTGTGGGAAACCATCGGAAGGGACCGCGACACAGATGGACTCTGACGGCCTGGCCAAGGTGTTCGCCAACTGTGACGCCGTGCTCTTCGACTTCGACGGCCCGATCTGCGATGTCTTCGCAGGGCTGCCCGCCCCCGACGTGGCTCGCGAACTTTCGCGCCTACTCCAGCAACTCGCACCTGAGTTCGCCGAGGCCGCACGGTCGACCGACGACCCGATGGTGGTGCACCAGCTCTCCGCACGGGCTGGAGAGGGCGTCCTAGATGCCGTGGAGGCGGCGCTCACCGCGGCCGAAGTCCGGGCCGTTGCTGTGGCCGGCGCGCCAACCACCGGTGCTGCTGAGGCCCTGCACGCGGCACAGGCGTCCGGGCGGCGGGTGGCGGTCGTGAGCAACAACTCGGCCGAGTGCGTACGCGCCTATCTCGACGCCCGGGGCCTTGCGGAGGCCGTTGGCGCAGTCGTCGGCCGGCCGCCCCTGCGCCCGAACCTCATGAAGCCCTCACCGCATCTTCTGCTCGAAGCAGCGGCACTCCTCAGCACGCCCGCGGAGCGCACCGTGCTCATCGGTGATTCGGTGACCGACGTTCTGGCAGCTCGGGCGGCCATGTCTGGAAGCATCGGATACGCCAACAAGGCAGGCAAGGACGAGTCACTGCGGACGGCTGGTGCGGACGTGGTCGTCCTCACAATGGCCGCTGTGGCCCGCGCCCTCGGTGACGCCTAGACCTACGCCAACGGCTACGCCAACAGCAGCGCACAACTAAGCCCCCGCGAGACCATTGACGCCCGACCCTCGTAGGCAGCAACCCGGCAGGACACCGCCTGAAAAGCGGGCGGTCGCGGTTCGGTCCAGGCCAGTCACTGCCGTGAACAGGTCGCGAGCCCTTCTGCCGACGCAGTCCTAACTGCTGCTGGTGGGAGGGCTCGTTCGCTGCCGACGGACTGTCAGGATCTGCACCCTGCGGCGGTGTTACCGAGGCCAGCACCTACAACCTTAACTTTCCCCGTGATATTTTCACGTCTGTGATTAAGGATGAGGTCGCCCGCATCCGTGATGCCGCGGCGCAACTCTGTGAACCCCTGCACGACGCCTTTGCCTGGGCTGTCCAGCGGCAGCGCAGGCAACTCCCCGAGATGAATGGCCACTCCTACGGGTGGATCCGCACGCACATGACCCGTGCCCTCGTCCATTCCCGACTCGCCTCGGCGGCCGACAGCCTTGGTGAGTGGCGGCTCAGCGGAAACCACCGCCGTAACGGAGAGCTGTGGCTCACGAACGATGAGTACCGCACCCGCCTGCTGCACGGCTTCCGGGATGATCACGTTCCAGCTCCAGGGCCCAACCAGCAGCGCCGGGCCTTCTACCAGAATCAGCCGCTGACGAAGTTCGGCCAGATGACCCTGCTCGGGCCGAAGGACAACGACCTGCTTATCCTCTGGCGTATCGATGCTGAGGGCGCGCCGCTGTTCCGGGTGGTCCGGACGATTGGTGCGTGGCGGTTCGGCAAGGAGCAGCTAGTCGACCTCGACTTCCCGCTCCTCACCAGCGCGTCCGACCTGCGCGACCTTCACTTCGAGCCGCAAGATGAAGGTCTGGAACTGGAACTTCCGAACGAGGAGACGAACGATGCCGACGGCACTGGAGGCTTCTCCCGGTGAGCGGCTGCGGACCCTTCGTGACCTTCTTGGACTCACTGGCGCCGACCTACATCGACTGACCAAAATCAGTCAGAGTTGGATCTCGCAAGTAGAGACCGGCGTCCGCGAGCCGGCAGAGGACCGCCTACGCGTCATCGCCGATGCCACTGACACGCCGATGAGCTTCTTCTATGCGAGGCCGTCCTCTGTGCCACTGGACTCCCTGCGCTTCCGCAAGATGGCCACAGCTAGCAGAACAGTCACCCGCCGGATTAGTACCTTCTACGGCGAAGGCTTCCGCGTAACCGAAGAGATCACTGGCCGGGCTCAGTACCCGGCGCCACCTCTCCCGTGCGCCAGTGAGGCGGCGCTTAGCGATGACGACATTGAGGAGCTAGCAGCACAGACTCGGGTTGCCCTGCGCCTTGCCGCAGACAAGCCAATCCCGCACCTGACTCGTGCCCTGGAGCGGGCGGGCATCGCCGTCGCCCCCATCGTGCTGCCTGATCCAACGGGTGACTCCGTCAGCCCGACAAACAAGCACTTCGGCGTGTCGTACTGGGCGGGCATCGGAGAAACGGCGCTGATCGCATACTTCCCTGGACCACAGGGAGACCGCGACCGGTTCACCCTTGCCCATGAGCTTGGTCACTTGGTGCTTCATACCTTCAGGCCCCAGGCGGCGGACCCCGAAGGAGAGGCGAACCGCTTCGCCGGCGCATTTCTGGTGCCGTACGAGCGGGCACAAGAAGAGCTGACGGACCGCCTGACGCTGGAGGGTTTTGCCCGCCGCAAGCAGGCATGGGGCGTGTCCATCCAAGCCCTCATCCTCCGGGGTGCCGCTGTGGGCAACATCGGTGAGAGCCGTAAACGATCGCTCTATGTGCAGCTCACTCAGCGAGGCTGGCGCAAGGCAGAGCCTGTAACAGTCGGCCAAGAAGACCCCCTGCTCCTGTGGAGTCTGCTGCAACGCCAGTATGGGGACAAACCGTATCTACCCGCCTCGGACGCGCTTGCGATCCAACCCACGGTCTTGCGGTCCATCGCTCCACAGCCAGCCAGCAAGAGGCCCGTAAGCCATGCATCGAAGCCTCGCCCCGACGGAAAAATCCTGGACTTCGCCCCCCGCCCCACACAGTCGCCGCCAACTCTTCGAAGGGCAGCGCACTAGTCTCGCTCCGGCCAGCCTCTGGCCAAGCCGTTGGCTTCTTCGTGTCGTGCGGTGCTGAGGTTGCAGATCAGAGCGTACGAGCTGTCGCCCGGTGGGCGGTCTTTGAAACCGTCGTGGAGGCGATGTGGAGCGGTGCCTCTTCCCCAGGTGTCCCCCAGCAGCGGAGGCCAGAGGAAGATTCGCAGATCAGGGCTACCTGGGGGAGCCCGCTGTAAATCTGCCGGCTCAGCCTTCCCAGGTTCGAATCCTGGCGCCGCCACCAGACAAACGGAGCCCCCTCCGACCAGCCATCACGGCAGGTCGGAGGGGGTTTCGCTGTGCCGCGAGGGTGTTCGCGGGGCGGCCTTCCATCGCGGCCGGGAGTGGAGTAGTTGCTCCGCCGGAATTCCCGGCCCGCGGTCTGTGCACGTGTTCACCTGCCGTTCGAGCAGACCGCGACCGCGGCTGTGGCGGGCGTCAGGGGGAACGGGTCGTGGGCTCAGGGGCCGGCGCCATCGTTCTGGTGGCGTTCTTCTACGCGCTCCTCGCGGCGCCGTTCCGCGCCCTCGTCGGCACGAGCACGAACAGCAACGCGCGACGCCGCACGAGATCACCTCCGGATCGGCACGGCACGGCACGGCACGGCACGACTCAGGGAACCAGGAAACCGACCAGGAGGGTGAGCGGCAGGAACACCAGGGGAACCGCCATCAACCAGCCCATCCGCCGTGACGTTCCCCCTTACGGTGACCGGATGGGCGAGGAGACGAGACCACGGGTGTTCCCGAACCGCTGGGCCGACGCGGTCGGACCGGCGGGCGACGGCCCCTCCCAGGACCGGTGCGACTGCATCGCGCCCGTCAGGAGCGCCGGCCGGCGACCGACCCGCTTCCACACCGAACGCCAGGACACCACCGCCCCGGGCTGGTTGCGCCTCCTGGAACTCGTGGAGGAGGCGGCGGCCGACGGGCGCGAGGAGTTCAAGCCGCTGGTGGAACTCTCCGCCGAGGAGCGGCGTCAGGTCGTCACCCTGCCGCCGACCATCGCCCGGCTGACCGCGGTGAAGAGCCTGGTTCTGTACCGCAGCAACCTGGTGCGGATCCCGCCGGAGATCGGCGCGATGACGAGCCTGGAGAGCTTCAGCCCGTACACGTCCTACCGCCTCCACTGGTTCCCGTACGAGATCACCCGGTGCCGCGCTTTGCGGTACAGCACCGTCAGCACCCGTGCGCTGTACGGGAGTTACAAAATCCGGCCGCACTTCCCGGCCCTCGCCGGCGCCGCGCCCGAGGGTGCCGGCCTCGGGGACCTCGACCCCGGTGTGCGGGGTGCCACGGCGATCCGTTCCTGCAGCGTCTGCGACGGGCCGGTCACGGCCGGAACGCTGCGCCAGGTCTGGCTCTCGCTGTGGACGTCCGGCGCCGACGTCCTGCCCCTGCTGGTCAACGCCTGCTCCGCGGCCTGCGTCGACGCGCTCCCGGCACCGGCCAAGGGGTACGTGGAGGCCCCGCACACCGGCGGACCCGGTGTCGTCCAGCCCCCCGCGGGCCGCATGCCCCGCTGAGCGCGAACGGCGCCACGGACCCGGCGGCACGGACCTCGGCGCCACGGACCGGCGCCACGGATGCGTGGCCAGGACCCCGGCGGGGGCAAGGACCTCCGCGCCTACCGCCTACTCCCCGGAGACCATCTTCACCGCGTCGGAGACCGGCGTGGAGCCGCTGATGAGCTCCAGCGTCAGCCCCACCGTGCCCGGGAAATCCAGGAGTTCGGCGAGGACGGCTGCCACGTCGTCCCGCGGCACCGGGCCCCGGCCGGTCGAGGCGCGGAGCAGCACGCGGCCCGTGCCGGCGTCGTCGGTGAGCATGCCGGGGCGCAGGATCGTCCAGTCGAGGGCGTCGCCGAGGGAGCGGACATGGGCGTCGGCCTCGCCCTTGGCGCGCAGGTAGACGTCGAAGATCTCGTCGCCCTGGTGGTTGGGGTCGGCGGCCATCGAGGAGACGACCAGGTAGCGGCGGACACCCGCCCGGACGCAGGCGTCGGCCATCAGGACCGCCGCGCCCTTGTCGACGGTCGCCTTGCGGTCCGCCCCGCTGCCCGGGCCCGCGCCCGCCGCGAAGACGGCGGCGTCCGCGCCGCGCAGCAGCTCGGTGACCTCCTCGACCGCGGCGGACTCCAGGTCGAGGACCAAGGGTTCCGCGCCGGCCTCACGGAGGTCGTTGGACTGGTCGGGATTGCGGATGATGCCCGCCACCTCCTCGCCCCTCGCGGCGAGCAGACGCGACAGTCGCAGGGCGATTTGGCCGTGGCCTCCGGCGATGACGATACGCATGCTTCGACCGTAACGCGGTGGGCCGGACGATGCCCCGCGACGCGTCAGGGACCTCAGGGATGCCGTGCCTGGCGCGGCAGTTCCAACGCCGTGGCCGCGCTGCCGAGGTCGCAGTACTCGCGGACCGCGCTGGTCCGGGACACCACCCGGCCGGCGTGGATCACGATCCGGCTGTACGCCAGCGACAGGGCCCCGGCGAGGCGGTCGCCGCGCACCGCGATCAGGTCCGCCGGGAAGCCGGCCTCCACCCGCACCGGCGGCAGCCCCAGAACCGAACGGGCGGCCGCGCCCACCGTGTCGTAGGCGTCCTCGACCGGCAGCGCGTCCTGCGAGGCCAGCAGGTACGCGGCCTCCAGCGGATCGCCGCGGCCGACCGGGTTGCACAGGTCACGCAGGGTGCCGCTGCCCGCCGCGACCCGCACGCCCGCGGCGCGCAGCAGCCGCACCGGGGCGGCACCACGCCGGTCCGCGCCCGCGCAGCCGCCCTGGGGCAGGCAGACGACGCCGACCCCGGCCGCCGCGAGCTGGTCGGCGCAGCGGGAGGCCACGTCGGTGGGGAGCAGGCCCAGCCCGCCCAGCGGGCCGACCGTCACCCCGCCCCGCAGGCCCCCCGCCATGGCGGCCAGGCGGCACAGCCGGGCCGGGTCCGTGCCGTCGGTGTGCAGGTCGACGGCGCAGCCGTGCGCGGCGGCGAGTTCCAGGACCGCCTCCACGTAGCCGGTGGGGTCCGGGTCGGTGTCCGGGCAGCCGCCGACCACGGTGGCGCCCATGCCGACGGCGTCCCTCAGCAGGGCCAGTCCGTCCGCCCCGGCGGCGCCGGTGAGCAGCCGCGGCATCGCCACCGGGGCGAGGTCGACCAGCTCGCGCACCACGCCGCGGACCCGCAGCACGGCCTCCAGGGCGCCGAGGCCCTGGACGTCGCCGACGCGGACGTGCGAGCGGATGGCGGTGGCGCCGTGGCCGAGCTGGGCGAGGACGGCCTCGGTGGCGCGCCGCTGGACGTCCTGGGGGTCGGCCGGGACCGGGCCGTCCGACTCCGCGGTGAGCGCGGTGTCGGCGTGCGCGTGCGGTTCGACCGGGGCGGGGAGGAGCAGGTAGCCCTCCAGGTTCACCCGGGCCGGCGCTGGGACCGGCGCGGGCGCGGGTGCCGGGACGGCCTCCGCGGGGGCGGGGACCAGCGGGCCGGGGACGGTGCCTGCGACGGGGTCGCCGGCCAGGCTGCCCGCCGTGCCAACGGCCTCGATCCGCCCGCCGCCGAGCCGGACGTCCACCGTGCGGCCGTCGGTCAGGCGCGCGCCGCACAGCAGGAGGGCCGCGGGTTCGACGGGGCCGGGCGTGGAGGAGGGCGACGGGTTGGGCTGCTGGGGCGGCGGCTGGCTGTCGGACATCGCGTTCCTGAGGGTCCGGATCCGGGTGCTGCTGCGGGACGGCGCCGAGGGCGACCGGGAAGGAGAGGGGTGATCGAAAGATCAGGTGGTGTGGACCGAGCCTAGGGCGGCGACCCGCGCGCGCCGGGGAGGAGCGCAATAGTCGTACCGGCGTGGTGCCGCCGGCGCGGGAGCCGGGACGGAGGCGGGGGCCGGGGCGGAGGCGGGGGTCCGGAGGGGCCGCCGGGGCGGGGCGGGGGCCGGTTCGGGACATCCCGGCGCAGGACACCGGGAAACGGATTTGGGGGATCGGCGGACGACCGTGTAATGTCTTCCTCGCTCGCCCCAATAGCTCAGTCGGTAGAGCGTCTCCATGGTAAGGAGAAGGTCTACGGTTCGATTCCGTATTGGGGCTCAGGTGAGAGAGGTTCCCGCCGCAAGGCGGGAACCGATCGATCCGCAGCGGTGTAGCTCAGTCGGTAGAGCAAGCGGCTCATAATCGCTGTGTCACCGGTTCAAGTCCGGTCACCGCTACTCTTAGTAGCCGATTGCGGGGTCGGTCCTTCGGTCGGCTACTATTTTTCTGTCTGCATATTGTCCCATCCGTTCGTCAAGGAGCACTTCACGTGGCTGCCACCGACGTCCGCCCGAAGATCACGCTGGCCTGCGTGGAGTGCAAGGAGCGGAACTACATCACCAAGAAGAACCGGCGTAACAACCCGGACCGACTGGAGATGAAGAAGCACTGCCCGCGTTGCAACGCGCACACCGCGCACCGTGAGACGCGATAAATCAGGCTCGTACGTGAGGCCGTCCCCGCGAGGGGGCGGCCTTTCGTCGTTCCGTGGCGTCGCGCGTCCGGCGTCGTTCTAGGGTTACGGCAGCAAGCACAGGCAGCAGGAGGTGGCGCCCATGGCGCTGGACCAGTCGTTCGTCGGGCGGAGCTACCCGCCCACCGACCCGTACGAGGTCGGCCGGGAGAAGATCCGGGAGTTCGCCGCCGCCATCGGCGACACGACCCCCGCGTACACGGATCCGGAGGCCGCCAAGGCTCTCGGGCACCCGGACGTGATCGCGCCGCCGACCTTCGTCTTCGCCGTCTCCTTCAAGGCCGCGAGCCGGGTGATCCACGACCCGGAACTGGGCCTCGACTACAGCCGCGTGGTGCACGGCGACCAGAAGTTCGCCTACCGGCGCCCGGTCCGCGCCGGCGACCGGCTCACCGTCACCACCACCATCGACGCGATCAAGTCGCTGGCGGGCAACGACATCCTGGACATCCGCGGCGACGTGTACGACGAGACCGGCGAGCTCGTGGTGACCGCCTGGACCAAGCTGGTGGCGCGCGCCGCCGAGGAGGGATGACGAGCATGACGGCGAAGGTCACGTACGCCGACGTGGAGGTCGGCACCGAGCTGCCCGCGCAGGTCTTCCGGCTCACCCGCGCCACCCTGGTCGAGTACGCCGGCGCGTCCGGCGACTTCAACCCGATCCACTGGAACGAGAAGTTCGCCAAGGAGGTCGGGCTGCCGGACGTCATCGCGCACGGCATGCTCACCATGGCCGAGGCGGCCCGCGTGGTCACCGACTGGGCCGGCGACCCGGGCGCGGTCGTCGAGTACGGCGTCCGCTTCACCAAGCCGGTCGTGGTCCCCAACGACGACGAGGGCGCCACGGTCGAGGTCAGCGGCAAGGTCGCCGCCAAGCTGGACGACAACCGGGTCCGTGTGGACCTGACCGCCACGCACGGCGGGCAGAAGGTCCTCGGCATGTCGCGTGCCGTGGTGCGGCTGGCCTGAGAGTCGGCCCGGACCGTGGACGGGGCCTCCCTCCCCGGGAGGCCCCGTCCGCCATTTTCCGGGACCCTTTCCCGGGGGTTGCGTAGTTAGTGAGTGCGTACTAACTTTGCGGCATGGTTCGGATGAGCGCCGACGAGCGGCGCGAGGCGGTGATCCGCGCGGCGATGAGCGAGTTCGCCCGCGGCGGCTACGCGGGCACGTCGACGGAGTCGATCGCCCGTCGGGTCGGCGTCTCGCAGCCGTACCTCTTCCGCCTCTTCCAGGGCAAGAAGGGGCTCTTCCTCGCCGCGATCGAGCGGTGCATGGAGGAGTTGCAGGTCACCTTCGAGGAGGCGTCCAAGGGTGTGCACGGGGCGGACGCCCTGGTCGCCATGGCGGGCGCCTACACCGGTCTGATCGCCGACCGTCCGGAACTGCTCCGGCTGCAGATGCAGATGTTCGTCACCGTGTCCGCCGCCGAGGAGGCCGGTGACCACGAGTTCGGGGAGTCGGTCCGGGCCGGCTGGATGCGGCTCTGGGACACCGTCCACCTGCCGCTGGGGTCGGACGTCGACGAGACCACGCGGTTCATGGCCGCGGGGATGCTCATCAACTCCCTGGTGACCATGGGCTTCCCGGCCGGGCACCGGGTCTGGGCGGGGCTCGGCGCCCCGTGCGACGCGGAAGCCGGGCCGGAGGAACCCGAGGGGCCCGAGGGGTCGGAGGGGTCGGAGGGGTCGGCGTCGGGGGAGTAGCCGGATCCGCGGCCGTGCCGGTCGTGGGGGCGGACCTTTCTCATGGGCGTAAAAGTTAGTGATCAATCACTAGGCAGTACCCGCAGGACCAGCAGATCCGCGGAACGCGCGGAACAGGCACGTGCACACTCTCAGGGGGAGAGATGTCACCACGCACCACCACCGGTCACCGCCAGGGCTCCACGGCCTGGACGCTCGCCCTCACCGGGATCGCGGGCTTCATGGCGAGCCTGGACAACCTGGTCGTCACCACCGCCCTGCCCCGGATCCGCGAGGACCTCGGCGGCGCGCTGCACGACCTCGAATGGACCGTCAGCGCCTACACGCTCACC
Organism: Streptomyces sp. NPDC002640; assembly: GCF_053592575.1. Taxonomy (NCBI): domain Bacteria; kingdom Bacillati; phylum Actinomycetota; class Actinomycetes; order Kitasatosporales; family Streptomycetaceae; genus Streptomyces; species Streptomyces sp. NPDC002640. Next base: position 348,845 of record NZ_JBSFVZ010000002.1, on the reverse strand, counting down.
TTCGCCGCGCTCATGATGCTCGGCGCGGCCCTCGGCGACCGGTTCGGCCGCCGCAGGATGTTCCTGGTCGGGCTGGCCGTCTTCATGGCGGCCTCCGCGGGCGCGGCCCTCGCGCCCGGCATCGACGCCCTGCTCGTCGCGCGCGCCGCGCAGGGCGTCGGCGCGGCCGTCATGATGCCGCTGACCCTCACCCTGCTGACCGCCGCCGTGCCGGAGGAACGGCGGGGCGCCGCCCTCGGGATCTGGGGCGCGGTCAACGGGCTCGCGGTGGCCGGCGGTCCGCTCATCGGCGGCGCCCTCACCGAGAACATCTCCTGGCAGTGGATCTTCTGGCTGAACGTCCCCACGGGCCTGCTCCTGCTGCCGCTGGCCCGTCTGCGGCTCGCCGAGTCGCGCGGCGCCGAGGTGCCGCTCGACCTGACCGGCACCCTGCTGGCCGGCTCGGGGCTGTTCGGACTCGTGTACGGACTGGTCCGCGGTCCCGCCGACGGCTGGACGGACCCGGTGGTGCTGCTCAGCCTGGTCGCCGGTGTGGGGTTGCTCATCGGCTTCGTCGCGTACGAGTCCCGGACCGCGCACCCGATGCTGCCGATGCGGCTCTTCCGGTCCCGGGCCTTCAGCGCGATCAACGCGGCGAGTCTGCTGATGTTCGTCGGGATGTTCGGGTCGATCTTCCTGCTGAGCCAGTTCCTGCAGTCCGTGCTGCGCCACTCGCCCACCGAGGCCGGGCTGCGGATGCTGCCGTGGACCGCCATGCCGCTGGTGGTCGCACCGCTGGCGGGAGTGCTCTCCGACCGGATCGGCGGACGTCCGGTGGTGGTCGCGGGCCTGTTCCTGCAGGCGGCCGGCCTGGGCTGGTTCGCCGTCGTCACGTCGACGGACGTGAGCTACGCGGCGCAACTGCCCGCGCTGATCGTCAGCGGCATCGGCATGGGCCTCTACTTTGCCCCGGCCGCGGGCCTGGTCATGTCCTCCGTCCTCCCGCACCGGCGGGGCATCGCCTCCGGGGCGAACAACGCGCTCCGCGAGGTCGGGGGCGCCCTGGGCGTCGCGGTGATGTCCTCCGTCTTCTCCGCGGCCGGGGGCCTCGGTTCGGGGGCGGACTTCGTCGCGGGACTGAGGCCCGCGCTGGCGGTCGGCGCCGTGACGGTGGCGCTCGCGGGCGCGGCCGCGCTGGCGCTGCCCGTCTCCCCGGCGAAGGCCCCGGCTCCCGCCGAGCCCGGCCCGCGACCGGCACGGAAGGCGGAGGCCGTCGCCTCCGCGTCCCCCGGTCACCTGCCCGACAGCGGCTGACCCACGAGCCCGCCCTACGGCTGACCCACGGGCCCTGGCCGGCCGGCCGCCCCACCGGACCGGTGCTGAGCCTCCCGCAGGCCCGTCCCGCCGGACCATGCGCCGACCGCCCCGCTGACCGCCCCGCGGGAACGACGCGCGAGCCGCCCCGCAGGCCCGACCCACGGGCCCGTTCCACCGGGCCGGAGCACCGACCCGACCCGCCGGACCATGCGCCGACCAATCCGCCAACCGCCTCGCGAGCCCGACCCGCGAGCTGTCCCGCCGGACCGGAGCACCGACCGACCCACCGGCCGCCCCGCGGCCCCGACCCGCCGGGCCGGAGCACCGGCCGATCCGCCGGACCATGAGCAGACCCGCCGCCCCGCCGACCCGCCGGCCCGCCCCGTCGGCCCGCCCCGCGAGCCGTCCCCGTCGGGCCGGAGCGTCGGCCGATCCGCCGGACCATGAGCAGACCTGCCGCCCCGCCGACCCGCCGGACCGCCCCGCGAGCCGTCCCCGTCGGGCCGGAGCGTCGGCCGATCCGCCGGACCATGAGCAGACCCGCCGCCCCGCCGACCCGCCGGACCGCCCCGCCGGCCCGACCCGCGAACCGTCCCCGCCGGACCGTCCCGCTGCCCCGCCCCGCGAGCTGTCCCCGTCGGGCCGGAGCGCCGGCCGACCCGCCGCGCGACCCCCGTACCGCCGAGTGCCCGTACGTGACGAGAGGGAGACCTGTCATGCCGACCCTGCCGTGGACCGTGCCCAACCCGCCCCCCGAGGGCGCCGACGTGCACGTGTTCGCGTCCCGTTTCGAGACCCGCACCCGCTGGGGCGCGCTGAGGTTCCTCCTCGGCACCCCCGCCGTCTGGCGTCAGGTGGCCGCCGCGCCCGGCGCGTACGGGGCGAGCCTGCGCGCCGCTCCGCTGCGGCGGACGTTCTGGACGGTCTCCGCCTGGGAGTCGCCCGAGGCGCTGCGCGCCTTCGCCCGTTCCCGCCCGCACGGGCCGGCCGCCCGCGGGCTGTCCGCCACCATGAAGGACAAGCGGTACGCCTCCTGGAGCACGCCCGCCGACGGCCTGCCGGTCGCCTGGGACGAGGTCCTGCGCCGCCTCGGCTGACCGGCCCGGCCGCCCCGGCCGCCCCGGCCCCCGCGCCCGCGGGGGAACCGGGCGGCCGGGTCTCGTAGGCTGGTGCGCGTGCAGGAACGACATGACGCCCCGCTCGCCCCGCTGACCACCTTCCGTCTCGGAGGGCCGGCCCGCCGGCTGATCACCGCGACCACCGACGCCGAGGTGATCGAGACCGTCCGCGAGGCGGACGCCTCCGGCACGCCCCTGCTGGTCGTCGGAGGCGGGTCCAACCTCGTCATCGGCGACAAGGGCTTCGAGGGCACCGCCCTGCGCATCGCCACCAGCGGCTTCTCGCTCGACGGCACCCGGCTGGAGCTCGCCGCCGGCGAGGTCTGGTCCGAGGCCGTGGCGCGCACCGTCCAGGCCGGTCTGGCAGGCGTCGAGTGCCTGTCCGGCATCCCCGGCTCGGCGGGCGCCACGCCGATCCAGAACGTCGGCGCCTACGGGCAGGAGGTCTCCTCCACCATCACCGAGGTGATCGCCTACGACCGGGCGGAGGGACGCACCGTCACCCTGTCCAACGCCGAGTGCGCCTTCTCCTACCGGCACAGCCGCTTCAAGGCAGACCCCGACCGCTACGTCGTCCTGCGGGTCCGCTTCGAGCTGGAGGACGCCGGCGGCATGTCCGCCCCCGTGAAGTACCCCGAGACCGCTCGGGCCCTGGGTGTCGAGGCCGGGGACCGGGTGCCGCTGGAGCAGGCCCGGGAGACGGTCCTGAAGCTCCGGGCCGGCAAGGGCATGGTGCTGGACGCCGAGGACCACGACACGTGGTCCGCCGGCTCCTTCTTCACCAACCCGATCCTGGACGACCAGGCCTTCGCCGCCTTCCGCGAGCGGGTCCGCGAGCGGCTGGGCGACGACGTGACGCCGCCCGCCTACCCGGCGGGGGAGGGCCGCACCAAGACCTCGGCCGCCTGGCTGATCGACAAGGCCGGCTTCACCAAGGGCTACGGCACCGGGCCCGCCCGTATCTCCACCAAGCACACCCTGGCCCTCACCAACCGCGGCGAGGCCACCACCGAGGACCTGCTCGCCCTGGCCCGCGAGGTGGTGGCCGGCGTCCGGGAGGCGTTCGGCGTCACGCTGGTCAACGAGCCGGTCATGGTGGGCGTCGGCCTCTGAGCACCGGGCTCACCTCACGACCCGCCCCCTGGCCGGCCCCGGCGTACCTCCGGCCGCCCCCGCGGTCACGCCGTCACGCCGGCGAGGTCAGCCAGGTGTCGATGCCGGCCAGCAGACGGGACCGCACCTCCGGCGGCGCCGCGGAGCCGCGGACCGACTGACGGGCCAGCTCGGCCAGCTCCGCGTCGTCGAAGGCGTGGTGCTCCCGGGCGACCTCGTACTGCGCGGCCAGCCGGGAGCCGAAGAGCAGCGGGTCGTCCGCGCCCAGTGCCAGCGGCACCCCCGCCTCGAACATGGTGCGCAGCGGGACCTCCTCCGGCTTGTCGTAGACGCCCAGCGCCACGTTGGAGGAGGGGCACACCTCGCAGGTGATCTGCCGGTCCGCGAGCCGCCGGAGCAGCCGCGGGTCCTCCGCCGCCCGCACGCCGTGGCCGATCCGGGTGGCCGCCAGGTCGTCCAGGCAGTCCCGCACCGAGGCCGGGCCGGTCAGCTCGCCGCCGTGCGGCGCCGCGAGCAGGCCGCCCTCCCGCGCGATCGCGAAGGCCCGGTCGAAGTCACGGGCCAGGCCCCGGCGTTCGTCGTTGGAGAGGCCGAAGCCGACCACCCCGCGGTCCGCGTACCGCACCGCCAGCCGGGCCAGGGTCCGCGCGTCCAGGGGGTGCTTCATCCGGTTCGCCGCCACCAGCACCCGGATGCCCAGGCCGGTCTCGCGGGCGGCCGCGTCCACCGCGTCCAGGATGATCTCCATGGTGGGGATCAGGCCGCCCAGCCGCGGCGCGTAGGAGGTCGGGTCCACCTGGATCTCCAGCCACCCCGAGCCGTCCCGGACGTCCTCCTCGGCGGCCTCCCGGACCAGCCGGCGGATGTCCTCCTCGTCCCGGAGGCAGTTCCGGGCGGCGTCGTAGAGCCGCTGGAAGCGGAACCAGCCCCGCTCGTCGGTGGCGCGCAGCTGCGGGGGCTCCGCCCCGGTCAGCGCGTCCGGCAGACGGACGCCGTGCTTGTCGGCCAGTTCGAGCAGGGTCTGGGGGCGCATCGAACCGGTGAAGTGCAGGTGCAGATGAGCCTTCGGCAGCTTGGTGAGATCACGTACGCGCTCCATTGCCCGATCCTGCCGTACTCCCATGGCCCTCTCCTACCCCGTTCCTCCTCAGGGACCTTGCCCGAACGAAAAAACGGTCCGGCAAACCGGGCGAAAAGGGGACGGGGCCGGTGCGTGACCCCACGCACCGGCCCCGCCCACGGGGTCCGCCGGGCTCAGTCCTGAGCCTCCGCCAGCAGCTTCTGGACGCGGCTGACGCCCTCGACGAGGTCCTCGTCGCCCAGCGCGTAGGAGAGCCGCAGGTAACCGGGGGTGCCGAAGGCCTCGCCCGGGACGACCGCGACCTCCACTTCCTCCAGGATCAGCGCGGCGAGTTCCACGGAGTTCTGCGGACGGCGGCCGCGGATCTCCTTGCCGATGAGCGCCTTCACCGACGGGTAGGCGTAGAACGCGCCCTCCGGCTCCGGGCAGACCACGCCGTCGATCTCGTTGAGCATCCGCACGATGGTCCGGCGGCGGCGGTCGAAGGCCTCGCGCATCTCCTCCACGGCGGTCAGGTCGCCGGAGACGGCGGCCAGCGCGGCGGCCTGGGCCACGTTGGAGACGTTGGAGGTGGCGTGCGACTGCAGGTTGGTCGCGGCCTTCACGACGTCCTTGGGGCCGATGATCCAGCCCACCCGCCAGCCGGTCATCGCGTACGTCTTGGCGACGCCGTTGACCACGATGCACTTGTCGCGCAGCTCGGGCAGCAGGGCCGGCAGCGAGGTGAAGGAGGCGTCGCCGTAGACCAGGTGCTCGTAGATCTCGTCGGTCAGCACCCACAAGCCGTGCTCGACGGCCCAGCGGCCGATGGCCTCGGCGTCCTCACGGCTGTAGACCGCGCCGGTCGGGTTGGAGGGGGAGACGAACAGGACGACCTTGGTGCGGTCGGTCCGGGCGGCCTCGAGCTGCTCGACCGAGACCCGGTAGCCGGTGGTCTCGTCGGCCACGACCTCCACCGGGACGCCGCCGGCCAGGCGGATCGACTCCGGGTAGGTGGTCCAGTACGGGGCCGGGACGATGACCTCGTCGCCCGGGTCGAGGATCGCGGCGAAGGCCTCGTAGATGGCCTGCTTGCCGCCGTTGGTCACCAGCACCTGCGAGGGGTCGACCTCGTAGCCGGAGTCGCGCAGCGTCTTGGCGGCGATCGCGGCCTTGAGCTCGGGCAGGCCGCCGGCCGGGGTGTAGCGGTGGAACTTCGGGTTCTTGCAGGCTTCGATCGCGGCCTCGACGATGTAGTCCGGCGTCGGGAAGTCCGGCTCGCCGGCGCCGAAGCCGATCACCGGGCGCCCGGCGGCCTTCAGGGCCTTGGCCTTGGCGTCGACGGCGAGGGTCGCGGACTCGGAGATCGCGCCGATGCGGGCGGACACCCGCCGCTCGGTCGGAGAGGTAGCTGCGCTCATGGCCGCCATGGTTTCAGAAAGGAAACAGCGTCGGCATCCCGGTTCGCGGAGTGAACAAGGGGTGCACAGGCGTGCCCATCCGGGTGCCGCGGCCGGAGCTCTTCCCGAGGCTCTTCCCGAGGTCTTTCCCGAGGCGGGCGGGGGTCGCGGAACTTTATGTTCGACGCCGGGCCCAAGAGCACGTACACTCTCACCTCGTTGGACGCCGACGGACCGTGCCGGTCGGGAGCTTGCGAGTCTCCCGATTCCATGCGGTAGGTTGGTGGACACCACAAAGGGTCGTAGCTCAATTGGTAGAGCACTGGTCTCCAAAACCAGCGGTTGGGGGTTCAAGTCCCTCCGGCCCTGCTACACACACCTAGCCAGGATGTGTGCGCATGTCAGTACTGCTATGCACCGCCGTGCGGCTCATACCGGGCTCGTGCACGGCATGACCCGGGATTCAGGTGAGGACGAGTGACGGACGCCGTGGGCTCCATCGACATGCCTGACGCCCAGGACGAAGACAAGAAGCCGCGCAAGGGCGGAAAGCGCGCCAAGAAGGGCCCGCTGAAGCGCCTGGCGCTCTTCTACCGCCAGATCGTCGCGGAGCTTCGCAAGGTCGTCTGGCCCACCCGCAGTCAGCTCAGCACCTACACCACCGTGGTCATCATCTTCGTGGTGATCATGATCGGCCTGGTCACGGTGATCGACTTCGGTCTCGACGAGGCCGCCGGCTGGGTCTTCGGATAGCCCCAGCAGCACCTGGAACCGCATCGCAGCAGACAGGGCGCCGTGCAAACGGCGCCCTTGTTCGCGTCCTGGCCCGGTGTTCATGAACACCTGACAGGGACGAATCGTCCGCTAGGCTGAACCCCAGTGTTCCGTTGGACCGTCGACGTCTCTCCCGCGAGAGGCCCGGCGGGGAGCGCCCCGGCAGGCGGCGCCGGCGGAACGGCATCAACCCCCATGTACCCAGGAAGAAGCAGCCACCGTGTCTGACCCGAACCTGAACGACGCCAGCGAGTCGGTCGAGGCCGTCGAGGACGAGCTCGAGATCGTCGAGGGCGCGGACACCGAGGACACCGAGACCTCCGCCGAGGTCGAGGCTGCCGACGCCGACGTCGAGGAGACGCCCGAGGGCGACGCCGAGGAGTCGGAGGAGACCGCTGACGCTGCCGCGGAGGCCGACGAGGAGACCGAGGCCGCCGAGGCCGAGGCCGTGGACCCCGTCGCCGCCCTCCGCGAGGAGCTGCGCACGCTGCCCGGCGACTGGTACGTGATCCACACGTACGCCGGCTACGAGAAGCGCGTGAAGGCCAACCTCGAGCAGCGTGCCGTGTCGCTGAACGTCGAGGAGTTCATCTACCAGGCCGAGGTCCCCGAGGAAGAGATCGTCCAGATCAAGAACGGCGAGCGGAAGACGGTCAAGCAGAACAAGCTGCCCGGCTACGTGCTCGTCCGCATGGACCTGACGAACGAGTCCTGGGGCGTCGTCCGCAACACCCCCGGCGTCACCGGCTTCGTGGGCAACGCCTACGACCCGTACCCGCTGTCGCTGGACGAGATCGTGAAGATGCTCGCCCCGGAGGCCGAGGCCAAGGCCGCCCGCGAGGCCGCCGAGGCCGAGGGCAAGCCGGCGCCGCAGCGCAAGGTCGAGGTCCAGGTCCTGGACTTCGAGGTCGGCGACTCGGTCACCGTCACCGACGGCCCCTTCGCCACCCTGCAGGCGACGATCAACGAGATCAACGCCGACTCGAAGAAGGTCAAGGGCCTGGTCGAGATCTTCGGCCGCGAGACCCCGGTCGAGCTGTCCTTCGACCAGATCCAGAAGAACTGATCCAAAGACTTCCGAAACAGGTCGGACGGCACACTTCGGTGGCCGTCTGACCTGCTCGGTTTTCAGCCGCACATGGATACCCGTTATCGTGGTGCGGTATGCCTCCATCCGGCTGATTCGGATGGTTGGCTCGAAACTCTCACTAAGACCCGGAGAGAGAGCACATGCCTCCCAAGAAGAAGAAGGTCACGGGGCTCATCAAGCTCCAGATCAACGCCGGCGCGGCCAACCCGGCCCCGCCGGTCGGCCCCGCGCTGGGCCAGCACGGCGTCAACATCATGGAGTTCTGCAAGGCCTACAACGCCGCGACCGAGTCGCAGCGTGGCTGGGTCATCCCGGTGGAGATCACGGTCTACGAGGACCGCTCCTTCACCTTCGTGACCAAGACTCCGCCGGCCGCGAAGATGATCCTCAAGGCCGCGGGTGTGGAGAAGGGCTCCGGCGAGCCGCACAAGACCAAGGTCGCGAAGATCACCGACGCGCAGGTCCGTGAGATCGCCACGACCAAGATGCCCGACCTCAACGCCAACGACATCGACGCCGCCGCGAAGATCATCGCCGGCACCGCCCGTTCCATGGGCATCACCGTCGAAGGCTGACCACCACCCGTAGCAGTTGACGTGGAAGGGCCTGCTCGGCCCGGACCACGACTCCTCTCAGTACTCAGGAGCAGAAGTGAGCAAGCGCAGCAAGTCTCTCCGCGCTGCGGACGCCAAGATCGACCGGGAGAAGCTCTACGCCCCGCTCGAGGCCGTCCGTCTCGCCAAGGAGACCTCCACGACCAAGTTCGACGGCACCGTCGAGGTCGCCTTCCGTCTGGGTGTCGACCCGCGCAAGGCCGACCAGATGGTCCGTGGCACCGTGAACCTCCCGCACGGCACCGGTAAGACCGCCCGGGTCCTGGTCTTCGCGACCGGCGACCGTGCCGAGGCCGCGCGTGCCGCGGGTGCCGACATCGTCGGCTCCGACGAGCTCATCGACGAGGTCGCCAAGGGCCGCCTCGACTTCGACGCCGTCGTCGCCACCCCGGACCTCATGGGCAAGGTCGGCCGCCTCGGCCGCGTGCTCGGTCCGCGTGGTCTGATGCCGAACCCGAAGACCGGCACCGTCACCATGGACACCGCGAAGGCCGTCACCGAGATCAAGGGCGGCAAGATCGAGTTCCGGGTCGACAAGCACTCGAACCTGCACTTCATCATCGGCAAGACGTCCTTCGACGACACCCAGCTGGTGGAGAACTACGGCGCCGCGCTGGAGGAGATCCTCCGTCTGAAGCCGTCCGCCGCGAAGGGCCGCTACATCAAGAAGGCCGCGCTCTCCACGACGATGGGTCCCGGCATCCCGCTGGACTCGAACCGTACGCGGAACCTCCTCGTCGAGGAGGACCCGGCCGCGGTCTGAGCCTGACGCTCACCGCGACGGATTCTTCCGGTGGCCCCGCCCCCTCTCCGGGGGCGGGGCCACCACCGTTTCCGGCCGCCCGGACACCGTTTCCGGGACCGGGCAACGCGGCGGTCGCCAACAGTGCCGGAAAAAGGGGGACGCGCTGTCGTACCCCGTGCCTAGGGTGGAGGACGACTCGAAGGGGCGCCGCACGCGCGGCACCGGGACCGGGTCGCGTACGCATACCGGCAACGATCCCGGGGGATCACCCATGACACTTCGCACCCGTCGCCCGCTGGCCGCCGTCGCCGCCGTCTCGGCCGTGCTGCTCGGCGCCTCCGCCTGCCAGGGTGAGGAGACGGCCGGCCGGACGGACGCCGCCTCCCAGGCGAAGGGGGGAGCCAACCCGGAGGCCGCGCTGGCCGCCGCGTTCGAGAAGACCTCCGACGTCAACACCGCCCACGTCGAGCTGACGATGACCGTCCCCGGCCCCCAAGGCGGCGAGATCACCATGAGCGGGGTCCAGGGCTGGGACCCGGGCCTGCTGGACGTGACGATGTCGGGCGAGGCGCTCGGCGGCGGGCAGCCGGGGGCGCCGGAGGAGATCCGGACGCTGATGGTCGACAACGCCATGTACATGGACATGGGTGAGGCCGCCGCCGCGGAGATGGACGGCAAGCGCTGGATGAAGATGGACTTCGCCGAGCTGGCCAAGTCCGCCGAGAAGCAGGGCGGGGCCGGCGCGTCCGGCCTCTCCGGCGCCATGAACGAGAACATGAACCAGAACCCGGCCGAGTCGCTGGCCATCCTGCTGGAGTCGCCGAACATCCAGCACCTGGGCGCCGAGAAGGTCAACGGCCTGGAGACCGAGCACTACAAGGGCACCGTGCCGGTCGCGGAGATGATCGACTCCAACAAGGCCTTCGACGACCTCACCGAGGCCCAGCGCGAGAAGCTGGCGGCCACCGTCGAGACGGCCGGGGTGAAGTCCTACGAGATCGAGGTCTGGGTGACGGAGGACGACCTGCCCGCCCGGATGGACATCGTCATGGACTCCTCCCTGGGGGAGATGGAGATCCGGATGGACCTCTCCGAGTTCGGCACCAAGGCGAAGGTCACGCCGCCGCCGGCCGAGGAGACCTTCGACCTGGCCGAGATGATGGCGGGCGCGGGCGCGGGCGCGGGCGCTGGCACGGGTTCCGGCGCCTGACGGTTCCGGTCCCCGTGTGAAAAGGGGGCGTCCCGGGCGGATTTGCTCCGGGGCGCCCCCCTCGCGTACTCTTCCGAGGAAGCCAAAGACCGCTGGTCGTTGCCGTGCGCTCGCATGAGGGTGCGGTGGCCGAAGGATCCGCTGAAGTGCGGACGACCCGCGTAGGTGACCGTGGATGAGTTCCCGGAACGGCCTGAGCCGTGCCGGTCGAGCTGAGCCCCGTGCGCCTGCGCATGGGGCGTTTCGTTTTTCCCAGTCCTCCTTCGGGTCCGCGCGGTCCGAATCACCCGGAAGGAGGCCGAGGCTCTATGGCGAGGCCCGACAAGGCTGCCGCGGTTGCCGAGCTCGTGGACGCGTTCCGCAGCTCCAACGCCGCCGTGCTGACCGAGTACCGCGGTCTCACCGTGGCCCAGCTCAAGCAGCTGCGCCGTTCGCTCGGTGAGAACGCCCAGTACGCCGTGGTGAAGAACACGCTGACCAAGATTGCGGCCAACGAGGCCGGGATCTCCTCGCTCGACGACCTGTTCAACGGTCCGACGGCGGTCGCCTTCGTCACCGGTGACCCGGTGGAGTCGGCGAAGGGTCTCCGTGACTTCGCCAAGGAGAACCCGAATCTCGTCATCAAGGGCGGTGTCCTTGACGGCAAGGCGCTGTCCGCCGACGAGATCAAGAAGCTTGCGGACCTCGAGTCCCGCGAGGTTCTGCTCTCCAAGCTGGCGGGTGCCATGAAGGGCAAGCAGTCCCAGGCTGCCTCTGTCTTCCAGGCGCTCCCGTCGAAGCTCGTCCGCACCGTGGACGCGCTTCGCGCCAAGCAGGACGAGCAGGGCGGTGCCGAGTAATTCGGCTCGCTTTCTGATCGCCGCCGCCTGAGCGCGTCGGGGATCAACAGCGGGCCCAACGTACGCCCGCCTCACCCAGTACATCCGGCACCACCTGCCGATTGAGTGGAAGGACCGCCATCATGGCGAAGCTCAGCCAGGAAGACCTGCTTGCCCAGTTCGAGGAGATGACCCTCATCGAGCTCTCCGAGTTCGTGAAGGCCTTCGAGGAGAAGTTCGACGTCACCGCCGCCGCTGCCGCGCCGGTCGTCGTCGCCGGTGGTGCCGCTGGCGGCGCCGCCGAGGCCGTCGAGGAGAAGGACGAGTTCGACGTCATCCTCACCGGTGCCGGCGACAAGAAGATCCAGGTCATCAAGGTCGTGCGCGAGCTCACCTCCCTCGGCCTGAAGGAGGCCAAGGACCTGGTGGACGGCACCCCGAAGCCCGTCCTCGAGAAGGTCAACAAGGAGGCCGCGGAGAAGGCCGCCGAGTCCCTCAAGGGCGCCGGCGCCTCCGTCGAGGTCAAGTGACCTCACGGATCCGCAGGGATCCCGGCTCGGTCGTGACAGCCTCCGCGTGAGCGGGCTGTAACGCTGAAGCACTGAAGAGCGATCACCCAAGTGGGTGGTCGCTCTTCGGCGTTTCCCGGGCCCTCCGGCGGGCTCCTTGCGGTGTCGGTGGCTCGGGGTATGGTGATCTTCGCCGTGCCCGGGGAGTCCCGCACGCAGTGCTTTCCGGTGGCCGTGGCAGCGCGCCGCCGGGGAACAGCCGGTCGGCGGGGAGCCCTTGACGAACCGCACGTGGCGCGCGATTCTCAGTTCGCGCCGCGACACGATCCGTATCCGAGGCATGGATCGGCGGCGAAGAGGGCAGTATCACCGTGCGTTGACGGCAGGGGGGTATCGCTCCAGCCCGAGGCGCCGTCGAGACGGTGACGAGACAAGGTGTCGAGAACAGCGAGGGTCAACGGCATTCGTGGGGTTCACGCATACCCGCACTGGACATCAGTGAGCCATGTGGCTACACTGACCCTTTGCGCTGCCTGTTAGCTGCCCCCTGCCCGTCACCAGGGGTCTGCCCTCGCTCGAGCCAGGAAGGCCGGACCGTCCCGACCTGGGATTTCGTCCTCCCTTCCTCCCCTCTGCGGGGGGCCGGTACGCGCGTAGTGAGTCCGAGCCCTCGGAAGGACCCCCTCTTGGCCGCCTCGCGCACTGCCTCGACCGCGAATACGAACAACGGTGCCAGCACCGCCCCGCTGCGCATCTCCTTTGCAAAGATCAAGGAGCCCCTCGAGGTTCCGAACCTTCTGGCGCTGCAAACCGAGAGCTTCGACTGGCTGCTCGGCAACGACGCGTGGAAGGCTCGCGTCGAGGCGGCTCTGGAGTCAGGTCAGGACGTCCCCACCAAGTCCGGTCTGGAGGAGATCTTCGAGGAGATCTCCCCGATCGAGGACTTCTCCGGGTCGATGTCGCTGACCTTCCGCGACCACCGTTTCGAGCCCCCGAAGAACTCCATCGAGGAGTGCAAGGAGCGCGACTTCACGTACGCGGCTCCGCTCTTCGTCACCGCCGAGTTCACCAACAACGAGACCGGCGAGATCAAGTCCCAGACGGTCTTCATGGGCGACTTCCCGCTCATGACCAACAAGGGCACCTTCGTGATCAACGGCACCGAGCGTGTCGTGGTCTCGCAGCTGGTCCGTTCGCCGGGCGTCTACTTCGACTCCTCGATCGACAAGACGTCCGACAAGGACATCTTCTCCGCCAAGATCATCCCCTCCCGGGGTGCCTGGCTGGAGATGGAGATCGACAAGCGCGACATGGTCGGTGTCCGCATCGACCGCAAGCGCAAGCAGTCGGTCACCGTGCTGCTCAAGGCGCTCGGCTACACCACCGAGCAGATCCTCGAGGAGTTCGGCGAGTACGAGTCCATCCGCGCCACCCTGGAGAAGGACCACACCCAGGGCCAGGACGACGCGCTGCTGGACATCTACCGCAAGCTGCGTCCGGGCGAGCCCCCGACCCGTGAGGCCGCGCAGACGCTGCTCGAGAACCTCTACTTCAACCCCAAGCGCTACGACCTGGCCAAGGTCGGCCGCTACAAGGTCAACAAGAAGCTGGGCACGGACACCCCGCTGGACGCCGGGATCCTGACCGTCGAGGACATCATCGCGACGATCAAGTACCTGGTGAAGCTGCACGCCGGCGAGACCGAGACGGTCGGTGACAACGGCTCGACCGTGGTCGTCGAGACCGACGACATCGACCACTTCGGCAACCGCCGCCTGCGCAACGTCGGCGAGCTGATCCAGAACCAGGTCCGTACGGGTCTCGCCCGTATGGAGCGCGTCGTGCGCGAGCGCATGACCACCCAGGACGTCGAGGCGATCACGCCGCAGACCCTGATCAACATCCGGCCGGTCGTCGCCTCCATCAAGGAGTTCTTCGGCACCAGCCAGCTGTCCCAGTTCATGGACCAGAACAACCCGCTGTCGGGTCTGACCCACAAGCGCCGCCTGTCGGCGCTGGGCCCCGGCGGTCTGTCCCGTGAGCGGGCCGGCTTCGAGGTCCGTGACGTCCACCCGTCGCACTACGGCCGCATGTGCCCGATCGAGACCCCTGAAGGCCCGAACATCGGTCTGATCGGCTCGCTCGCCTCCTACGGCCGCGTCAACGCGTTCGGCTTCGTCGAGACCCCGTACCGCAAGGTCATCGACGGCCAGGTCACCGACGACGTCGACTACCTGACCGCCGACGAGGAGGACCGCTTCGTCATCGCGCAGGCCAACGCGCCGCTGACCGACGAGCTCCACTTCGCCGAGGCCCGCGTGCTGGTCCGCCGCAAGGGCGGCGAGGTCGACTACGTCGGCCCCGAGGACGTGGACTACATGGACGTCTCGCCGCGCCAGATGGTGTCGGTCGCGACCGCCATGATCCCGTTCCTCGAGCACGACGACGCCAACCGTGCCCTCATGGGCGCGAACATGATGCGCCAGGCCGTGCCGCTCATCAAGAGCGAGGCCCCGCTGGTCGGCACCGGCATGGAGTACCGCTCCGCCGTCGACGCCGGCGACGTGGTCAAGGCCGAGAAGGACGGTGTGGTCCAGGAGGTCTCCGCGGACTACATCACCACGGCCAACGACGACGGCACGTACATCACGTACCGCCTGGCCAAGTTCTCCCGCTCCAACCAGGGCACCTCGGTCAACCAGAAGGTCATCGTCAACGAGGGCGACCGGATCATCACCGGTCAGGTCCTCGCCGACGGCCCGGCCACCGAGAACGGCGAGATGGCCCTCGGCAAGAACCTGCTCGTGGCGTTCATGCCGTGGGAGGGTCACAACTACGAGGACGCGATCATCCTGTCGCAGCGCCTCGTGCAGGACGACGTCCTCTCCTCGATCCACATCGAGGAGCACGAGGTCGACGCCCGTGACACCAAGCTCGGCCCCGAGGAGATCACCCGGGACATCCCGAACGTCTCCGAGGAGGTCCTGGCCGACCTCGACGAGCGCGGCATCATCCGCATCGGCGCCGAGGTCATCGCCGGCGACATCCTGGTCGGCAAGGTCACGCCCAAGGGTGAGACCGAGCTGACCCCGGAGGAGCGCCTGCTGCGCGCGATCTTCGGTGAGAAGGCCCGTGAGGTCCGCGACACCTCGCTGAAGGTGCCGCACGGCGAGACCGGCAAGGTCATCGGCGTGCGCGTCTTCGACCGCGAGGAGGGCGACGAGCTGCCGCCGGGCGTGAACCAGCTGGTCCGCGTCTACGTCGCGCAGAAGCGCAAGATCACCGACGGTGACAAGCTCGCCGGCCGTCACGGCAACAAGGGCGTCATCTCGAAGATCCTGCCGATCGAGGACATGCCGTTCCTGGAGGACGGCACCCCGGTCGACATCATCCTCAACCCGCTGGGTGTGCCGTCCCGGATGAACCCGGGACAGGTGCTGGAGATCCACCTCGGCTGGCTCGCCAGCCGCGGCTGGGACGTCTCCGGCCTGGCCGACGAGTGGGCCCGCCGCCTCCAGGCGATCGGCGCCGACGCCGTCGAGCCCGGCACCAACGTCGCGACCCCGGTCTTCGACGGTGCGCGTGAGGACGAGCTCGCCGGCCTGCTGCAGCACACCATCCCGAACCGCGACGGCCAGCGCATGGTGCTGCCGTCCGGCAAGGCGAGGCTGTTCGACGGCCGCTCCGGCGAGCCGTTCCCGGACCCGATCTCGGTCGGGTACATGTACATCCTCAAGCTGCACCACCTGGTCGACGACAAGCTGCACGCCCGCTCGACCGGCCCGTACTCCATGATCACCCAGCAGCCGCTGGGTGGTAAGGCCCAGTTCGGTGGCCAGCGCTTCGGTGAGATGGAGGTGTGGGCGCTGGAGGCTTACGGCGCCGCGTACGCCCTCCAGGAGCTGCTGACCATCAAGTCCGACGACGTGACCGGCCGCGTGAAGGTCTACGAGGCCATCGTCAAGGGCGAGAACATCCCTGAGCCCGGCATCCCCGAGTCCTTCAAGGTGCTCATCAAGGAGATGCAGTCCCTGTGCCTCAACGTGGAGGTGCTGTCCAGCGACGGTATGTCCATCGAGATGCGTGACACCGACGAGGACGTCTTCCGCGCTGCGGAGGAGCTCGGCATCGACCTGTCCCGGCGCGAGCCGAGCAGCGTCGAAGAGGTCTGACGGGAGTCCGGTGGGGGGCCTGCCCGACAGGCCGGCCCCCCGCCGATCCCGCGACCCCCGTTTCAGACCACAGACTTACAACCCTGAGAGGGATTGACGCATAGTGCTCGACGTCAACTTCTTCGACGAGCTCCGGATCGGTCTGGCGACCGCTGACGACATCCGTCAGTGGAGCCACGGCGAGGTCAAGAAGCCCGAGACCATCAACTACCGCACGCTCAAGCCGGAAAAGGACGGGCTCTTCTGCGAGAAGATCTTCGGTCCCACCCGGGACTGGGAGTGCTACTGCGGCAAGTACAAGCGCGTCCGCTTCAAGGGCATCATCTGTGAGCGCTGCGGCGTCGAGGTGACCCGCGCCAAGGTGCGCCGTGAGCGGATGGGCCACATCGAGCTCGCCGCCCCCGTCACCCACATCTGGTACTTCAAGGGCGTTCCGTCGCGGCTGGGCTACCTGCTCGACCTCGCCCCGAAGGACCTCGAGAAGGTCATCTACTTCGCCGCGTACATGATCACGTACGTGGACGAGGAGCGTCGTCAGCGCGACCTGCCCTCGCTGGAGGCCCACGTCTCCGTCGAGCGTCAGCAGATCGAGAACCGCCGTGACGCGGACCTCGAGGCCCGCGCCAAGAAGCTCGAGAACGACCTCGCCGAGCTCGAGGCCGAGGGCGCCAAGGCCGACGTGCGCCGCAAGGTGCGCGACGGTGCCGAGCGCGAGATGAAGCAGCTCCGCGACCGCGCCCAGCGCGAGATCGACCGCCTCGACGAGGTGTGGAACCGCTTCAAGAACCTCAAGGTCCAGGACCTCGAGGGCGACGAGATGCTCTACCGCGAGCTGCGTGACCGCTTCGGCACGTACTTCGACGGCTCGATGGGCGCCGCCGCGCTGCAGAAGCGGCTGGAGTCCTTCGACCTCGAGGAGGAGGCCGAGAAGCTCCGCGAGATCATCCGCACCGGCAAGGGCCAGAAGAAGACCCGTGCGCTCAAGCGCCTCAAGGTCGTCTCCGCGTTCCTGCAGACCAGCAACAGCCCCAAGGGCATGGTGCTCGACTGCGTGCCGGTCATCCCGCCGGACCTGCGTCCGATGGTGCAGCTGGACGGTGGCCGCTTCGCGACCTCCGACCTGAACGACCTGTACCGCCGCGTCATCAACCGCAACAACCGCCTGAAGCGGCTTCTCGACCTCGGCGCGCCCGAGATCATCGTGAACAACGAGAAGCGCATGCTCCAGGAGGCCGTGGACGCGCTGTTCGACAACGGCCGTCGTGGCCGGCCGGTCACCGGTCCGGGCAACCGTCCGCTGAAGTCCCTGAGCGACATGCTCAAGGGCAAGCAGGGCCGCTTCCGCCAGAACCTCCTCGGCAAGCGCGTGGACTACTCCGCGCGTTCCGTGATCGTCGTCGGTCCGCAGCTCAAGCTGCACCAGTGCGGTCTGCCGAAGGCGATGGCGCTGGAGCTCTTCAAGCCGTTCGTGATGAAGCGCCTGGTCGACCTGAACCACGCGCAGAACATCAAGAGCGCCAAGCGGATGGTCGAGCGCGGCCGCACGGTCGTGTACGACGTCCTCGAAGAGGTCATCGCCGAGCACCCGGTTCTGCTGAACCGTGCGCCCACCCTGCACCGCCTGGGCATCCAGGCCTTCGAGCCGCAGCTGGTCGAGGGCAAGGCCATCCAGATCCACCCGCTCGTCTGCACCGCGTTCAACGCGGACTTCGACGGTGACCAGATGGCCGTCCACCTGCCGCTCTCCGCGGAGGCGCAGGCCGAGGCGCGCATCCTGATGCTCTCCTCGAACAACATCCTGAAGCCGGCCGACGGCCGCCCGGTGACGATGCCGACCCAGGACATGGTCCTCGGTCTGTTCTTCCTCACCACGGACGCCGAGGGCCGCAACCCCAAGGGCGAGGGCCGCTCGTTCGCGTCCGTCGCCGAGGCGATCATGGCCTTCGACGCCGGTGAGCTCTCGCTCCAGGCCGAGGTGGACATCCGCTTCCCGGTCGGCACCATGCCGCCCCGCGGCTGGACCCCGCCGGCCGACGACGAGGACGCCGCCGAGTGGCAGCAGGGTGACTCGTTCCGTCTGCGGACGACCCTCGGTCGCGCGCTCTTCAACGAGCTGCTGCCGGAGGACTACCCGTTCGTCGACGAAGAGGTGGGCAAGAAGCAGCTCTCCGAGATCGTCAACGACCTCGCCGAGCGCTACCCCAAGGTGATCGTGGCGGCGACGCTCGACAACCTGAAGTCGTCCGGCTTCTTCTGGGCGACCCGCTCGGGTGTCACCGTGGCCATCTCCGACATCGTCGTCCCGGACGCGAAGAAGGAGATCGTCCAGTCGTACGAGGCCAAGGACGAGAAGGTCCAGAAGCAGTACGAGCGCGGTCTGATCACCAAGGAAGAGCGCACCAACGAGCTCATCGGCATCTGGACCGAGGCGACCAACAAGGTCGCCGAGGCCATGAGCGACAACTTCCCGAAGGTCAACCCGGTCTCCATGATGGTGAACTCGGGTGCCCGAGGAAACATGATGCAGATGCGTCAGATCGCCGGTATGCGTGGTCTGGTGTCGAACGCCAAGAACGAGACGATTCCGCGTCCCATCAAGGCGTCCTTCCGTGAGGGCCTGTCCGTGCTGGAGTACTTCATCTCCACCCACGGTGCCCGTAAGGGTCTCGCGGACACCGCTCTGCGTACCGCCGACTCGGGTTACCTGACCCGTCGTCTGGTGGACGTCTCGCAGGACGTGATCATCCGCGAGGAGGACTGCGGCACCGAGCGCGGCCTCAAGCTGAAGATCGCCGAGCGCGACGAGGCGGGCGTCTTCGCCAAGGTCGGCAACGTGGAGACCTCGGTCTACGCACGCTGCCTCGCCGAGGACGTCGTCGTCGACGGCAAGGTGCTCGCCCCGGCGGGCGTCGACCTCGGTGACGTGCTCATCGACCAGCTGGTCAAGGCCGGCGTGGAGGAGGTCAAGACCCGCTCGGTCCTGACCTGCGAGTCCGCCGTCGGCACCTGCGCCATGTGCTACGGCCGCTCGCTGGCCACCGGCAAGCTGGT
Source organism: Streptomyces sp. NPDC002640 (assembly GCF_053592575.1). Taxonomy (NCBI): domain Bacteria; kingdom Bacillati; phylum Actinomycetota; class Actinomycetes; order Kitasatosporales; family Streptomycetaceae; genus Streptomyces; species Streptomyces sp. NPDC002640. The sequence goes on along the minus strand of NZ_JBSFVZ010000002.1, from coordinate 329,875 downwards.
CGACATCGGTGAGGCGGTCGGCATCATCGCCGCCCAGTCCATCGGTGAGCCCGGTACCCAGCTGACGATGCGTACCTTCCACACCGGTGGTGTGGCCGGTGACGACATCACCCAGGGTCTGCCGCGTGTCGTCGAGCTCTTCGAGGCCCGTACCCCGAAGGGTGTCGCCCCGATCTCCGAGGCCGCCGGCCGCGTGCGGATCGAGGAGACCGAGAAGACGAAGAAGCTCGTCGTCACCCCGGACGACGGCAGCGACGAGATGCCCTACCCCATCTCGAAGCGCGCCAAGGTCCTGGTGGGCGAGGGCGACCACGTCCAGGTCGGTCAGCAGCTCACCATGGGTGCGACCAACCCGCACGACGTGCTGCGCATCCTCGGCCAGCGTGCGGTCCAGGTCCACCTGGTCGGCGAGGTCCAGAAGGTCTACAACTCGCAGGGCGTGTCGATCCACGACAAGCACATCGAGATCATCATCCGGCAGATGCTGCGCCGCGTGACGATCATCGAGTCCGGCGACGCGGAGCTGCTGCCGGGCGAGCTGGTGGAGCGCTCGAAGTTCGAGACCGAGAACCGTCGTGTGGTCCAGGAAGGCGGCCACCCGGCCTCCGGCCGTCCGCAGCTGATGGGTATCACCAAGGCCTCGCTGGCGACCGAGTCGTGGCTGTCGGCGGCGTCCTTCCAGGAGACGACCAGGGTCCTGACGGACGCGGCGATCAACGCCAAGTCCGACTCCCTGATCGGCCTCAAGGAGAACGTCATCATCGGTAAGCTCATCCCGGCCGGTACGGGTCTGTCCCGCTACCGCAACATCCGGGTCGAGCCGACCGAGGAGGCCAAGGCCGCCATGTACTCGGCGGTGGGCTACGACGACATGGACTACTCGCCGTTCGGCGCCGGCTCCGGCCAGGCGGTGCCGCTGGAGGACTACGACTACGGTCCGTACAACCAGTAAGCGGTAGCTCCACGCGAGCGGAAGGGCGGTCACCCCTGGGGGTGGCCGCCCTTCGGCGTGCCCGGGGGCCGCAGGGAGCCGTGGAGGGGGCCGAACGGGGGAAAACGGGGGCAGAGGGAACCGGCCGTGCGAGGGCGGGCGTTTCTCCCACCGAGGGAGAGGGTGGTGGGACATGAACGTGCAACCGTGGGGGTCCTACGGAGCCGGAGGCCCGATGCTGGCCTCGACGGCCGACCGTGAACGCGCGGTCGACGTACTCCGGGCCGGCTTCGCCGAAGGGCGTCTGGTGAAGGCCGAGTTCGAGCAGCGGGTCGCCCAGGCGTACGCCGCGCGCACCCAGGGAGAGCTGTCCGCGCTGGTCTCCGACCTGCCGCACGGCCCCGTCTCCGCCATGCCGCCGCCGCCCGTCGTGCCGCCGGCCCCGGCGTACTGGCCGGTGGCGCGGCCCGCGAGCACCAACGGCAAGGCGGTCGCCGCGCTGGTGCTGGGCATCCTGTCCGTGGCCACCGGGGGCATCACCAGCATCCCGGCGGTGGTCTTCGGGCACCTCGCGCGGGCGGAGATACGGAACACGGGCCAGGACGGCGACGGCTGCGCGCTGGCGGGGATCGTGCTGGGCTGGCTGTGGGTGGTGGGGTGGAGCGTCTTCTGGGTGCTGACGGTGGTGGGCTCGACGCGGTAGGGGGCGCCGGCCTGCCGGTCGGGGGTGCCTGCCGGTGGCGGGGCCGGGTTCCCGCGGGCGGTGCGGCTTGCGGGCGGGCGAGCCGCGGGGACATCGGCGTGCGGTCGGGCTCGCACCGCCGTCGGGGCCGGTACAGCGCAGCCGGGATCGGAGCGGCCCCGCGGGGCGGCGGCCGGCGGATCGGTGCGGCACCGCGACGGATCGCGGGCGGTGGTGGTGGCCTCGGACGGCGGTCCCGGCGGACGGTGGTGCGAGACGAGGGGTGCTGCGGCGGCGGGCGCTGTGACGGCTGAGCCGGGCCTGTGGGGCGGGTCCGGATCGCGACGTGGGGATGGCGCTGGGTGCGGCCGGGGAGGGGCCGGGGTTGCTGCCGTGCCGCGGGGGCGCGGCGGTTCGGGTGGGCGTCCGGGGACGGGTCCGGGAGGCCTGTGGGGTGCGACAGGGGCGCGGCGGCGTCAGGGGGCGGCGAGGGCCGGTGGGCCGTCGGCGGGGACGGGTCCGGGAGGCCTGTGGGGTGCGACAGAGGGGCGCGGCGGCGTCGGGGGCCGACGCGGGCCGACGGGCCGTCGCGGGGGACAGGGCGGGGGTGGTGTGGTGCGGTGTGGCGGGGTGGGGGGTGGCCACGGGGTGGGCGGGGCCCGGTGCGTGCTCGGTTGCGGGGGTGGGTCAGTGGGTCACTGCTGGACCGTGAAGCCGTGTTCGTCGCCCAGGCGGCGCAGGGTGGACATGCCGGGGATGCCGTCCGCGTCCGCGCCCGAGTAGCCGCAGCGGCGCTGCCAGGCGGCGTAGGCGGTCACGGTCTGGGTGCCGAAGTGGCCGTCCGCGTACGCCGCGGCCAGGAGCCCCTCGGCCACCAGGGCCCGCTCCACGGTCTTCACGCCGCTGTAGCTGACGGGCGTGCCCGGGGCGGCGGGATCGTTCCTCGCCGCGGCGACCAGCCGGGAGAGGTCCACCACGGGCCGCGGGGGAGGCGTGGGGGCGGCGGCGCCGAGGCGGGAGGCGATGCGCTCGCGCATGCCGGCCATCGAGAAGCCGCGGGGGTCGATCTTGGTGTTGGTCCACTCCTTGTGCCCGATCACCGACCGGGCGCTCCACCGGTGGGCGCGGCAGAGCGCGGCCGCGGCCGCCTCTATCGCCTCCAGTTGGGCCGCCGGCCAGGGGTCCTTGCCGTCGCCGAGGTTGACGCACTCGAAGCCGTAGAAGCGCGAGTTGCCGTCGGTGTTGTTCTCGTTCGGCGCCGGCAGCGCCGCGGACTCGGCGACCACCGCGCGCAGCACGTCGTCGTCGCCCAGGCCCGCGTGGTTGGCGCGGCCGTTGCCGACCAGGTGGACGGTGCCGTCCTTGGCGATGACGCCGTGGCACAGCGGTCCGGGGAGGTCGGACCTGCCGTTGAAGCACAGCCGCACGGTGGCGTCCGTGCCGCTGGTCACCGTGTGGTGGATCATCACGCCGTGGACCGGACCCCAGGGCCCCTTGGAGTTCCGGTTGTTGGTGCGCCAGCCGGAGTGCTCGACCACCTTCACGCCTTCGTTCCGCAGCGCTCTGACCAGCGCGTCGGCAGTGAGAGGTGAAGCCATGGTGCGTTCCCTTCGCTCGGTGTCCCTGCGCCTCTCATTCCCTTTGCCGCGCGTATCAACAAACGCGCGGCGGAACTTGGGCCGACAAACGTCGCCCGATGGAAGGCGGGTTGTCCGTGTGCGCCGTGGTGCGTGCGCGGGCGCGCGCGGCGGATCACCCACCCACCGCGGGCGGGTCGGTGTCGGGCCCACCGGTCGCGGGGAGCGGCGCGGGCTGCAGGAAGGGCTGCAGGTGCTGGAGGCGGGTGGGGTGGTCGGGGTGGGAGGAGAGGAGCTTGCCCAGCGCGCCGGGCCCGGCGGGCGGCTTCCCGGTCCGCATCAGGACGGCGTGCTTGGCCGCCTCGTCCTGCTGGTGGAGGCGGTGCAGCACGGAGGCCAACATGGGAGCGAAGCCGAGTTCGGCGGCGTGCAGGTCGGCCCGGAGTTCGGCGCGTCGGCCCACCGCGGCCAAGGCGTAGGGCGCGAGCAGGATCAGCAGCGGCAGCCCGTACAGCGTGGCCACGGTAGCCATGGCGACGAGGACGACGGTGAGACCGAGTACCACGACGGCCAAGGCGGAGAAGACGGATGCCACGCGGAAGAGCACGACGGTGAGGAACGTCATCACCCGCCACGCGATCCGCGCGGGCAGGGAGTACCAGTGGCCGAGCAGGGACGACCAGGCATGTCCGCCGACATGGTGCCCCAGCTCGTGGGCGAGCACGGCGGCGAGTTCGCCGTCGGAGAGGTTCCGAAGGGCGAAGCGGGTGACTCCGACGATGTGGCCGGCTGCTGCGACGGCGTTGAGGTCCTCGGACTCCTGGACCCACAGCTGGTAGTTCTCGGTGTCGACCCCGGCCCGGCGTGAGACCTGGTCCCAGATGTGGGCGAGCCGCGACCGCTCCTCAGGCAGAGGTTCGCGCAGTCCGAGTACCTGGCGGGCGAAGATCCGCTCCGAGGGCCGATGGAAGATGAGCAGACCGCTGAGGAGCCAGAGGGCCAGCAGGACGACGCCCAGACCGGTGGCCAGCGACAGGAGGGACATCACGCCGAGGCTGCAGACGAAGTGGGGCAGGTGGATCAGCAGGTTGCCCACGGCGGTGGTGTCCGTGCGGCGCTGATCGGCCCGGATGATCCGGCGGCCGGTGTCCGTCTCGAGCTGATGCCCGGGCAGGGACGGTACTGCCTGCGCCGGGTGCCCGGGGGCGGTGGGTGCGGGGCTCGCCGGCTGCTGGGGGAACGCGGGCGGCCCGGACGGTACCGGAGGCGGGGCGGCGGGGAGCGGGGGCGTCGGATGCACGGGCGCCTGGGAGCGCGGCGTCCGGTGCGCGGGCGCAGGGATGCGAGCCCCTCGGGACCCGTTGCCGACCGGGTACGACGGTGTTGCCTTGGGCGGAGTCCCCGGCGTCATCGGTGACGCCGGAGAGGTGAGCGCCGCGGTTCCGGCGGAGCCGGGGTACGGCGGTGTCGCGGCCCCGGGGTACTGGGGCGCGGCGGGTGTGGCGGTGTCCGGGTACTGCGGGGTGGTGGTCTGCTGCGGGTAGGGCGGCGGTGTCGTGCTCCCGGGGTACTGGGGCGCGGCGGGTGCCTGCGGGTACTGCGGGGCCTCGTCCGGCCCGGGACGCGGCGCGGCTCCGGCCGGCTCGGGGTACTGCGGAGGTTGGGCGGACATGGTTCTCCTTCGTACTGGGCGAAGAGACGACGGGAAGGTCAGCCGACCAGGAGCGAGACGGGCAGGAGGACGACCCCCGCGCAGAAGCCGCACAGGCCCAGCCGGATCCACTGGTGCTTGCGGGCCGCGATGCGGCTGGTTTCGGTGAGGGCGGCGGTCAGCCCGGCCACGGGGCGGCGTTCGGTGTCCTCGAGGGCGTCCGCCAAAAGCCCCAGACGGACGGCCTGCCGGATGTCACCGAAGTAGGACAGCGGGTCCCCCGGTGCCCAGGTGCTGCGGCGGTAGCGGGGCACGACCGCCAGCAGCAGCGAGGCCAGGGAGACGACAAGGGCGGAGCCCCCGGTCCACCACAGGGCCGCTGCCACGTCGGAGAGGTCGGCGGGGCTCCACTTCTCCCCGGCGACGAGACCGCTGAACGCGCCGGCGGTGATGCCGAGGGCGGCGACCAGCACGGACGCCTTCTGGTCGGCGCGGGTGATCTCGGCGCGCAGGTCGGTCAGCAGCCGTTCGCAGATCTCCAGCCGGGCCCGGGCGGGGCCGGCCTCGGTGGCCGGGCCGGCAGCCCCCGGGCCGCTGACGGGCGCTTCCGTGGCGGGCGGCGCCGTCCCGGTGGGAGCCTCCGGGACCGTCATGCCGGGCCACCGTCCTGGGGCGGCCGCTGCCCGGACGGCGCGGTGGGCGTGCTGCCGTAGCCGGGCGGAGGCTGCCACGCCGGAGGCGCCTGAGCGGGCGCGGGCGGCTGGGCGTACGGGCCCGCCGACCGCGCCGTCCCGGCATCGACACCGTTCGTTCCGGAGGCCTGGGGGAGCCGGGGGTCGGCGGCGGTCTCGTGCGGGCCGTCGTCCGCGGGGAGCATGGGCGGAGTGTGGGCAACACCCGGAAGACGCTGGTTGAGGATGTCGGTCATGGTGCGCAGGGCGATCTGCCGTGGGGCGTCCAGTTCGAAGCGTTCTGCCGCGTTGCCACCCAGCAGCGTCTGCACCAGACTCATCTGGTCCTTGATCATGCGGAGCTGGTCCTCGCGCATGCTGTTCATCACCAGGAGGGAGTCCTCCGGGTGCTGGGCGAGGTGCAGCGCCCAGGCGTGCACCCCGCCCTGCTCGAGGTGCCACTGGTAGAACGCGACCTTCTTCTGCTCGAGTTCCATCCGCTCCAGCTCGTACCGCTCCTGCTGCATCCGCAGCTGGTGCTCCCGGTTCAGCTGGGCGGCATCCACCCCGACCCCGAGCTCGGCGACGTGGATCTGCTCGGCCGCGCTGAGGGAGGCGTGGTCCCGCCGGACCTTGACGCTCCAGGTGGCGAGGAGCCCCGCGCCGGTGCCGAGCGGGCCGCGGGCGGTGACCGCGTCGACCAGAGCGGCTTCGACGGCGGCGCTGTCGGAGATGCGGAAACGGCGGGACACCGGGCGGGCGGTCTGCTGGAACTCGGCCAGCAGCAGGGTCGGAACGTTGCGGTGGCCGCTGCGGACGAAGGCGACGGGGTCGGCAACTTGCCAGGAGAAGTCCGTGTCGGCGGTGAACTCCACGGCGTCGTTCTCGCTCGGCAGGGTGAAGGATTCGGTGAAGTGGTGGATGCCCATGTCCACCTCGTAGAGCGCGGTGAACCGACGGGTGGCGATGTCGGAACGGGTGGGCCGCTCCGGCGGCAGGTAGGGCACGTACTCGCCCTGGCCGGTCGAGAACACCAGGGCGTGCTGGATGCGGGCAGTGTGCTTCAGCGAGAACTCGAAGCGGGAAAGCTGGCGTACGGACAGCACCGGGTCGGTGAGCTGGGTGCCGCGGTCCGCCTGCTGGTGCCACTCGGGCTGGTGGAAGCTGGGCATGATGCGTTTCTCCGGTCAGTGGGACGGAAGGGTGGACGAGAGGCGGCCCGCGACGGCCGGGGGCGGTGCGCCGTCCTCGCCCGGCATGGTGCGCAGGAGATGACTCAGCCGCCGGGCGTCCGTCGGGACGGCGACCAGCCGTGGCAGGAGGGCGGCGAGGGCCCATTCGGCGGCGTCGGAGCGGGACGCGGCCAGGACCCATCCCCGCATGGCGTCCAGGGCCTCCTCGGTGGTGCCGGGGTAGGACAGCGCCCGCCGCCACAGGAGGGGGATCAGACGGCCGGCCGGTGCCTCCTCGCCGAGTGCCTGGGCGTACCACGCGAGGAGGAGGGGCTGCCCGTACGGTTCGTCGTCCTCGGTGTGGTGGCAGGCGGCCACGAAGCCGTGCAGCGCAAGGGCCCGGACGGCGGGGCCGTCCTCCAGGTGGGCGGTGAGCTCGTCGAGGACCTCGTCCCCGGCCGGTGAGTGGATCAGCAGCTCGACCGCTTCGACGAGTTCGCGGGCCGATCCCAGGTCGAAGGCGTCCGGCGCGGCCGAGGCGCCGCCCAGGCGGCGTACGGCCTCACGGAGCGATGCCAGTGCCTGCCGGGGCCGCTCCGGGCCGATGAGGGCGTGGCCCCGGACGGCGACCCAGCGGCGGTGACGGTCGGTGTCTCGGGACCACTGGTCGAGGACCCGCGGGATGTTGGGGGTGCCGAGCACGTGGGCGAGGGTCAGGGCGTTGACGGCGGCCTGCCGCCGTCTCGGGGCGCGGGAGGTGGCCCACGGCTTGATCAGCAGGGCCATCGCGGAAGGCAGGTCGGCCCGGGCCAGGACGGCCGCGGTGAAGGCGGCACGGGTGCGGACCAGGGGGCGGCCGTCCTCGGCGAGCCGGCGCAGCCAGTCGATGAGGGCGGGCCTGGCGGAGGGATGGCCGGACCAGAGCTCGCGGAGCAGGACCGGGGCGGTCCTGTCGTCGATGAAGGCGGCCTTCCGCTGGACGACGGGACCCCACTCGGTGCTCTCCTGCTCCTCGTACTGCCGGGCGCGGGCGGGTTGGAGGCGCTTGCTCGCGTGCGTGCCGAAGACGGGGACCTCGGGGACGCACGAGGGGTTCTCCGCCCGCTGCAGCAGGCGGTACAGGCCGTCGCCGAGTTCCGCGGTGAGGGCGTAGGGGCCGCCGTCGAAGGCGGCGAGCGCGATCAGGAAGGCCTTGTCCCGGAGGGTGAGGGCGTTCTCCTCGTCCGAGAACCACTCGGCCACCTGTTTCTCCACCATCGCGAGTGAGAAGTTCTCGACGGCTTCCCGGTCGGCCCGGCCCGACGAGTGGAGGGCGAGCACCGTGGCGAACTCGGTCGTCTCGCGCAGCTGGTGGCCCCGGCCGAGGAAATCCTGGACGGCGGGCAGGGCCATCAAGCGGGCCGTGGCCTCCGGGCCGGCGAGGGTGTCCAGGCGGGAGGAGAGGACCTGGTGGGGCGCCGGGGGTGTCCAGTCCACGTGTGCCGCCTCCTCCAGCACGGCGGTGCGGTCGACGGTGACGACGAGGTAGGAGTCGTGCTCGCGCAGCCGGGCGGCCGCGGCCAGCAGGTGGGACTCGCGCAGCGGGCGGCCGCGACGGGTCGGGAGGTCGCAGAGGACGTGGCCCCGGACCGGGCGGTCTCCGTCGCGGGGGGTGCAGCGCTCGGCGAGGTCACCCGGGTCGGTGTCGCGGTCCAGTAGATGGACCGGGGTGGCGTCCAAGGCGTGCAGCAGCTTCAACGCTGCGGTGCGGCGGCCGGTGAACCGCGGGCCGGAGAGCACCAGGTAGCGGTCGCGGCGCAGCCGGGCGACGAGTTCCCCGAAGCCGTCCGGGGCCACGAAGGAGGCGGCCGTCCGGTCCAGGACGGCCGGCGGGACCTCGCCGGAGGCGCTGCCCGTGGCGGGACGGGCCCAGTGGTGGATCTCGGTTTTGCCGCCCATAATGACGTCGCCGGTGACCTGGCCGCCGCTGACCCCGTGCTGGTCCCGGCCGGACAGGCCGCCGCCGAACCGCGCGGGACCGCCCAGGTGGAGGGAGGGAGGGCTGTGGTCGAACAGATCCTTCCGCGCGGACCAGGCGTTCTGGTCGTCCTCCGACTCCTCCGTCCCGTCCTCCTGGGGGGGCTCCTCCTCCGGGTCGCCCGGTGCTGACCGATCCTGGTCCTCCAGGGACATCGCGCTCACGCCCGGTCACCCCGCAGGACGTCCTTGCCGCCCATGACCACGTCGCCGGTGACCTGGCCGCCGCTGACCCCGTGCTGGTCCCCGCCGGACAGGCCGCCGCCGAAGGAGACCGTCCCGTTGAAGTTGAGGACGGGAGCGGTGGGGGCGGCGACCTCGGGGGCGGGGTGCGCTGCACGAGCCGCCGACGGGGCCGCGGGTTGCCGCCCGGCCGGGGCGTCCGGACCGTGCGGTGAACCGTCCGCCGTGGAGTCCCGTGGGCTCGCGGAGTCAGCCGTCGGAGCTGCCTGCACCGCCGCGGGCGGTGCGGAGACGGCGCCCATGGGCACGGGACCGTGCAGCCATGCCTCCAGGGGCCCGTTCTTGCTGTCCATGGTGATGGCATGGAATTCGTCCGCAGGGATGCCGTGGTGTCCGTGCCGCACCACCCCCGCGTGGACGCTCTGCGAGACGCAGAGGACGTAGTCGCCGGCGCGTTCCCGTAGCGCCGCGCGCAGCACCGAGGCGTCCAGCAGGCGGCAGGCGTGGTTGAGGTCGGAGCCGACCCAGCCCTTCTCGTCGACGGCGACGTACCCTGTGGCGACCACGCAGCGCAGCCGGATCTGCGCGGAACTCGACGCCATCCGGTTGACTGCCCGCAGCCTGGCCGGCACCTCGGTGAGCAGCGCCCGCAGGAGGGCCGTGACCGAGGCGTTGGCGTCGATCAGGTCCATGACCGAATCGCCGGCGTCCTGCCGAAGCCGCTGGTGCTCGTCGATGCCCGCGGCCGCGAGCGCCCGGTCGGTGATGTCGTAGAGCATGCGCCGCAGATAGGCCTGCTCGACGTCGTCCCGGTCGCTGAACCGTTCGATGTCGAGCAGCAGGATGGTGCGGTTGACGGGATCGGTCATGGTCGCCCTTCGGCAGTGCCCGGCTGGCTGGTGGTGCCAGAACAGTGGGGCACGCGGGGGGAGGGCGGTGAGGACTTCTGACCCACTGGAACTGTGACGGGGTGCACACAAGGGGCCGGTGAGATGCCCGGCCGAAGGGTCAGCGGCCCGCGATGCGGCGCAGAACCTCCGGGCGGCGGACGACCAAGGCACGCCGACCGGTCAGGATGGCCTCCCGGTCCCGCAGGTCGCGCAGCAGTCGCTGGACCATCTCCCGCGAGGCGCCCACGGAGCCGGCGAGCTCCTGTTTGCTGAGGGGGACGCCCAGTTCGATGCCCTCGGGGATGCGCCGGCCGTGCGAGCGGGCGAGGTCGAGCAGCAGCGAGGCGAGACGCTCCCGCACCGACAGGGACGCGAACTCCAGCCGCCGCCGGTCCGCTGCCCGGGTCCGGTCCGAGGTGAGGCCGAGCAGGGCGAAGGCGGCCGCGGGGGAGTTGCTCAGGAAGGTCCGAAAGCGTTCCTGCTCCACCACCACGGTGCGCACCTCCTCCAGGGCGGTGACGGTCGCCGACCGGGACCGGCCGGTGAGCACGGCGGCCTCGCCGATGATGTCGCCGGGGCCGCGCAGGGCGAGCAGCGCTTCGTAGCCGTTGGCGGCGGAGGCGGTGACCTTGGTCCAGCCCTGTGTCAGCAGGAGTACGTAGGAGGAGGGCTCCTGCTGGTGGAAGAGGGTCGAGCGGGCCGCGAACTCCAGGGGTCTGCCCAGTCCCAGCAGCGCGGTGCGGTCCTCCGGTTCCAGCCGGGCGAGGAAGGGTACGCGGTCGTCCAAGGCGCCTTCGTCGTGCAGTTCGGGCGGATCGGACATCTCCATCGAGTCCCCCTCGTGTCTACCGCGACCCCGTCGGGCCGACGTGACCTGACGGACCGACATTTTTTCGTATCGGTCAACGTAACCGAACCCGGAGACGTCCGTCCGAGGGCCGCGCACGGCCCCGGGGCATTTGTTTTGACCAGGGAGAGTGCGGTAGGTACGCTCAGACCTTGTGCCTGGGGTGTGCCCTGGCCCCCTTGCGTGCCTTTCCACCGCAGGGGGAGTCCGCATCGGCCACCGTAATCTGCGCAGTTCTCGCCTTCGGGCGCAGGTCCGCGTGATTCGACACACCCGACCGCGTGGGTCGGCGATGTTCCAGGTTAGCTTCACCATTCGGCACACAGAAACCGGAGAAGTAGTGCCTACGATCCAGCAGCTGGTCCGGAAGGGCCGGCAGGACAAGGTCGAGAAGAACAAGACGCCCGCACTCGAGGGTTCCCCTCAGCGCCGTGGCGTCTGCACGCGTGTGTTCACGACCACCCCGAAGAAGCCGAACTCGGCCCTGCGTAAGGTCGCGCGTGTGCGTCTGACCAGCGGTATCGAGGTCACTGCTTACATTCCGGGTGAGGGACACAACCTGCAGGAGCACTCCATCGTGCTCGTGCGCGGCGGCCGTGTGAAGGACCTGCCGGGTGTTCGCTACAAGATCATCCGCGGCTCCCTCGACACCCAGGGTGTCAAGAACCGCAAGCAGGCCCGCAGCCGCTACGGCGCCAAGAAGGAGAAGTAAGAATGCCTCGTAAGGGCCCCGCCCCGAAGCGCCCGGTCATCATCGACCCGGTCTACGGTTCTCCTCTGGTGACCTCCCTGATCAACAAGGTGCTGCTGAACGGCAAGCGCTCCACCGCCGAGCGCATCGTCTACGGCGCCATGGAGGGCCTGCGCGAGAAGACCGGCAACGACCCGGTCATCACGCTGAAGCGCGCTCTCGAGAACATCAAGCCGACCCTCGAGGTCAAGTCCCGCCGCGTCGGTGGCGCCACCTACCAGGTGCCGATCGAGGTCAAGCCCGGTCGCGCCAACACGCTGGCCCTGCGCTGGCTGGTCGGTTACTCCCGCGCCCGTCGCGAGAAGACGATGACCGAGCGTCTGCTCAACGAGCTTCTCGACGCCTCGAACGGCCTCGGTGCGGCCGTCAAGAAGCGCGAGGACACGCACAAGATGGCCGAGTCCAACAAGGCCTTCGCGCACTACCGCTGGTAGTCGCAGACCCCATCGAGACCGAGAGAAGACTGAAGCCTTATGGCTACCACTTCGCTTGACCTGGCCAAGGTCCGCAACATCGGGATCATGGCCCACATCGACGCGGGCAAGACGACCACCACCGAGCGGATCCTGTTCTACACGGGCGTCAGCTACAAGATCGGTGAGGTCCACGACGGCGCCGCGACCATGGACTGGATGGAGCAGGAGCAGGAGCGTGGCATCACGATCACCTCTGCTGCCACCACCTGTCACTGGCCGCTGGAGGACGTCGACCACACGATCAACATCATCGACACCCCGGGCCACGTCGACTTCACCGTCGAGGTGGAGCGCTCCCTGCGCGTGCTCGACGGTGCCGTGACGGTGTTCGACGGCGTCGCCGGCGTGGAGCCCCAGTCCGAGACGGTGTGGCGTCAGGCCGACCGTTACGGCGTTCCGCGTATCTGCTTCGTGAACAAGCTGGACCGTACCGGCGCGGACTTCTTCCGCTGCGTTGACATGATCGTCAACCGCCTGGGCGCCCAGCCGATCGTGATGCAGCTCCCGATCGGTGCCGAGGCCGACTTCGTCGGTGTCGTCGACCTGGTCCGCATGAAGGCCCTGGTCTACTCGCCCGAGGCCACCAAGGGCGAGATGTACGACATCGTCGACATCCCGGCCGACCTGCAGGAGCAGGCCGAGGAGTACCGCGCCAAGCTGGTCGAGGACGTCGCGGAGAACGACGAAGAGCTGATGGAGATGTACCTCGAGGGCAACGAGCCCACCGAGGAGCAGCTCTACGCGGCGATCCGTCGTATCACCATCGCGTCCGGCAAGGGCGGCGGCACCACCGTCACCCCCGTGTTCTGCGGCACCGCGTTCAAGAACAAGGGCGTCCAGCCCCTGCTCGACGCCGTCGTGCGCTACCTGCCGTCGCCGGTCGACATCGAGGCGATCGAGGGCACGGACCCGAAGGACTCCGAGACCGTCGTCAAGCGCAAGCCGTCCGACGACGAGCCGCTCGCGGCCCTCGCGTTCAAGATCATGAGCGACCCGCACCTGGGCAAGCTCACCTTCGTCCGGGTGTACTCGGGCCGCCTGGAGTCCGGCTCTTCGGTGCTGAACTCCGTCAAGGGCAAGAAGGAGCGCATCGGCAAGATCTACCGCATGCACGCGAACAAGCGTGAGGAGATCGAGTCGGTGGGCGCCGGCGACATCATCGCCGTGATGGGTCTCAAGCAGACCACCACCGGTGAGACGCTGTCGGACGACAAGGCCCCGGTCATCCTGGAGTCCATGGACTTCCCGGCGCCGGTCATCCAGGTCGCCATCGAGCCCAAGTCCAAGGGCGACCAGGAGAAGCTGGGTGTCGCCATCCAGCGTCTCGCGGAGGAGGACCCCTCCTTCCAGGTCCACTCGGACGAGGAGACCGGCCAGACCATCATCGGTGGTATGGGCGAGCTGCACCTCGAGGTGCTGGTCGACCGCATGCGCCGTGAGTTCAAGGTCGAGGCCAACGTCGGCAAGCCGCAGGTCGCGTACCGCGAGACGATCCGCAAGGCCGTCGAGCGCGTGGACTACACCCACAAGAAGCAGACCGGTGGTACCGGTCAGTTCGCCAAGGTGCAGATCGCGATCGAGCCCATCGAGGGCGGCGAGGCGTCGTACGAGTTCGTGAACAAGGTCACCGGTGGCCGCATCCCGAAGGAGTACATCCCTTCGGTGGACGCCGGTGCGCAGGAGGCCATGCAGTTCGGCATCCTCGCGGGCTACGAGATGACCGGCGTGCGCGTCACCCTCATCGACGGTGGCTACCACGAGGTCGACTCCTCCGAGCTCGCCTTCAAGATCGCCGGTTCGCAGGCCTTCAAGGAGGCCGCGCGCAAGGCCAGCCCCGTGCTGCTCGAGCCGATGATGGCCGTCGAGGTCACCACGCCCGAGGACTACATGGGTGAGGTCATCGGCGACATCAACTCCCGCCGTGGCCAGATCCAGGCCATGGAGGAGCGTGCCGGCGCCCGCGTCGTCAAGGGCCTGGTTCCGCTTTCGGAGATGTTCGGCTACGTCGGCGACCTCCGCAGCAAGACGTCGGGTCGCGCGAGCTACTCGATGCAGTTCGACTCCTACGCCGAGGTTCCGCGGAACGTCGCCGAGGAGATCATCGCGAAGGCCAAGGGCGAGTAACTCCACCGAGTTCCACGCTTTAGGCTTGACTCCGTGCCTCCAGGGGCATTCCGGCGCGAACCGAGAGGAACGTGCCGGGGTGCCCCGAGGGGCCGGGCATTCCAGCAAAGATCACCTGGCGCCGATGAAGCAAGGCGTTCAGAACCACTCCCAGGAGGACCCCAGTGGCGAAGGCGAAGTTCGAGCGGACTAAGCCGCACGTCAACATCGGCACCATCGGTCACATCGACCACGGTAAGACGACCCTCACGGCCGCCATTACCAAGGTGCTGCACGACGCGTACCCGGACCTGAACGAGGCCACCGCGTTCGACAACATCGACAAGGCTCCTGAGGAGCGCCAGCGCGGTATCACCATCTCCATCGCGCACGTCGAGTACCAGACGGAGGAGCGTCACTACGCCCACGTCGACTGCCCCGGTCACGCGGACTACATCAAGAACATGATCACCGGTGCCGCCCAGATGGACGGCGCGATCCTCGTGGTCGCCGCGACCGACGGTCCGATGCCGCAGACCAAGGAGCACGTGCTCCTGGCCCGCCAGGTCGGCGTTCCGTACATCGTCGTCGCCCTGAACAAGGCCGACATGGTGGACGACGAGGAGATCCTGGAGCTCGTCGAGCTCGAGGTCCGTGAGCTCCTCACCGAGTACGAGTTCCCGGGCGACGACGTCCCGGTCGTCAAGGTCTCCGCGCTGAAGGCGCTCGAGGGCGACGAGAAGTGGGCCCAGTCGGTCCTCGACCTCATGAACGCCGTCGACACCGCCATCCCGCAGCCGGAGCGCGACGTCGACAAGCCGTTCCTCATGCCCATCGAGGACGTCTTCACGATCACCGGTCGCGGTACGGTCGTCACCGGCCGTATCGAGCGTGGTGTCCTGAAGGTCAACGAGACCGTCGACATCATCGGCATCAAGACCGAGAAGACCACCACCACGGTCACCGGTATCGAGATGTTCCGCAAGCTGCTCGACGAGGGCCAGGCCGGTGAGAACGTCGGTCTGCTCCTCCGTGGCATCAAGCGCGAGGACGTCGAGCGCGGCCAGGTCATCATCAAGCCGGGTTCGGTCACCCCGCACACCGAGTTCGAGGCCCAGGCCTACATCCTCGGCAAGGACGAGGGTGGTCGCCACACCCCGTTCTTCAACAACTACCGCCCGCAGTTCTACTTCCGTACGACGGACGTGACCGGCGTCGTGACCCTCCCCGAGGGCACCGAGATGGTCATGCCGGGTGACAACACCGAGATGAAGGTGGAGCTCATCCAGCCCGTCGCCATGGAGGAGGGCCTGAAGTTCGCCATCCGTGAGGGTGGTCGTACCGTGGGCGCCGGCCAGGTCACCAAGATCGTCAAGTAAGTACCCCTTGCTTGAAGGTCATGCCATGACCTGAGCTCTTGTGGCTCAAGGAGGGCCCGCACGACGTCATGTCGTGCGGGCCCTTCGGCGTTCCCGCGGCGCCTCCGGGGCGCCTCCAGGGTTTCTCCGGGGTTGCGGACCACGATCGAAAGTTGCGGTGTCCGGCGCCTCGATCGCCCCTCCCGAGCCCCCTGCCAGGCTTGATTCCGGGACGTTCCCGGCCGGGTCGGGGCATCGAAAGTTTTCGTTGCCGACGACCCGTTGTCGTGCTCCCGTCGCTGCTCCAACATTTGTCAGGCCGGTTACCAAAATCAGCCGAGGAGTGGGTGAGCCATGCGCGGAAACGTCAGCCGCAGAAGCGTCCTGGGGACGGGGGCGGCGGGTCTGGTGGCTCTGCCCCTGGTCAACGGCGGGGCCGGCACCGCGTACGGGGCCCAGGGCGAGGCGGAGCGCGGCGCGGCCGGAGGGGGGCCGCGCCGCACCGACAAGGGCGCCTACGTGGTGTTCCGGGCCGAGCGCGGCGCGTTCCCCCTGGTGCGCAAGGGACAGGCCGCCCCGGTCCTGGTGGACCCGGACGACCACGCCGGCGTCGTCCGGGTCGCCGAGGACCTCCGCGCGGACGTCGAGCGGGTCACCGGCGTGAAGCCGGCGGCGCGGGCCGGGTCGGCCCGCGAGGTCGTCATCGTCGGCACCCTCGGCAACAGCGGGCTGGTCGACCGGCTGGTCGAGTCCGGCAAGCTGGACGTGTCCGGGATCCGCGGCAGGTGGGAGACCTCCCAGCAGACCGTCGTGGAACGCCCGATGCCCGGTGTGGACCGTGCGCTGGTCGTCGTCGGCAGCGACCAGCGGGGCGCCATCTTCGGCGCCTACGACGTCAGTCACGGCATCGGCGTCTCCCCCTGGTACTGGTGGGACGACGTGCGGCCGGTGCGGCGCCAGGAGGTCTACGTCAAGGCCGGCTCCTGGACCCAGGGCACGCCGAAGGTGAAGTACCGCGGCGTCTTCATCAACGACGAGAACCCGAACCTCGGCACCTGGGCCCCGCGGTTCTTCGGACCGGGCAAGGCGCCGGGCTACGAAGGCGGCTTCAACGCGAAGTTCTGGGAGAAGGTCTTCGAGGTCCTGCTCCGCCTGAAGGGCAACTACCTGTGGCCGGCCGTGTGGGGCCGGGCGTTCGCCGAGGACGACCCGGAGAACCACGCCCGCGCCACCGCCTACGGCGTCGTCATGGGCACCTCCCACGAGGCCCCGATGATGCGCGGCATCGAGGAGTGGAACCGGCACGCCAAGGCCGCGGTGCGCGACTCCGCGGGCAACATCACCACTCCCGGCAGCGACCCGTACGGCGGCACCGGCGAGTGGTCCTTCCGCCGCAACCGCGCCGCCGTCGAGGCGTACTGGCGCGAGGGCATCGAGCGGATGCGCCGCGAGGACTTCGAGGGCGTGGTCACCCTCGGCATGCGCGGCAACGGCGACGTCAGCCTGCCCGACGGCGACGGCATCGAGCTGATGGAAGACATCATCGCCACCCAGCGCCGGATCATCGCCGAGGTGTTCGGCTCGGAGACCGCCGTGCCGCAGGTGTGGACCCTCTACAAGGAGGTCCAGCGCTACTGGAGCCGGGGCCTGCGCGCGCCCGAGGACGTCACGGTGGTGCTCTGCGACGACAACTGGGGCAACCTCCGGATGCACCCGGACCCGGACGAGCCGGCGCGCTCGGGCGGTTACGGTATCTACTACCACTTCGACTACGTCGGGGCCGGCCGCAACTACAAGTGGGTCGACACCACCTCGCTGCCGAACATGTGGGACCAGCTCCACCAGGCGATCGCCTACGGCAACCACGGGCTGTGGATGACCAACGTGGGCGACCTGAAGGGCAACGAGGTGCCCACCCAGTTCTTCCTGGACTACGCCTGGGAGCCCTCGCGCTGGGAGCTGGAGAACATCCCCGAGTGGGAACGCCGTTACGCCGCGCTCCACTTCGGCGAGGAGCACGCCGAGGCGATCGCCGAGATCCTCTCCCGCTACGCCCACCTGCAGCAGCTGCGCAAGCCCGAGCTGCTCAACCGCCGGATCACCCTGGACCCGTCCAAGGACATCACCAAGGACGACAGCGCGGTCGTCTACGACGACGAGCAGACCCCCTTCCACCAGGGAGAGCTGGAGCGCGTCACCCGGGCGTGGCGGGAGCTCGACCGGGACGCGGCCCGGGTGGCACGGAAGCTGCCGGCCTCCGCCCGGGAGGCCTGGTTCGAGCTGGTCGGCTACAACGTGGCGGCCACCGCCAACGTGTACCACCTGCGCGAGGCCCAGTTCACCAACATCCTCTACGCCGGCCAGGGCCGCGCCCTCACCAACGAGCTCGCCTCCCGGGCCGAGGCGGCGCTCCAGGAGGACTTCCGTCTCCAGGACGTCTTCAACAAGGAGATCGCCGACGGCAAGTGGAAGGACTTCCAGCTCCAGCCGCACATCGGCTACGGCGACGTCGAGCGGTACGGCCCCAACGCCGGGTGGCAGCAGCCGGAGCTGGACAACGTCGCCATCCCCGACGAGATCTACCCCGCGGTGCGGCGCATCGAGCTGCCGGACACGGCGGAGATGGGCGTGGCGGTCAGCGGCTCCGAGGAGTGGTGGCCGCAGGCCGGGGGAGAGCCGGTGCTCCCGGAGTTCAGCCCGTACCGCACCGGGGACGAGGTGTACGTCGAGATCTTCAACCGGGGGTCGCGCCCGTTCGACTACCGGGTGACCTCCTCGGCGCCCTGGCTGCGGGTGGAGCGCACCCGCGGCACCGTCGGCGAGCAGGTCCGGCTCCCGGTGCGCGTCGACTGGCACCGCGCGCCGTCCGGCCGCGGCGAGGCCGAGCTGACCGTGGAGGGCGCCGGCCGCACGGTGACCGTGAAGGCGGTCGCCGTCCGGGTCTCGCCGCGGGGCGTGAAGGGCTTCGTCGAGGCGGGCGGCTACGTCGCCATCGACGCCCACCACTACTCCCGGGCGGTCGGCGCGAAGGGCGCCGACTGGCTGCGGATCGACCGGATCGGCCGCACTCCGGCGGGCATGTCCCCGTGGCCGGTCACCGCCCCGCCGCAGACCCCCGGCGCCGGCGCCCCGTACCTGGAGTACGAGGTCACCCTGCTCACGCCGGGCGAGGTCACCGTCTGGGCGTACGTGTCGCCGCGCAACCCCGCGCTGGCGCGGCCGGGCCTGCGGTACGCGGTCTCCTTCGACGACCAGGCGCCGACGACCGTCGACTTCATCGCGGCGACCGGGCCGGACGACGGCGGGCTGAACAAGCGGTGGGCCCGCCACACCTCCGACAACGTCAACCGGACCTCGTCGGCGCACACCGTCGCCCGGGCCGGCGTCCACAAGCTGCGCTTCTGGATGGTCGACCCGACCGTCGTGCTGCAGCGGCTGATCGTCGACACCGGCGGGCTCCCGGAGACCTACCTCGGCCCGGTGGAGAGCCACCGGGTCCGCTGAGACCAGGGGCGCCGACCTGGGGAGGTCCGGCGCCCCTTCCCCCACACCCCCCCACGTCCCCACGGCCCACCCCCGCCACCCGCACCACCGACACCGAGCACCATCGAGAGGACCGCAATGAAGCACCTCCGTGCTGCCGCCGCCGTCATGGCGAGCGGGGCCCTGCTGTTGACCGGCGCCGTCGCCTCGGCGCAGGCCGCCCCGGCCGGCGCCCACCACCACCCCAAGGGCGCTCCGCTCAAGGCGCTGGCCGCCCGCGCCGACCTGCGCTTCGGCACGGCCGTCAACATGGACGCGCTCGCCGAGGACACGACCTACCGCAGGATCACGGCCCGTGAGTTCAACTCGGTCACCGCCGAGAACGTGATGAAGTGGGAGACCCTCCAGCCGCAGCGGGGCGTCTACGACTTCAGCCAGGGCGACGCGCTGGTCGCGTTCGCGCGGGCCAACGGCCAGCAGGTCCGCGGGCACACGCTGCTCTGGCACAACCAGCTCCCCGGCTGGCTGACCTCCGGCGTCGCGGACGGCTCGATCACCAAGGACGAGCTGCGCCGGATCCTGCGCGAGCACGTCACCACGGTGGCCAAGCACTACAAGGGCAAGATCTACCAGTGGGACGTCGTCAACGAGGTCTTCGAGGAGGACGGCAGCTACCGGCAGTCCCTCTGGTACCAGCAGCTCGGCCCGTCCTACATCGCCGACACCTTCCGCTGGGCCCGGCAGGCCGACCCGCACGCCAAGCTCTACGTGAACGACTACAACGTCGAGGGCGTCAACGCGAAGTCCACCGCCTACTACAACCTGGCGAAGGAGCTGCGCGCCCAGGGCGTCAAGGTGGACGGCTTCGGCATCCAGGGCCACCTGAGCACCCAGTACGGCTTCCCGGGCGACATCCCGGCCAACCTGGAGCGGTTCGCCGACCTGGGCATGGAGAGCTCGTTCACCGAGGTCGACGTCCGCGGCGTCATGCCGATGGACGAGGCCAAGCTGACCCGCCAGGCCGACTACTTCCGCGGCATGCTGGACGCCTGCCTGGGCCAGGAGCGGTGCACCTCGTTCACCATCTGGGGCTTCGCCGACCAGTACTCGTGGGTGCCCGGGGTCTTCGCCGGGGAGGGCTCGGCCAACATCTACGACGAGTCCTACGCGCCCAAGCCGTCCTACTGGGCGGTGCGTCAGGAGCTGGCCGAGGGCCGCGACTGACTCCTTCCCGCGGGCCGCTGAGGCCCGCAACCGCAGCGCGGGCCGCCGAGGCCCGTGCCCCCGTGCCGCCGACGCGGCACGGGTGACCGGCTCCGGCGGGCACACTTCACCCCGCGCCGCCCGCCGGTGAACGCGCCCCCGCCGGGGCCCTCCAACCCTCCGGCGGGGGCGCCCCGCCGTACCCGGCCGACGCCCGGGACCTCGGCCCTTGCGCTGGTCCGGGCCAAGGACCAAGCTCCGTCCATGGAGCTGGAGTTGCGTCATCTGAGGGTGATCAGGGAGATAGCCGACGCGGGCAGTCTGACCCGGGCCGCGAAGACGCTGGGGCTGTCCCAGCCCACACTGAGCGCGCAGCTGAAGCGGATCGAGCGGACGCTCGGCGGCACGCTCTTCGAGCGCGGGCGGTTCGGGGTGCGGGCGACGCCGCTGGGGGAGCTGGTGCTGGCCCGCACCCGGGTGGTGCTGCCGGCGGTGACCGAGCTCCAGCAGGAGGCGGCGCTCTTCGCCCGCACCCGCTCCGGCCTGCGGCGTTTCCGGCTGGGCGGCACGCACGGGCCACTGCTGGGCGGTCTGCTGGCCCGCCTGTCCGACGCGGCCTCCGAGGTGCCGGTCACCACCACCACGACCTGGTCGGAGCGGGAACTGGCCGCGCAGGTCTCCGAGGGGCGGATCGACTTCGCCCTGCTCGGGGTGTGCGGATCCGCGCACCCGCCGGCGGCCCCCCAGGTGTCCTGGCGGGAGATCGCCGTGGACGCCGTGCACGTGATGCTGCCGGCCACCCACCCCCTGGTGGGGCGTGCCGCCATCGACCTGGCCGAGCTGGCCGGGGAGGACTGGGGGGCCGTGCCGGGCGACGGCTGCTTCGCGGACTGCTTCGCCGCGGCCTGCACCCGGGCCGGCTTCACCCCGCGCAGCCTGTACGAGACGGACACCTCGTCGATCGTGCACCTGGTGCAGGTGGGACGGGCGCTGGGGCTGGCGCGGGCGACGTTCCCGCCGACGCCGGGCATCGTCACCCGGCCGCTCGCCGGGACGCCGCTGACCTGGCGGCACCTGCTGGGCTGGCAGGGCGCCGCGCAGCCGGACCCGGTCGTCGACCTGGTCCTCGCGCAGGCCCGCGCGGCGCACGCGGACGCCCGGGAGCGCGCGGAGGCGGGCCCCGTATAGCGGCGGTGGCCGATCCATAGCTCCGGGGGAGGGGGTCGGCCGGAGGCTGACGCGGACATGTCTGGCGGTCGTACGTTCACGGCAGCGCCAAGCTCCCCGCACGGCTCCTGCTCCACCTCCCACCTGTAGGAGACACCCATGCCTCCCTTCTCCCGGGCCGCCGGCACGGCCGCCCTGCTCGCCGCCGGCACGCTGTTGCTGTCCGGCCTGGCCGGCACCGCCACGGCCAGGCCGACCGTGCCGCCCCGCGTCGACGCCCCGTCCGCCGCCGAGACCCTCCGCACCGACCGCGCCCCGGCCGGACTGCTGAAGGCCCTCCAGCGCGACCTCGGCCTGACCGCCGCCCAGGCGGAACGGCGCCTGGCCAACGAGGCGCAGGCCGGTGCCACCCTCGGGCGGCTGCGCCTGGCGCTCGGCGCCGACCACGCCGGCGGCTGGATCGGCGGCGCGGACGCCGGCGCCCTCACGGTGGCCACCACGGACCGCTCCGACGTCGCCGTCATCGAGCGGGCCGGCGCCCGGGCCGTCGTCGTGGACCGGTCGCTGGGAGAGCTGGAGGCGGACCGCGCCCGGCTGGACCGGGCCGCCGGAGAGGTCTCCGCCGCGGACGTCCCGGTCCGCTACGTCGACCTGCGGCGCAACAAGGTCGTCGTCGAGGCGGTCGACCCGGCGGCGGCCGAGCGGCTGGTCGCGGCGGCGGGCGTGGACCCGGCACACGTCGAGGTGGTGCGGACCGCGGAACGCCCGCGCACCTACTACGACGTGCGCGGCGGCGACGCCTACTACATGGGCGGCGGCGGCCGATGTTCGGTCGGCTTCGGCGTGACCCGGTCCACCACCCAGGGCTTCGTGACCGCCGGTCACTGCGGCACGGTCGGCCAGAGCACCTCCGGCTACAACCAGGTCGCCCAGGGCACCTTCCAGGGCTCCAGCTTCCCGGGCCGGGACATGGCCTGGGTGGCGGTCAACTCCAACTGGACGGCGACCGCGACCGTCGTGAGCTCCAGCCAGCAGGTGACCGGCTCCACCCAGGCGGCCGTGGGCGCGTCGATCTGCCGCTCCGGATCCACCACCGGCTGGCGCTGCGGCACGGTGCAGCAGCACAACACCTCCGTCACCTACCCGGAGGGCACCATCTCCGGCGTGACGCGCACCTCGGTGTGCGCCGAGCCGGGGGACTCGGGCGGCTCCTTCATCTCCGGCAGCCAGGCCCAGGGCGTCACCTCGGGCGGCAGCGGCAACTGCAGCTCCGGCGGGACGACGTACTACTACCCGGTCAACCCGATCCTCTCCTCGTACGGCCTCACGCTGAAGACGGCCGGCGGCACCACGCCGCCGCCCACCACCCCGCCGCCCACCGACCCGGGCGCCACCACCTGGGCGCCGGGCGTCGTCTACCAGGCGGGCGCGACCGTCACCTACAACGGCGTGAGCTACCGGTGCCTCCAGCAGCACCAGGCGCAGGGCGGCTGGGAGCCGCCGAACGTGCCGGCCCTGTGGCAGCGGGTCGGCTGACCCCGCGGCCCCGCCGCCCGGTACCACCGCCCACCCCGACTCCCCCGGCCCCCGGGGGACCGTCGCCGACGGGACCCTGACCCCGTCGGTACACCGCGCCCCCGCCGGAGCTCCATCCCTCCGGCGGGGGCGCACCCGTGCGCGGGGGAGGCCGCCCCCGGTCCATGGGCCGCGCCGGCCGCCCGAGGGCCGCCCCCGGCCGCCCCCGGGTCCATGGGCCGCCCGCAGCCCGAGGGCCGCCCTCAGCCCAGGGAGGCCAGCAGCGCCTCGCAGGCGTCCTCGCAGGACCGGCAGGACTCGGCGCAGATCTGGCAGTGGTCGTGCTGGGTGTGGTGGGCGCACTCCTCGCCGCACGTGCGGCACGCGGTGGCGCAGGCGGTGAGCAGGGTGCGGGCGACGTCGGCGTGGAAGCCGGTGTGCCGCGAGAGCACGGTGGCGGTGGTGGTGCAGATGTCGGAGCAGTCCAGGTCGGTGCGGACGCAGTCGGCGAGCTCGTCGACCATCTCCTCGGACAGACAGGCGTCCGCGCAGGCCGTGCAGACCTGGGCGCAGGACACGCATTCCTCGATGCAGGCGGTCAGCTTCTCCCGGTCGAGGCCGCCGAGTGCCGCGGGGTAGGCGTCGAGCATCTCCTTGACCTTCAGGGCGCTCATACGGTCACTCTCCTTCCGCTCGTCACCCCGCCCGGGTGGGCGGATCGGGCGCGACCAAACCTGACCCCGCCCCGCCGCGGTTACGCTCCCGGCAGCGCGGCCGACGGCGTCGGGGGCAGGCCGGGACGGGAGGTTCGGTGGCGACGAGGACGAGGGACCGGAGCGGGCGAGGCGCCGTGCTCCTGGCGGTGGGCGTGCTGGTGGTGGGGCTGACGGGGCTCCTGGGGGCGGTGTTCGGCGGGCCGGGGGAGCGGGTGCTGCTGCACCGGGTGGTCGCCGAGCTCGCCGAGGACGACAGCGCGCGGATCACCGAGGTGATCGACTACGACTTCGCCGGCGAGGACCGCCACGGCATCCACCGGCGGATCGGCGGCACCGGCACGGGGACGCCGCGGGACAAGACCGCCACCCTCGACGGGGAGCCCGTCCCCTTCACCACCACCGACACCGGCGTCGGCGGCGTCCGCGTCCGGCTCGGCGACCCGGACGGGACGCTGACCGGGGTCCACCGGTACCGGCTCGGCTACACCCTGCCCGGCCTGGTCCACGCCGGCCAGGGGTTCTCCTGGGACGTGAACGGGCTCGGCTGGGAGGTCCCGGCCGAGCGCGTGCAGGTGCGGATCACCGCCCCGGCCCGGCTGGAGTCGGTGGTCTGCACGCACTACGGCACCGGCGGCGACGGGTCGTGCGAGATGCGGCAGCCCACACGCGGACGGCTGGACGCGGACGTCTCCGGGCTGGACGAGGGGGAGGGCGTCCTGCTCCGCGCCGAGGTCGGCCGGGCGCTGACCGGCGGCGCGGCCGGCGCCCCGCCCGCGGAACCGGCCGGACGCCCCGCCGCGCCGGAGCACCCCGGTCCGGTCCTGGCCGGGCTGGGAACCGCGGCGGCCGCGGCGGCCGCGACGCTGCTCACGGCGGCGCTGGTCCGGTTCGCCACGCGGGCACGGGTCGAGGACGCCGACGGCGGGGTGCGGCGGCGGGACCTGCGCCGCGCGGCCGCCGCCGTGAAGCCGTCCCCCGTCCCGCCCGCGGGGCTCACCCCCGCCCAGGCCGGGATCCTGCACGCCGGGCGGGTGCGGGACGAGCACCGGGCGGGCTGGCTGATGAGCGCCTCGCGGGACGGCGCGCTCACCATCACCGGCCGCAAGAGGCCGGTCCTGTTCCGGGGCGCGCGCCTGGCGAACGGTGCCGCCGATCCGGTCACCGCGGAGGTCCTGGACCTGCTCTTCGCGCGCCGCCGCAAGATAGGTCTCGGGCAGTACCACCGGGACTTCGCCGCGGCCTGGAAGCTGCTGCGCACGCGCCTCGACGAGTGGCGGTCCGCCGGCGGCGAGGGGCTGTGGACGCCGCGGGGCGACGCGTACGTCCGGGCTGCCCGGACCGTGGGCGCCGTGGCGGCCCTGACGGGGACCGTGCTGACCGCGGTCGTGGACGCGCGGGCCGGATGGGCGGCGGTGGCCGGAGCGGGCCTCGCGCTGCTGGTCCTCGCCGGCGAGCTGCGCGTCCGCACCGCGCGAGGGGCTCAACTCTGGCTCGCGACCGAGGCGTTGCGGCGCCACCTGGCCGACCCCGGCACGCCCCGCACGGACCGCGACACCCCGTGGGCGGTGGCCCTCGGCCTCGCCGCCACCTGGTCCGCGGGCCACCGCCGCGACGGGGACCTGGTCGCCCTCGCAGCCCACCTGCCGGACGCCGCGGCGGCGGCCGGCAGCCGTGTCGCCCCCGACACCGGGGGCTCGTCGTCCTCGTCCGGCGGTCACACCGGCGGCGGTGACGGAAGCGGGGGAGGGGGCGGCGGCGGCTCGAGCGGCGGCGGCGACGGGGGAGGCGGCGGGGGCTCCTGGTAGGCCCTGGCCGTCCCGAACGGTTCGCCCCGTGTCCTGGCCCTGCCGAACGGTTCACCCGGCGTGCCCTGGCCCTGCCGAACGGATCGCCCGGCGTGTCCTGGCCGTCCCGAACGGTTCGCCCGCGTGTCCTGACCGCTCGTGCCGGACGGCCCCGCCCGTGCCGGACGACCCGCATGATCCGCGCCACATTCCGCACCCCCGTGCGCGAGAGCGGCCCCGAACGCCCGCGGACCCGGTCCGGCGGGTCCGGCGCGCAGGCGGCGCCGGACCCCGCGCCGTGGCCTCCGCACCCCCGCCGACCTGCGGATTCGCCCCCCGCGTGAGCGACACGGCGCCCTCGGGTTTGACCTGCTCGTCACGCGGGGTACGCTCTTCCGCCCGATTGGCCAGGCTCATGCCCCGTATGGCACACTAGCCAAGTTGCTCGGTCGAGTGTTGATGTCGCACGCCTCCCGCCGGGAGGACCGGAAGCGAGTCCCACAGTACTCGTCAGCCCCATGCGGGCTGGAAGTACGGGAATCTTCCGGGAAGTGCCGGCGCGACTCCGGCCAGGCGCCCGGTGGGCCTTCCGCTCCCGGTTCCGCGGCGGTGAGCCGCACTCCCCTGGTAGGGATTCCCGGTTCGGGACTTCGTATCGACGGGAGCGCGACACGCCCGACCGCGTGGGTCGGCGAAGAGGGTCCAGCAAACCCATCGGGTTCCAGAGCGTTACTAGAGACAGGACTACTGAGTAGCCATGGCGGGACAGAAGATCCGCATCCGGCTCAAGGCCTACGACCACGAGGTCATCGACTCCTCGGCGAAGAAGATCGTCGAGACGGTGACCCGCACTGGTGCGTCGGTCGCGGGCCCGGTGCCGCTGCCCACTGAGAAGAACGTGTACTGCGTCATCAAGTCGCCGCACAAGTACAAGGACTCGCGCGAGCACTTCGAGATGCGCACGCACAAGCGCCTGATCGACATTCTCGACCCGACGCCGAAGACCGTTGACTCCCTGATGCGACTCGACCTCCCGGCCGGTGTCGACATCGAGATCAAGCTCTGAAGGCCGGTGATCTGAGAATGGCTAAGCAGATCAAGGGCATCCTGGGCGAGAAGCTCGGCATGACGCAGGTGTGGGACGCGAACAACCGCGTCGTCCCGGTCACCGTCGTCAAGGCCGGCCCGAACGTCGTGACCCAGGTCCGTACGAACGACATCGACGGCTACGAGTCGGTCCAGATCGCCTTCGGCGAGATCGACCCGCGCAAGGTGAACAAGCCCCTCAAGGGCCACTTCTCCAAGGCCGACGTCACCCCCCGCCGCCACCTCGTCGAGATCCGTACCTCGGACGCTGCCGAGTACACCCTCGGCCAGGAGATCACCGCCGAGGTGTTCGAGGCCGGCATCAAGGTCGACGTGACCGGCAAGAGCAAGGGCAAGGGCTTCGCCGGTGTCATGAAGCGTCACAACTTCAAGGGCCTCGGCGCCGGTCACGGCACCCAGCGCAAGCACCGCTCTCCCGGCTCCATCGGTGGCTGCGCCACCCCGGGCCGTGTGTTCAAGGGCCTCCGCATGGCGGGTCGCATGGGCAACGAGCGGGTCACCACCCAGAACCTGACCGTCCACGCCGTTGACGCGGAGAAGGGTCTGCTGCTCATCAAGGGCGCGGTTCCCGGTCCGAACGGCGGCCTCGTCCTGGTCCGCACCGCGGCCAAGGGGGCCTGAGGTAACCGATGAGCACTGTTGACATCCTTTCGCCGGCGGGCGACAAGGCCGGTACCGTCGAGCTCCCCGCGGAGATCTTCGACGCCAAGGTCAGCGTTCCGCTGATCCACCAGGTCGTCGTCGCGCAACTGGCCGCTGCCCGTCAGGGCACGCACAAGACCAAGACCCGTGGCGAGGTCCGTGGTGGTGGCCGCAAGCCGTACCGCCAGAAGGGCACCGGCCGCGCCCGTCAGGGCTCGACCCGCGCGCCCCAGTTCGCCGGTGGTGGCGTCGTGCACGGTCCCGTGCCGCGTGACTACTCGCAGCGGACCCCCAAGAAGATGAAGGCCGCCGCCCTGCGTGGCGCCCTCACCGACCGCGCGCGTCACAACCGCATCCACGTCGTCTCCGGCGTGGTCGAGGGTGCTGCCTCCACCAAGGCCGCGAAGTCGCTGTTCGGCAAGATCTCGGAGCGCAAGAACGTGCTCCTGGTCGTCGACCGCGCCGACGAGGCCGCGTGGCTGTCCGCCCGCAACCTGCCCCAGGTCCACATCCTGGAGCCGGGCCAGCTGAACACGTACGACGTTCTCGTCTCGGACGACGTGGTCTTCACCCAGGCCGCGTTCGAGTCCTTCGTGTCCGGCGGCCAGGCCGTCACCGAAGGGAGCGAGGCCTGATGGCTACGCGTCACCCGAGCATCGCCTCCAAGGCTGCGAAGGCCGCCAAGGCCGCGCGCGTCGCCAAGGCGCGCCGCCACGCCGCCGAGGGCAAGAACACCGTCGTCACCCCGGCCAGCAAGGCGTTCACGGACCCCCGTGACGTGCTGCTGAAGCCGGTCGTGTCGGAGAAGAGCTACGCGCTCATCGACGAGAACAAGTACACGTTCATCGTCGCGCCGGGCTCCAACAAGACCCAGATCAAGGAGGCCGTGCAGTCGGTCTTCTCGGTCAAGGTCACCGGGGTCAACACGATCAACCGCCAGGGCAAGCGCAAGCGGACCCGCACCGGGTTCGGCAAGCGTCCGGACACCAAGCGCGCGATCGTGACCCTCGCCGAGGGCGACCGTATCGACATCTTCGGCGGTCCGACCGCCTAAGGGCGTCGGATCGTCCGAATATCGGACGAGGACTGAGAAATGGGTATCCGCAAGTACAAGCCGACGACTCCGGGCCGTCGTGGCTCCAGCGTCGCCGACTTCGTCGAGGTCACGCGGTCCACGCCGGAGAAGTCGCTGGTCCGCCCGCTGCACAGCAAGGGCGGCCGTAACAACGCCGGTCGTGTGACCGTTCGCCACCAGGGTGGCGGACACAAGCGCGCCTACCGCGTGATCGACTTCCGTCGTCACGACAAGGACGGCGTGCCGGCGAAGGTCGCGCACATCGAGTACGACCCCAACCGCACCGCGCGCATCGCGCTGCTGCACTACGCGGACGGCGAGAAGCGCTACATCATCGCGCCGCGCAACCTGCAGCAGGGTGACCGTGTCGAGGCCGGTCCCGGGGCCGACATCAAGCCGGGCAACAACCTGGCGCTCCGCAACATCCCGGTCGGTACCACGATCCACGCGATCGAGCTCCGTCCCGGTGGCGGCGCCAAGTTCGCCCGCTCCGCAGGCGCCTCCGTGCAGCTGCTCGCGAAGGAGGGCTCGATGGCCCACCTCCGCATGCCTTCCGGTGAGATCCGCCTGGTCGACGTGCGCTGCCGCGCCACCGTCGGCGAGGTCGGCAACGCCGAGCAGAGCAACATCAACTGGGGCAAGGCCGGCCGCAAGCGGTGGCTGGGCGTTCGCCCGACCGTCCGTGGTGTCGTCATGAACCCGGTCGACCACCCGCACGGTGGTGGTGAAGGCCGTACCTCCGGTGGCCGTCACCCCGTCTCCCCGTGGGGCAAGAAGGAAGGTCGTACTCGTTCGCCCAAGAAGGCGTCGAACAAGTACATCGTCCGCCGCCGCAAGACGAACAAGAAGCGCTAGGAGCGGGTTTAGATGCCGCGTAGTCTCAAGAAGGGGCCCTTCGTCGACGACCACCTCATCAAGAAGGTGGATGTCCAGAACGAAGCCGGCACCAAGAACGTCATCAAGACCTGGTCCCGTCGCTCGATGATCGTCCCGGCCATGCTCGGCCACACGATCGCGGTGCACAACGGCAAGACCCACATCCCGGTGTTTGTCACCGAGTCCATGGTCGGCCACAAGCTCGGCGAGTTCTCGCCGACGCGCACCTTCCGGGGTCACGTCAAGGACGACCGGAAGTCGAAGCGCCGCTAAAGCGGGGCTGTGAAAGACCATGACAGACACTGAAGGGACAACCATGGAAGCCAGGGCCCAGGCGCGGTACATCCGCGTCACGCCCATGAAGGCCCGCCGCGTGGTGGACCTTATCCGTGGCATGGATGCCACGGAGGCTCAGGCGGTCCTGCGTTTCGCCCCGCAGGCCGCGAGCGTGCCGGTCGGCAAGGTGCTGGACAGCGCCATCGCCAACGCCGCGCACAACTACGACCACACCGATTCGTCGAGCCTGTACGTCTCCGAGGCGTACGTCGACGAGGGCCCGACCCTGAAGCGGTTCCGTCCGCGCGCCCAGGGCCGCGCCTACCGGATCCGCAAGCGGACCAGCCACATCACCGTGGTCGTCAGCAGCAAGGAAGGAACCCGGTAATGGGCCAGAAGGTTAACCCGCATGGGTTCCGGCTCGGTGTCACGACCGACTTCAAGTCGCGTTGGTACGCCGACAAGCTGTACAAGGACTACGTCAAGGAAGACGTCGCCATCCGTCGGATGATGACGTCCGGCATGGAGCGCGCCGGCATCTCCAAGGTCGAGATCGAGCGCACCCGTGACCGCGTGCGGGTGGACATCCACACCGCCCGTCCGGGCATCGTGATCGGCCGCCGCGGCGCCGAGGCCGACCGCATCCGCGGTGACCTCGAGAAGCTCACCGGCAAGCAGGTCCAGCTGAACATCCTCGAGGTCAAGAACCCCGAGACCGACGCTCAGCTCGTGGCCCAGGCCGTCGCCGAGCAGCTGTCCTCCCGCGTCTCCTTCCGTCGCGCCATGCGTAAGAGCATGCAGTCGGCGATGAAGGCCGGCGCCAAGGGCATCAAGATCCAGTGCGGTGGCCGTCTCGGCGGCGCCGAGATGTCGCGCTCGGAGTTCTACCGCGAGGGCCGCGTGCCCCTGCACACGCTCCGCGCCAACGTCGACTACGGCTTCTTCGAGGCCAAGACGACCTTCGGCCGCATCGGTGTGAAGGTCTGGATCTACAAGGGCGACGTCAAGAACATCGCCGAGGTCCGCGCCGAGAACGCCGCCGCCCGCGCCGGCAACCGTCCGGCCCGTGGTGGCGGCAACGACCGCCCGGCCGGCCGTGGTGGCCGCGGTGGCGAGCGTGGCGGTCGTGGCCGCAAGCCCCAGCAGTCGGCTGCCGCCGCCGAGGCCCGCACGGCCGAGGCTCCCGCGGGCGCCGCTGCCGAGCCGAGCTCTGCCGGAAAGGAGAGCTGACCCATGCTGATCCCGCGTAGGGTCAAGCACCGCAAGCAGCACCACCCCAAGCGCCGCGGTATGGCCAAGGGCGGTACGACGGTTGCGTTCGGCGAGTACGGCATTCAGGCCATGACGCCGGCGTACGTCACCAACCGCCAGATCGAGGCCGCTCGTATCGCGATGACCCGCCACATCAAGCGTGGCGGCAAGGTCTGGATCAACATCTACCCGGACCGCCCCCTCACCAAGAAGCCGGCCGAGACCCGCATGGGTTCCGGTAAGGGTTCGCCGGAGTGGTGGGTCGCGAACGTGCACCCGGGTCGGGTCATGTTCGAGCTGTCTTACCCCAACGAGAAGATCGCCCGTGAGGCGCTGACCCGTGCGGCCCACAAGCTGCCGATGAAGTGCCGGATCGTCAAGCGCGAGGCAGGTGAAGCGTGATGTCGGCCGGTACCAAGGCGTCCGAGCTGCGCGAGCTGGGCAACGAGGAGCTTCTCGCGAAGCTCCGCGAGGCCAAGGAAGAGCTGTTCAACCTCCGCTTCCAGGCGGCGACGGGCCAGCTCGAGAACCACGGCCGTCTGAAGGCGGTCCGCAAGGACATCGCCCGGGTCTACACCCTCATGCGTGAGCGTGAGCTCGGCATCGAGTCGGTGGAGAACGCATGAGCGAGAACAACGTGACTGAGCAGAAGACCGAGCGCAACGCACGCAAGACCCGTGAGGGTCTGGTCGTCAGCGACAAGATGGACAAGACCGTCGTCGTCGCCGTCGAGGACCACGTGAAGCACGCGCTGTACGGCAAGGTCATCCGCCGTACGAACAAGCTCAAGGCGCATGACGAGCAGAACGCTGCCGGCATCGGCGACCGCGTCCTCCTGATGGAGACCCGGAAGCTGTCCGCCACCAAGCACTGGCGCGTCATCGAGATCCTCGAGAAGGCGAAGTAAGAAGCCGGGGCCCTGCCCCAGCTGACCGGCCGGGGGGCTTCCCCGCCCCCCGGTCCGGTTCTTCGCCTCAGAGGCCACAGGTAATTCCCGCGGGGGCTTCCCGCGGGTGAGTTCCGCCAGGCTCTCCGGCTCTGCTCCGGAGGGAACCGGCAGACGATCAGGAGATAGACGTGATCCAGCAGGAGTCGCGACTGCGTGTCGCCGACAACACTGGTGCGAAGGAAATCCTTTGCATCCGTGTGCTCGGTGGCTCCGGTCGCCGCTACGCGGGCATCGGTGACGTCATCGTCGCCACCGTCAAGGACGCGATCCCCGGTGGCAACGTGAAGAAGGGCGACGTCGTCAAGGCCGTCGTCGTTCGCACCGTCAAGGAGCGCCGCCGTCCGGACGGCTCGTACATCCGCTTCGACGAGAACGCCGCCGTCATTCTGAAGAACGACGGCGACCCTCGCGGCACCCGTATCTTCGGCCCCGTGGGCCGTGAGCTGCGCGAGAAGAAGTTCATGAAGATCATCTCCCTCGCGCCGGAGGTGCTGTGAGCATGAAGATCAAGAAGGGCGACCTGGTCCAGGTCATCACCGGCAAGGACAAGGGCAAGCAGGGCAAGGTCGTCGCGGCCTTCCCCCGCGAGAACCGCGTCCTGGTCGAGGGTGTCAACCGGGTCAAGAAGCACACGAAGGCCGGCCCGAACCAGGCCGGCGGCATCGTGACCGTCGAGGCGCCGGTCCACGTGAGCAACGTTCAGCTCGTCGTGGAGAAGGACGGCCAGAAGGTCGTGACCCGCGTCGGTTACCGCTTCGACGAGAACGGCAACAAGATCCGCGTTGCCAAGCGGACGGGTGAGGACATCTGATGGCTACCACCACTCCGCGTCTGAAGACGAAGTACCGCGAGGAGATCGCGGGCAAGCTGCGTGACGAGTTCAAGTACGAGAACGTCATGCAGGTTCCCGGCCTCGTCAAGATCGTGGTCAACATGGGTGTGGGCGACGCCGCCCGCGACTCCAAGCTGATCGAGGGCGCCATCCGCGACCTCACCACGATCACCGGTCAGAAGCCGGCCGTCACCAAGGCCCGCAAGTCCATCGCGCAGTTCAAGCTGCGTGAGGGTCAGCCGATCGGTGCCCACGTCACGCTCCGTGGCGACCGCATGTGGGAGTTCCTGGACCGCACCCTGTCGCTCGCGCTCCCGCGCATCCGCGACTTCCGCGGCCTGTCCCCCAAGCAGTTCGACGGCCGTGGCAACTACACCTTCGGTCTCACGGAGCAGGTCATGTTCCACGAGATCGACCAGGACAAGATCGACCGCACCCGAGGCATGGACATCACCGTGGTGACCACGGCTGCCAACGACGCTGAGGGCCGTGCGCTCCTCCGTCACCTCGGCTTCCCGTTCAAGGAGGCGTGAGCGAGATGGCGAAGAAGGCTCTCATCGCGAAGGCTGCTCGCAAGCCCAAGTTCGGTGTGCGCGCGTACACCCGCTGCCAGCGCTGCGGCCGTCCGCACTCCGTGTACCGCAAGTTCGGCCTCTGCCGCGTGTGCCTCCGTGAGATGGCTCACCGCGGCGAGCTGCCGGGCGTGACCAAGAGCTCCTGGTAATCCCCTATTTGGGGACCCCGGACTCTCGGTAAGCAGGCCGGTCCGGCAGGCGACCCGCCACACATGGCTTAGGCTGGTGTGGTTGGGCGCTTGCCGTGCCCGGCCGTCCGCGGGCACGGTCCCGCTCAATGACGCTTACTACGCCGTAGGTCCACCGCGCCGCACCCGTCCCGTCTCGGATCGGGGAGAGGGATGGCGCATCAGGAAACCCCGGCGAGAGAGGCCTAAGGCCAATTCATGACCATGACTGATCCGATCGCAGACATGCTCACGCGTCTGCGTAACGCGAACTCGGCATACCACGACACGGTGTCGATGCCGCACTCCAAGATCAAGTCGCACATCGCGGAGATCCTCCAGCAGGAGGGCTTCATCACCGGCTGGAAGACCGAGGACGCCGAGGTCGGCAAGAACCTCGTCCTCGAGCTGAAGTTCGGCCCGAACCGCGAGCGCTCCATCGCGGGCATCAAGCGGATCTCCAAGCCCGGTCTCCGGGTGTACGCGAAGTCCACCAACCTGCCCAAGGTCCTCGGCGGCCTCGGCGTGGCGATCATCTCCACGTCGCACGGTCTCCTGACCGACAAGCAGGCCGGCAAGAAGGGCGTGGGTGGGGAAGTCCTCGCCTACGTCTGGTAACGGAAGGGAACGAGATACAGCTATGTCGCGTATCGGCAAGCTCCCCATCGCGGTTCCCGCCGGCGTGGACGTCACCATCGACGGCCGTACGGTCTCGGTCAAGGGCCCCAAGGGCTCTCTGACCCACACCGTCGTGGCGCCGATCGAGATCGTCAAGGGCGAGGACGGCACCCTCCAGGTGACCCGCCCCAACGACGAGCGTCAGAACAAGGCCCTCCACGGCCTGTCCCGCACGCTGGTGGCGAACATGATCACCGGCGTGACCCAGGGTTACGTGAAGAAGCTCGAGATCAGCGGTGTCGGTTACCGCGTGACGGCCAAGGGCTCGAACCTCGAGTTCGCGCTCGGCTACTCGCACCCGATCACCGTCGAGGCGCCCGAGGGCATCACCTTCAAGGTGGAGACCCCCACCCGCTTCCAGGTCGAGGGCATCGACAAGCAGAAGGTCGGCGAGGTCGCGGCGAACATCCGCAAGCTGCGCAAGCCCGACCCGTACAAGGCCAAGGGCGTCAAGTACGAGGGCGAAGTCATCCGCCGCAAGGTCGGAAAGGCGGGTAAGTAACCCATGGCATACGGGCAGAAGATCCTGAAGGGCGACGCCTACAAGCGCGCCGCCATCAAGCGTCGGCACATCCGGATCCGGAAGAACATCTCCGGCGACGCCGAGCGTCCCCGTCTCGTCGTGACCCGCTCGAACCGCCACATCGTGGCCCAGGTGATCGACGACATCAAGGGTCACACCCTGGCGTCGGCGTCCACCCTGGACGCTTCGATCCGCGGCGGCGAGGGCGACAAGTCCGCGCAGGCCCAGCAGGTCGGCGCCCTGGTCGCCGAGCGTGCCAAGGCCGCGGGCGTCGAGGCTGTCGTGTTCGACCGTGGTGGCAACAGGTACGCCGGCCGCATCGCGGCCCTGGCCGACGCCGCCCGCGAAGCCGGTCTCAAGTTCTGAGCCGGTTCCGTAGCGAAGCTAGCGGAAACAGAGAGAGGTAATTCCAATGGCTGGACCCCAGCGCCGCGGCAGCGGTGCCGGTGGCGGCGAGCGGCGGGACCGGAAGGGCCGTGACGGCGGCGCAGCTGCCGCCGAGAAGACCGCTTACGTTGAGCGCGTTGTCGCGATCAACCGTGTCGCCAAGGTTGTGAAGGGTGGTCGTCGCTTCAGCTTCACCGCGCTGGTCGTGGTGGGCGACGGTGACGGCACCGTGGGTGTCGGTTACGGCAAGGCCAAGGAGGTGCCGGCCGCCATCGCCAAGGGCGTTGAGGAGGCCAAGAAGCACTTCTTCAAGGTCCCCCGCATCCAGGGCACCATCCCGCACCCCATCCAGGGTGAGAAGGCTGCCGGCGTCGTGCTGCTCAAGCCCGCGTCCCCCGGTACCGGTGTTATCGCCGGTGGTCCGGTGCGTGCCGTGCTCGAGTGCGCCGGTATCCACGACGTGCTGTCGAAGTCGCTCGGCTCCGACAACGCGATCAACATCGTGCACGCGACCGTGGAGGCCCTGAAGGGCCTGCAGCGTCCCGAGGAGATCGCGGCCCGCCGTGGTCTGCCGCTCGAGGACGTCGCTCCCGCGGCTCTCCTTCGTGCGCGTGCCGGGGCGGGTGCGTGATGGCGCAGCTGAAGATCACCCAGGTTAAGTCGTACATCGGCAGCAAGCAGAACCACCGCGACACCCTGCGTTCCCTTGGTCTCAAGGGCATCAACACGCAGGTCGTCAAGGAGGACCGCCCCGAGTTCCGCGGCATGGTGCACACCGTCCGCCACCTCGTGACGGTCGAGGAGGTCGACTGATCATGGCGGAGCAGAACCCGCTCAAGATCCACAACCTCCGTCCCGCCCCGGGCGCCAAGACCGCCAAGACCCGTGTGGGTCGTGGTGAGGCGTCGAAGGGTAAGACGGCCGGTCGTGGTACCAAGGGCACCAAGGCCCGTTACCAGGTTCCGGAGCGCTTCGAGGGTGGCCAGATGCCCCTCCACATGCGTCTCCCGAAGCTCAAGGGCTTCCGGAACCCCTTCAAGACCGAGTTCCAGGTCGTGAACCTGGACAAGCTCGCCGCCCTCTACCCCGAGGGTGGGGAGGTCACCGTTGCCGACCTGGTCGACAAGGGTGCCGTCCGCAAGAACCAGCTCGTCAAGGTCCTCGGCCAGGGCGAGATCTCCGTGGCGCTGCAGGTGACGGTCGACGCCGTCTCCGGCTCCGCCAAGGAGAAGATCACCGCCGCCGGCGGTACGGTCACCGAGCTCGTCTGACGAGTTCCGGACACGGTCGGCGTCCTTGCGGCGTACGG
This sequence comes from Streptomyces sp. NPDC002640, assembly GCF_053592575.1. Classification (NCBI taxonomy): domain Bacteria; kingdom Bacillati; phylum Actinomycetota; class Actinomycetes; order Kitasatosporales; family Streptomycetaceae; genus Streptomyces; species Streptomyces sp. NPDC002640. The sequence goes on along the minus strand of NZ_JBSFVZ010000002.1, from coordinate 294,052 downwards.
CTGAGGTCCCTGTGACCCGAGCGATTCCCGACCGGGGATGCCCCACAAATGGGGTATCCCCGGTTGGTCGTTCTCAAGGGGTTGGTGTCGCCGGTAAGGTGACCTCCACTGCCACCCTTCGACCAGTGCGCCCAGACGACGCACCGGGCACTCGAAGCGGCGGCGGCCCGTTACATCGTTTGGTATTTGTCGATCCTCAAGACCGTCACCCTTGACGCAGTTGCGCGGGGGTCGCAGGAGGCACCGTGCTCACCGCGTTCGCCCGGGCGTTCAAGACGCCCGACCTGCGCAAGAAGCTGCTCTTCACGCTCGGCATCATCGTTGTCTACCGCGTCGGTACACATGTCCCGATTCCCGGTGTGGACTACCGGTCCGTACAGATCTGTGTGGACCAGGCGGCCGGCAACTCGGGTCTCTTCGGCCTGGTCAACATGTTCAGCGGTGGTGCGCTGCTGCAGATCACGATCTTCGCGCTCGGCATCATGCCGTACATCACGGCGAGCATCATTCTGCAGCTGCTGACCGTGGTGATCCCGCGGCTCGAGGCCCTCAAGAAGGAGGGCCAGAGCGGTACGGCGAAGATCACCCAGTACACCCGATACCTGACCATCGCGCTGGCCGTGCTGCAGGGCACCGGCCTCGTCGCGACCGCCCGCAGCGGCGCGCTCTTCAGCGGCTGCTCCGTGGCCGGCCAGATCGTTCCGGACCGCTCGATCTACGTCACCGTCATCATGGTCATCACCATGACGGCCGGCACCGCCGCCGTCATGTGGCTGGGCGAGCTCATCACCGACCGCGGCATCGGCAACGGCATGTCGATCCTGATGTTCATCTCGATCGCCGCCACCTTCCCCTCCGCCCTCTGGGCGATCAAGGAGTCGGGCACGCTGGCCGACGGCTGGATCGAGTTCGGCACCGTGATGCTGGTCGGCTTCGTCATGGTCGGCCTGGTCGTGTTCGTCGAGCAGGCGCAGCGGCGCATTCCCGTCCAGTACGCGAAGCGCATGATCGGCCGCCGGTCCTACGGCGGCACGTCGACCTACATCCCCCTGAAGGTCAACCAGGCGGGTGTGATCCCGGTCATCTTCGCCTCGTCGCTGCTGTACATCCCGGCCCTGGTGGCCCAGTTCTCGAGCGGTACGTCCGGCTGGAAGACGTGGATCCAGGCGCACCTTGTGGATGGCGATGACCCGATTTACATCGCCATGTACTTCCTGCTGATCGTCTTCTTCGCCTTCTTCTACGTGGCCATCACCTTCAACCCCGAAGAAGTGGCCGACAACATGAAGAAGTATGGTGGGTTCATCCCGGGCATCCGGGCTGGCCGACCGACCGCTGAGTACCTGAGCTACGTGCTCAACCGGATCACCTGGCCGGGTTCGCTGTACCTGGGTCTGATCGCTCTCGTGCCGACAATGGCGTTGGCCGGTTTCGGGGCAAACCAGAACTTCCCGTTCGGTGGCACCAGCATCCTGATCATCGTGGGTGTGGGCCTCGAGACGGTGAAGCAGATCGAGAGCCAGCTCCAGCAGCGCAATTACGAAGGGTTCCTCCGCTGATGCGAATCGTCCTCGTCGGGCCGCCTGGTGCCGGTAAGGGAACGCAGGCCGCGTTCCTCGCCGAGAACCTCTCCATCCCGCACATCTCCACGGGCGACCTGTTCCGGGCCAACATCGGCCAGCAGACGGAGCTGGGCAAGCTGGCGAAGTCCTACATGGACAAGGGCGACCTGGTGCCGGACGAGGTCACCATCGCCATGGCCAAGGACCGCATGGAGCAGGCGGACGCCGTGGGCGGCTTCCTCCTCGACGGCTTCCCCCGCAACGTCTCGCAGGCCGAGGCGCTGGACGGCATGCTCGGCGAGGGCGGCATGAAGCTGGACGCGGTGCTGGACCTCGAGGTCCCCGAGGACGAGATCGTGAAGCGGATCGCCGGCCGGCGCATCTGCCGCAAGGACTCCGCGCACGTCTTCCACGTCACCTACAACCCGCCGAAGGCCGAGGGCGTCTGCGACGTCTGCGGCGGCGAGCTGTACCAGCGTGACGACGACACCGAGGACACGGTGCGCAAGCGCCTGGAGGTCTACCACACGCAGACCGAGCCGATCATCGACTACTACCGGGCGCAGGACCTGGTCGTGACGATCGAGGCGCTCGGCAAGGTGGACGAGGTCACCGCCCGCGCCATGGCCGCGCTCAAGGTCGGCGAGTAGTCCTCCCGCCCGCACAGCGCCGTACGAGGCCGCGGTTCCCCCCTGGGGAGCCGCGGCCTCGGCGTGTGCGGGCCCTGTCGCCCCGGTGCGCTGCGTGCGCGTCCGGGGCCGGGCTGTCACGGCGCGTGCGGGGAACACGTATCGTTGGTGGTGTACGTACAGGACGGGACCACGTCGGTCCGGCGGAGAAAGGCCCGTAGCGCTCATGGTGCAGATCAAGACCCCGGAGCAGATCGCGAAGATGCGCGAGGCGGGGCTGGTCGTCGCCGCCGTGCACGCCGCCACCCGGGAGGCCGCGGTCCCCGGCGCCACCACCCGTGACCTCGACGAGGTGGCCCGCAAGGTGCTCGCCGAGCACGGCGCGAAGTCGAACTTCCTCGGCTACGGCGGTTTCCCGGCCACCATCTGCACCTCGGTCAACGAGGTGGTCGTCCACGGCATCCCGTCCGACGAGGTGGTCCTCAAGGACGGCGACGTGATCTCCATCGACGCCGGCGCCATCATCGACGGCTGGCACGCGGACGCCGCGTACACCTGCTTCGTGGGCTCCGGCCACCTGCCCGAGCTGCACGAGCTCTCCCGGGTGACCGAGGAGTCGATGTGGGCGGGCATCGCGGCCATGAAGCAGGGCAACCGGCTGGTCGACATCTCCCGCGCCATCGAGACGTACATCCGCCGCCAGCCGAAGCCGGGCGGCGGCAAGTACGGCATCGTCGAGGACTACGGCGGCCACGGCATCGGCACCGAGATGCACATGGACCCGCACCTGCTGAACTACGTCGAGCGGCGCCGCGGCAAGGGCCCCAAGCTGGTCACCGGCTTCTGCCTGGCCATCGAGCCGATGGTGTCGCTGGGCACCCCGAAGACCAAGGTCCTCTCCGACGACTGGACCGTGATCACCACGGACGGCACCTGGTCCTCGCACTGGGAGCACTCGGTGGCGCTGACGGCCGAGGGCCCGCTGGTCCTCACCGCCCCGGACGGCGGCCGCGCCAAGCTGGCCGAGCACGGCATCACCGCCGCCCCGGACCCGCTGGCCTCCTGACGACGGCCCCCACCCCGGTTCGCCGCCACCCCCGTCCCGCGGAGCCCCGTGCCCGCCCGGCGGGGGTGCGGTGTTCCGCGCCCCCGGCGTGCGGGGAGTCACCGCGATGCGTTCCGTCGGCCCGGGCGGGCATAAGGATCACGCGGATGGGGCATTCTTCCCCGATTCGTATTTCGCGGAGCCCTGACGTAGACTGACTCGTCGGCTCCCGTGCACCCGCATGCCTGTATGCGCTTCGTGCGGAGTCGATCAAGGTAGTCGATTCGAAGGGCGAAGCGTGGCCAAGAAGCAAGGTGCCATCGAGATCGAGGGCACTGTCGTCGAGTCTCTGCCGAACGCCATGTTCAGGGTCGAGCTCCAGAACGGCCACCAGGTCCTGGCTCACATCAGCGGCAAGATGCGCATGCACTACATCCGCATCCTCCCTGACGACCGGGTCGTGGTGGAGCTTTCTCCGTACGACCTGACGCGTGGCCGGATCGTCTACCGGTACAAGTAGATCTGCCTGCACTCCGTGCGCCGTCCGGCTTGGGCGGTCCGCGGGTGGTGGCACTGACCCGGAGAACCTCATCCCATGAAGGTCAAGCCGAGCGTCAAGAAGATCTGCGACAAGTGCAGGGTGATCCGCCGTCACGGTCGGGTCATGGTCATCTGCGAGAACCCGCGCCACAAGCAGCGCCAGGGCTGACGCACTGACCTCCCCTCTGCTTCCGCAGAGTCTTCGCGCGACGCGAGCAAATTGTCATACGCAGGACCCGGAACCGTTCGATCGGTTCCGACACCCCCGGTCGGAGGCCGGGGACCCGTCCCGTACCGACCCCGTGAAAGCGGCGGGGAACGGCGGGCGGGAGCCGGTTCTGCCGCAGACCTCCGACAACCAACTGGAGCCATTGAATGGCACGCGTTTCCGGTGTTGACATCCCGCGCGAAAAGCGCGTGGAGGTCGCCCTCACCTACGTGTTCGGCATCGGCCGGACCCTCTCCCAGCAGACTCTGGCTGCCACGGGCATCGACCCCAACGTGCGAGTGCGCGACCTCTCCGAGGAGCAGCTCGTCGCGATCCGTGAGTACGTCGACGCCAACATCAAGACCGAGGGTGACCTCCGTCGCGAGATCCAGGCCGACATCCGCCGCAAGGTCGAGATCGGCTCGTACCAGGGTCTGCGTCACCGTCGTGGCCTGCCGGTCCGCGGTCAGCGCACCAGCACGAACGCTCGTACCCGCAAGGGCCCGCGTCGCGCCATCGCCGGCAAGAAGAAGCCGGGCAAGAAGTAGTCCGCAGCGGACGACTGTCCACGGTCTTCGCTGTAGGACCGACCACCTCCCGTAGGAGATAAGACATGCCCCCCAAGGGACGTCAGGGCGCTGCCAAGAAGGTGCGCCGCAAGGAAAAGAAGAACGTCGCTCACGGCCACGCGCACATCAAGAGCACGTTCAACAACACGATCGTCTCGATCACGGACCCGTCCGGCAACGTGATCTCCTGGGCCTCCGCCGGCCACGTCGGCTTCAAGGGCTCGCGCAAGTCCACCCCGTTCGCCGCGCAGATGGCCGCCGAGTCGGCCGCGCGTCGCGCGCAGGAGCACGGCATGCGCAAGGTCGACGTCTTCGTCAAGGGTCCCGGCTCCGGCCGTGAGACCGCGATCCGCTCCCTCCAGGCCACCGGCCTCGAGGTGGGTTCGATCCAGGACGTCACCCCCACCCCGCACAACGGCTGCCGTCCGCCGAAGCGCCGCCGCGTCTGATCGGTCGCCGGGTTCCCACCCGGCTGCCGGTCACGGCGGAGGGGCTCCGGCCGGGGGTCCGGGGGTTGTCCCCCGGGCGTCGCAGCACGGCTGCCGTCCGCCGAAGCGCCGCCGCGTCCGATCCGCGGCCGGGGGTTCCCGGCCGAGGGTTCGGCAGCGCGCCCGTGAGGGCTTGAGGTTCGGGCGGTACGACTCCGGAAGGGGACGTGCCGCCCGTATCCTTGCAGTACCCGCGCCTCCTGCCGGGCGCGGTTCCGTCGGACGTCAAATAGCGGGCGTCCACGAAAGAAGGATCTGATCCCAGCATGCTGATCGCTCAGCGTCCCTCGTTGACCGAAGAGGTCGTCGACGAGTTCCGGTCCCGGTTCGTGATCGAGCCGCTGGAGCCGGGCTTCGGTTACACCCTCGGCAACTCCCTGCGCCGTACCCTCCTCTCCTCGATCCCGGGTGCGGCGGTCACGTCCATCCGCATCGACGGCGTGCTGCACGAGTTCACCACCGTGCCGGGCGTCAAGGAGGACGTCACCGACCTGATCCTCAACATCAAGCAGCTGGTCGTCTCCTCGGAGCACGACGAGCCGGTCGTGATGTACCTGCGCAAGCAGGGTCCGGGTCTGGTCACCGCCGCCGACATCGCGCCCCCGGCCGGTGTCGAGGTGCACAACCCCGACCTGGTTCTGGCCTCGCTGAACGGCAAGGGCAAGCTGGAGATGGAGCTGACCGTGGAGCGCGGTCGCGGCTACGTCTCCGCCGTCCAGAACAAGCAGGCCGGCCAGGAGATCGGCCGCATCCCGGTCGACTCGATCTACTCGCCGGTCCTCAAGGTCACCTACAAGGTCGAGGCGACCCGAGTCGAGCAGCGCACCGACTTCGACAAGCTGATCGTCGACGTCGAGACCAAGCAGGCCATGCGCCCGCGTGACGCCATGGCGTCGGCCGGCAAGACCCTGGTCGAGCTGTTCGGTCTGGCCCGCGAGCTCAACGTCGACGCCGAGGGCATCGACATGGGCCCGTCGCCGACGGACGCCGCCCTGGCCGCCGACCTGGCGCTGCCGATCGAGGAGCTGGAGCTCACCGTTCGGTCGTACAACTGCCTCAAGCGCGAGGGCATCCACTCCGTGGGTGAGCTCGTCGCCCGCTCCGAGGCCGACCTGCTGGACATCCGCAACTTCGGCGCGAAGTCCATCGACGAGGTCAAGGCGAAGCTGGCCGGCATGGGCCTGGCCCTCAAGGACAGCCCGCCCGGATTCGACCCGACCGCCGCCGCCGACGCCTTCGGCGCCGACGACGACTCGGACGCCGGTTTCGTCGAGACCGAGCAGTACTGAGCCCGGTCACGACAGCCGCACTTCCCGCGCCCCCTCGGGGGCGCGGGTCTCCGACGGGCGACCGCCCGCTCGGATACTGACTCCGGTACCTGATACGGCCGGGGCAGACACCTAGGAGAAGACATGCCGAAGCCCACCAAGGGTGCCCGTCTGGGCGGCAGCGCCGCGCACGAGAAGCTGCTCCTCGCGAACCTCGCGAAGAGCCTCTTCGAGCACGGCCGCATCACCACCACCGAGGCGAAGGCGCGCCGTCTGCGCCCGTACGCCGAGCGTCTGGTCACCAAGGCGAAGAAGGGCGACCTTCACAACCGCCGCCAGGTGCTGCAGGTGATCACGGACAAGAGCATCGTCCACACGCTCTTCACCGAGATCGGCCCGCGCTACGAGAACCGCCCGGGTGGTTACACCCGTATCACCAAGATCGGTAACCGCCGTGGCGACAACGCGCCCATGGCCGTCATCGAGCTGGTGGAGGCCCTGACCGTGGCCCAGGAGGCCACCGGCGAGGCCGAGGCTGCCACGAAGCGTGCGGTCAAGGAGTCCTCCGAGAAGGACGCCAAGCAGGCCGAGGCCACCGAGACGAACGAGGCCGCCGAGGGCACCGAGGCTCCGGCCGAAGAGGCCAAGGACGCCAAGGACGCCTGAACCGGCGCCCCAGGCTGACGCCTGACGCGAGCGGGTCCGCCCTTCTTGGGCGGGCCCGCTTTCGCATGCCGGTACCCGAACGGGACCTGAGAGGATCGAAGGGTGAGCGACGAAGTACAGCCCGGTTTCGTCCGGGTGCGCCTCGACCTGTCCTACGACGGCACCGATTTCCACGGCTGGGCCAAGCAGGCCGGCGGGAAGCGGACCGTGCAGGGCGAGATCGAGGACGCGCTGCGGACCGTGACCCGGTCGCGGGAGACCACGTACGAGCTGACCGTGGCCGGCCGCACCGACGCCGGGGTGCACGCCCGGGGCCAGGTCGCGCACGTCGACCTGCCCGAGCAGCTGTGGGCCGAGCACCGGGAGAAGCTGCTGAAGCGGCTGGCGGGGCGGCTCTCGCGGGACGTGCGGATCTGGTCGGCGGTCGAGGCGCCCCCCGGGTTCAACGCGCGGTTCTCCGCGATCTGGCGCCGGTACGCCTACCGCGTCACCGACGCCCCCGGCGGCGTCGACCCGCTGCTGCGCGGCCATGTGCTCTGGCACGACTGGCCGCTGGACGTGGCCGCGATGAACGAGGCCGCCAAGGCGCTGCTGGGCGAGCACGACTTCGCCGCGTACTGCAAGAAGCGGGAGGGCGCCACCACCATCCGCACCCTCCAGGAGCTGAGCCTGGTCCGCGGGGACGACGGGATCGTCACCGCGACGGTGCGGGCCGACGCGTTCTGCCACAACATGGTGCGCTCGCTGATCGGCGCGCTGCTGTTCGTCGGCGACGGGCACCGGCCGGTGGAGTGGCCCGGGAAGGTGCTGGCCGCCGGGGTGCGGGACTCCGCCGTGCACGTGGTGCGGCCGCACGGGCTGACGCTGGAGGAGGTCGGCTACCCGGCGGACGACCAGCTCGCCGCCCGCAACCTCGCCGCCCGCAACCGGCGCACGCTGCCGGGGGCGGGGCCGGGCTCGGTGCCGGGTTCGGTGCCGGGTTCGGCGGCCGTCGAGGGCTGCGTCACCTGCGACTGACCTGACCTGAACCCGACCCGATCGATGCGGAGCCGGCCCGGCACGCGCCGGGCCCCTCCGTTTCGTCCGTCCCAGGTCCCGCGGGCGCGGGTCACTGCGCCGGGGCCGCCGTCGCCTGGGCCTCGCCGCGGCGGTGGATCTGCTGGAAGGCGTAGTGGGCCAGGTGGTCGCCGGCGTCGAAGACGTCCTTGTCCGAGGCCTTGACGTCCTTGCCGTCGGTGAAGCCGGTGATGGTGAAGTAGGTGTACCGGCCGTAGGAGTTGATCGTGCTGCGGCAGACCGCCCCGTCGCAGAACGGCTTCACGTCCTTGCCGGAGAGCGGCTCGATGATGGCGCTCTTGTCGGACTGCTCCCGCGCCGCCGTCGCGTCCTCGGCGCTGTCGAAGACGGCCACGCCCACGGTGACGGCGACGCCGTCCCGGGTGTAGGTGGCGCGCAGCATCTTGGTGCAGCCGTTGTCGGCCAGCACCTTCGGGAGGGTGTGCTGGGCGGCGGAGGCGCAGTCGGCGGTCTCGGCGGAGGGGCCCTTGATGTAGGCGGCCTCGCCCAGGGTGAGCTTGCCGCCCGCCTTGCCCGGGAAGAGGGCGGCGGGGGAGAGCGGCGCGGTGTCCTTGCGGGAGTCCGCCAGGATCTCCTCCGGGTCCAGCGGCGGCGGGGCGCTGGTGGGCGCGAACGACGGCGTGCCGGTGGAGCCCGAGGCGCTGGTTCCCCCGGAGCCCGCCGCCGGGCCGGGGTCGTCCCCGCCGCGGGTCAGCAGGACCGCGGTGACGGCGCCGGCCACGACGACCACCGCCGCGACGGCGGCCGCGACGATCCGGCGGCGCTTCGCCTTGGCGGCGGAGGCCTCCGCGAGCGCCTCCCAGTCCGGTCCCCCGGGGTTGCCGGAACCGCCCTGCGCCCACGGCTGCGGTGCGGCGTCCGGCTGCTGCGAATGAGGCTTCCAAGGGTCCCACTGCTGTGGCCCAGGCCCCCCTTGCCCATAACTCATGCCGCGCATCCTAGACCGGGCTCCACGCGGTCCGTGCCGGGGCGGCCGGGGGGTGTGGCGCAGGTCTCCCGGCGGGCCGTGCGGAGTGGCGCGCGGCCGTGCGGCGCACGGGCCGCCGGCCGGACGATCATGCCCCGCCGGGCGGAACGATCACGCCCGGGCGGGGTGCGGGTGCTGAACAGGCGAACGGGCGTTTTGACCCGTGGGCCGGGCGAGGGGTAACCTGCCTTTTCGTTGTGTATTGGCTTGCTCATTCTCACGGGACGGGCCCTTACACCGGTCCACCGGGCCGATGACCAGCGACCAGCACGCGGTTTGCGTCACCGCAGTGCGGTCAGGGCTGTCGTGATCGCTTCGGTGACCTTGTCTAGGACCATTCACTGAAGATAGCGAAGGCTACGAACCGTGCGTACGTTCAGCCCCAAGCCCGGCGATATCACCCGCCAGTGGCACGTCATTGACGCCCAGGACGTCGTCCTCGGCCGTCTGGCGTCCACCGCCGCCTCCATCCTGCGGGGCAAGCACAAGCCGATCTACGCCCCCCACGTTGACACCGGTGACTTCGTCATCATCATCAACGCGGACAAGGTGCACCTGTCCGGCAACAAGAAGACCCAGAAGATGGCGTACCGCCACTCCGGCTACCCGGGCGGTCTGCGTTCGGTTCGTTACGACGAGCTGCTCGCGAAGAACCCGGAGAAGGCCATCGAGAAGGCCGTCAAGGGCATGCTTCCCAAGAACACCCTGGGCCGTCAGATGCTCTCCAAGCTGAAGGTCTACTCGGGCGAGAACCACCCGCACGCTGCGCAGCAGCCGGTTCCGTTCGAGATCACCCAGGTCGCGCAGTAAGTACGGCCACCCCCTAAGCCTGAAGAGAATCTGAGGAGAATCGTGGCCGAGACCACTGCCGAGCAGCCGCTCGAAGAGCTTGACATCGACAGCTACACCACCGAGTCCGAGGCCCCCGTCGAGGGCGAGTACACCTCGGAGTCCATGGCCTCCCGCTTCGGCGAGCCGCAGCCGGCCGCCGGCCTGGGCCGTCGCAAGAACGCCATCGCCCGCGTCCGGATCGTCCCGGGCACCGGCAAGTGGAAGATCAACGGCCGCACCCTCGAGGACTACTTCCCGAACAAGGTGCACCAGCAGGAGGTCAACGAGCCCTTCAAGGTGCTCGAGCTCGAGGGCCGTTACGACGTCATCGCCCGCATCGCGGGTGGCGGCGTCTCCGGTCAGGCCGGTGCGCTCCGTCTGGGTGTCGCCCGTGCGCTGAACGAGGCGGACGTCGACAACAACCGTGGCCCGCTGAAGAAGGCCGGCTTCCTGAGCCGCGACGCGCGTGCCGTCGAGCGCAAGAAGGCCGGTCTGAAGAAGGCCCGCAAGGCGCCGCAGTACAGCAAGCGCTAAACCCGGTCCTGCCTGTACGTACGGCAGACCGACAGCACGTCCGAACGCCCCGTCGGCACTCACTTGGTGCCGTCGGGGCGTTCGTTTATCGGCGGCAGCAGTCATATAAGGGAACAATGTGCTGTAACGCTCGTAGCGTCCGTAGGGCGTCAAGCACGGCGGATCAGACGCGGCGTTCGTCACCATGTAGCACTTCTCTGGAGGACCAGTGGCACGACTCTTCGGCACCGACGGTGTACGCGGTGTCGCCAACGCGGATCTGACGGCCGAGCTCGCGCTCGGTCTCTCCGTGGCGGCGGCACATGTCCTGGCCGAGGCGGGCACCTTCGAGGGGCATCGCCCGAAGGCGGTCGTCGGACGGGACCCGCGGGCGTCCGGAGAGTTCCTGGAGGCGGCCGTGGTGGCCGGTCTCGCCAGCGCCGGGGTCGACGTGCTGCGGGTGGGCGTGCTGCCCACGCCGGCCGTCGCCCACCTGACCGGCGTACTCGGCGCGGACCTGGGCGTGATGCTTTCCGCCAGCCACAACGCCATGCCCGACAACGGCATCAAGTTCTTCGCCCGTGGCGGCCACAAGCTGGCCGACGACCTCGAGGACCGCATCGAGGCCCGGTACCGCGAGCACAGCACCGGAGCGCCGTGGGACCGGCCCACCGGGGCCGGCGTCGGCCGGGTCGGCGAGCACGGGGAGGGCCTGGAGACGTACGTCCAGCACCTGCTCGGCGTGCTCCCCAACCGCCTCGACGGCCTGAAGGTCGTCCTCGACGAGGCGCACGGCGCCGCCGCCCGGGTCTCCCCGGTCGCCTTCGAGCGCGCCGGCGCCCAGGTCGTCACCATCGGGGCCGACCCGGACGGCCTCAACATCAACGACGGCTACGGCTCCACCCACCTGGAGAAGCTGAAGGCAGCCGTCCTCGAGCACGGCGCCGACCTCGGCATCGCGCACGACGGCGACGCAGACCGGTGCCTGGCGGTCGACCACACGGGCGAGGAGGTCGACGGGGACCAGATCCTGGCGATCCTCGCGCTGGCCATGCGGGAGCAGGGCGTGCTGCGCGCCGACACCGTGGTCGCCACCGTGATGTCCAACCTGGGCTTCACGCTCGCCATGGAGCGCGAGGGCATCCAGCTCGTCCAGACCGCGGTCGGCGACCGCTACGTGCTGGAGGAGATGAAGGACAAGGGCTACGCGCTGGGCGGCGAGCAGTCCGGGCACGTGATCGTGCTGGACCACGCCACCACGGGCGACGGCACGCTGACCGGTCTGCTGCTCGCGGCCCGGGTCGCGGCGAGCGGACGGCCGCTGCGGGACCTGGCCTCCGTGATGGAGCGCCTGCCGCAGGTGCTGGTCAACGTGCGCGACGTGGACAAGACGCGGGTCTCCACCTCCGCCGAGCTGACCGCCGCCGTGGAGGAGGCCGAGCGGGAGCTGGGCACCACCGGGCGCGTGCTGCTGCGGTCGTCCGGCACCGAGCCGCTGGTGCGGGTGATGGTCGAGGCGGCCGACATCCACCAGGCCGAGTCGGTGGCCAGGCGTCTGGCCGACGTGGTCAAGTCCGCGCTGGGCTGACCGGGGCGGGTGACCGGGCCCTTCGCGGGCGACGACGGGGGGGCGGGGCCGTGGGGTCCCGCCCCCCGTCGTCGTGTGCCGCTCGCCCGACGGTGGCCTGAGGGCGTCGGGGTGTCAGGGCGTCAGGGCGTCGGGTTGAGCGGGTGGCGGCGGAGCTTGCGGGACCAGCTCCACTTCTGCACCAGGAGCGTCAGGGTGCCCGCCAGGACGATGCCCGCGAGGTTGACCATGAGCTGGAGGGACGACCCCCAGCCCTGCCCGTAGTCGCCGTAGTCGAAGGCGACCGCGGCATTGGCGGCGGCCGGGACGGTGGTGACCGAGATGGCGACGCCGACCAGGGCCCCCGACTTGGCCGAGGTCAGCGAGAGCATGCCCGCGCAGCCCGCCAGCAGGGCGACCACGAAGGAGAAGAGGTCGGGGTCGTAGATGAACCCCGTGTTGGGACGGTCGGCGTCGAGCTGCTCGGCGCTGAAGAGCCCCACGCTGGTCATGAACAGGCTGAACAGGGCCGTCAGCGCCATCGCCACCGCGAAGCCGCCCAGCAGCGCCACGAGCGAGCGGACGGCCAGGCGCGGGGCCGGGCGGACCAGGGCGGTGCAGAAACCGGCGAGCGGGCCGAACTCCGGGCCCACCGCCATGGCGCCCACGATCAGCACCGCGTTGTCCAGCACCACACCGCAGGCCGCGATCATGGTGGCCAGCGTCAGGAAGGCCACGTAGGTCCAGGAGAAGCTCGATTCCTCGTGGGTGGCCTCCACGAGCTGGTCCCAGACCACCGCGTCGGCGCCCTCGCCGGGCGCCTCCCGCTCGGCCCGGTCGGCGTGCGCGGACAGGGACAGGTCGAGGTTGTCGGCGCTGATGGAGCCCTCCTTGTCCAGCCCCATCCTGCGCAGCTCGCCGATCACCTCGTCGGCGGCCTCACGGGCCACGTCCACCGTCAGCAGGTCGCCGGCCGGCTCGCGGGCCGCTCCGGGAACGACCACCAGGTGGGTGCAGCCGACGGTCTTGCGGAGGAGGCCGACCACTTCGTCGGTCCGCCCGCACGGTGTGATCAGTCGCAGGTGCAGCATGCGCGGCAGACTAGCGGGGCCGCGGGCCCGGGGCCGACGGTGCGCCGGGAAGCGGCACCGGTTCGTGATCTCCGCGCGGGGGCGGGCACGTGATCGCGTGCCGGTGGCGTGCGGCCGTCGCCGGTCAGAGCTTGCGCAGGCGCAGGCGCTGGACCTTGTGGTCGGGGCCCTTGCGCAGGACCAGGGTGGCGCGGCCGCGGGTGGGGGCCACGTTCTCCATCAGGTTGGGCCGGTTGATGGTCTGCCAGGTGCGGCGGGCGTACTCCAGGGCCTCCTCCTCGGAGACCTGGGTCCAGCGGCGGAAGTACGACTCGGGGTTCTGGAACGCCGTCTCCCGCAGGCGGCGGAAGCGGTGCAGGTACCACTTCTCGATGTCCTCCGCCTTGGCGTCGACGTACACGCTGAAGTCGAAGTAGTCGGCCAGCGCCACCCGGGTGCGGCCGTCCTTGCCCGGCAGGGCGGGCTGGAGGACGTTCAGGCCCTCGACGATCAGGATGTCCGGGCGGCGCACGGTGAGCTTCTCACCGGGGACGATGTCGTAGATCAGGTGGGAGTAGACGGGGGCGGTGACCTCGTCCTTGCCGGCCTTGATGTCGGCGACGAACCGGGTGAGCGCCCGGCGGTCGTACGACTCGGGGAAGCCCTTGCGCTCCATCAGGCCGCGCGCCTGCAGCTCCCGGGTGGGCAGCAGGAAGCCGTCGGTGGTGACCAGCTCGACGCGGGGGTGCTCGGGCCAGCGGGAGAGCAGCGCCCGCAGCAGGCGGGAGACGGTGGACTTGCCGACCGCCACCGATCCGGCGACCCCTATGACGAACGGCGTGCCCGACTGCGAGCCCTTCTCGCCGAGGAAGGTGTTCAGCGAGGACCGCAGGTTGTCCGTGGACCGCACGTAGAGGTTGAGCAGCCGGGAGAGCGGGAGGTAGATGTCCCGGACCTCGTCCAGGTCGATCACGTCGCCCAGGCCGCGCAGCCGCTCGACCTCCTCCGCGGTGAGGGGGAGCGGCGTCTTGTCGCGCAGCGCGCTCCACTCCGCACGGGTCAGGTCCACGTACGGAGTCGCCTCCGGCCGGGACCGGGGGGCGCCGCCGGAGGGCATCGGGGAGGCCGGAGAGATCACAGTCCATTGTTACGGGCCTGCGAACAGGTCGCGGGGTGGGGTGCGTCACTCAGGGGTCCGGCTGGGGTGCGGCGGGGGTCGGGTGGGGTGGGAGTGGGGCCGGGTGGGGGTGGGGCTGGGGTGGGTCGCGGGCTGCCGGGGTCGGGCGGGGTCGGTCGGGGTGGGTCGGGGTGGGTCGGGGCGGGGCGCGCTTCTGCCGGGGCCGGTCCGGGGCGGTCGGGGTCGGTCCGGGGCGGTCGGGGTCGGTCGGGGTGGGTCGGGGTGGGTCGGGGCGGGGCGCGCTTCTGCCGGGGCCGGTCCCGGTCGGTCGGGGCCGGTCCGGGGCGGTCGGGGTCGGTCGGGGTCGGTCGGGGTCGGTAGGGGGAGTGCGGGCGGGGCGGGGCCCGAACGGACCACGACCGGCCGCGCCGTCCCGGGGTCCGGCCTAGGGTGAAGGACATGTGTGGAATCGTGGGATATGTGGGGCGACAGGCGGCACTCGACGTCGTGACGGCCGGGCTGCGCAGGCTGGAGTACCGGGGCTACGACTCGGCGGGGGTGGCCGTCCTCGCCGACGGGGTCCTGGCCGCGGTCAAGAAGGCCGGCAAGCTGGTCAATCTGGAGAAGGAGCTCGGCGAGCGGCCCCTCCCCGCCGCCACCACCGGCCTCGGCCACACCCGCTGGGCCACCCACGGCCCGCCCAACGACGTCAACGCCCACCCGCACCTCGACGACGCCGGGCGGGTCGCCGTCGTGCACAACGGGATCATCGAGAACTTCGCGTCGCTGCGGGCCGAGCTCGCCGGGCGGGGCCACCGGCTGGCCTCGGAGACGGACACCGAGGTGGTGTCCCACCTGCTGGCCGAGGAGTACTCGGTGTGCGGCGACCTCGCCGAGGCGATGCGGCTGGTGTGCCGGCGGCTGGAGGGCGCGTTCACCCTGGTGGCGGTCGCGGCGGAGGAGCCCGGTGTGGTGGTCGGCGCCCGGCGGAACTCGCCGCTGGTGGCCGGCGTGGGCGAGGGCGAGGGGTTCCTCGCCTCGGACGTGGCCGCCTTCATCGAGTACACCCGGGACGCGATCGAACTGGGCCAGGACCAGGTCGTCGAGCTGCGCCGGCAGGAGGCGGACGGGTCGGTCGCGGTGACGGTGACCGGCTTCGACGGGCAGCCCGCCGAGGTGCGGGAGTTCCACATCGACTGGGACGCCTCGGCCGCCGAGAAGGGCGGCTACGACTACTTCATGCTCAAGGAGATCGCCGAGCAGCCGAAGGCGGTCGCCGACACCCTGCTCGGACGGATCGACGGCGCCGGGCGCCTGTCGCTGGACGAACTGCGGATCCCGCCGGAGGAGCTGCGCGAGATCGACAAGGTGGTGATCGTCGCCTGCGGCACCGCCTTCCACTCCGGGCTGATCGCCAAGTACGCCGTCGAACACTGGACGCGGGTCCCCTGCGAGGTGGAGCTGGCCAGCGAGTTCCGCTACCGCGACCCCATCCTGGGGCCGCGCGCCCTGGTCATCGCCATCTCCCAGTCCGGCGAGACCATGGACACCCTGATGGCGCTGCGCCACGCCCGTGAGCAGGGCTCCAAGGTGCTGGCCATCTGCAACACCAACGGCGCGACGATCCCCCGCGAGTCCGACGCGGTGCTGTACACCCATGCCGGTCCCGAGGTGGCGGTCGCCTCCACGAAGGCGTTCCTGACGCAGCTGGTTGCCTGCTACCTGGTCGCCCTCTACCTGGGGCAGGTGCGGGGCACCCGGTCGGGCGAGGAGATCCGCGAGCAGGTGCGGGAGCTGTCGGGGATCGCCGACTGCGTCGAGCGGGTGCTGGGGACGATGGAGCCGGTGCGGGAGCTGGCCCGCTCGCTGGCCTCCCGCAACACGGTGCTGTTCCTGGGACGACACGTGGGCTACCCCGTGGCGCTGGAGGGCGCGCTCAAGCTGAAGGAGCTCGCCTACATGCACGCCGAGGGGTTCGCGGCGGGCGAGCTGAAGCACGGGCCGATCGCGCTGATCGAGGAGGGCGTGCCGGTGGTGGTGATCGTGCCGTCGCCGCGGGACCGGTCGGTGCTGCACGACAAGATCGTGTCGAACATCCAGGAGATCCGGGCGCGCGGGGCGCGGACCGTGGTGATCGCGGAGGAGGGGGACGAGGCGGTCCTGCCGTACGCGGACCACCTGGTGCGGATCCCGGCGACGCCGCCGCTGCTCCAGCCGCTGGTGGCCACGGTGCCGCTCCAGGTGTTCGCCTGCGAGCTGGCGACGGCCCGCGGCAACGAGGTCGACCAGCCGCGGAACCTGGCGAAGTCCGTCACGGTGGAGTGAGCGGCGGGGGTGCGGGGTTGCCGGGGGTGCCGGGGTTGCCGGGGCTTGCGGCGCGGGTTTTCCACAGGTGGTGAGCGGTGAGGGGCGGTTGTCCACAGGCAGGGCGGGTGGGTGGCGCCGGTCCGTAGGGTGAGGGCCATGAGCATCATCGGCGTCGGTATCGACGTGGCCGAGATCGACCGCTTCCAAGCGGCCCTCGCCCGCACCCCGCACATGGCGCAACGCCTCTTCAACGACAGCGAACTGATACTGCCCAGCGGCGAGCGGCGCGGCATCGCCTCGCTGGCCGCCCGGTTCGCCGCCAAGGAGGCGCTCGCCAAGGCCCTGGGCGCGCCGCCCGGGCTGCAGTGGCGGGACGCCGAGGTGTACCTGGAGGACAGCGGGCAGCCGCGGCTGCGGGTCACCGGTACGGTCGCCGCCCGCGCCGCCGAACTGGGCGTCAGCTCCTGGCACGTGTCGCTCAGTCATGACGCGGGCGTCGCCTCGGCGGTGGTGATCGCGGAAGGCTGATTCCTGGGGAAGACTCGGCGGTATGCGGAGTGCCTACAGCGTGGAGACGGTACGTGCGGCCGAGCGGGAGCTGATGGCGAGGCTCCCCGAGGGCGCGCTGATGCAGCGGGCGGCCGCCGGGCTCGCCGCCGCCTCGGCCCAGGTCCTGGGCCGGACGGCGGGCCGGGTCTACGGCAGCCGGGTGGTGCTGCTGGTCGGCAGCGGGGACAACGGCGGGGACGCCCTGTACGCCGGTGCGCGGCTGGCGCGGCGCGGGGCGGGGGTGACGGCCGTCCTCGTCACGCCCGACCGGGTGCACGGTGGCGGACTGGTCGCGCTGCGGCGGGCGGGCGGACGGGTCGTGACGCTGCCGGCGGGCGCGGCGGTTTCCGGTGCGGCCGTGGGCGCGGGGTCCGGGGCGTCGGGTGGTGTGCCGGAGGAGGTGGTGCGGCTGATCCGGGCGGCGGACCTGGTGCTGGACGGGATCGTCGGCATCGGCGGGCGGGGCGGCCTGCGGGAGGGCGCCGCGCCGCTGGCGGAGCTGACCGCGGCGTCCCGGGCCGCGGTGGTCGCCGTGGACCTGCCGAGCGGCGTGGAGGCCGACACCGGCGAGGTCCGCGGTCCCGCGGTGCGGGCCGACCTCACCGTCACCTTCGGCACCCACAAGCCGGCGCTGCTGGTCGACCCGGCGCGCGCGTACGCGGGCTCGGTGCGGCTGGTGGACATCGGCCTCGGCCCGTGGCTGCCGGACGAGCCGGAGATGGAGGCCCTGCAGCACCAGGACGTGGCCCGGCTGCTGCCGCGGCCGGGGGCGGAGAGCGACAAGTACCGGCGGGGCGTGGTCGGCGTCGCCGCCGGGTCCGCGCGGTATCCGGGGGCCGCGGTGCTCGCCGTCGCGGGCGCGCTGCGCGGCGGTGGCGGGGCGGTCCGGTACGCGGGACCGGCCGGGGAGGCGGTGCTGGCGCGGTTCCCCGAGACGATGGTCTCCGAGGGCGGACCGCGCCGGGCCGGCCGGGTGCAGGCGTGGGTGATCGGACCCGGAGCCGGGGACGACGCGGGCACGGTGGCCGAGGCGCTGGACGTCGCCGGCGAGGCGGAGGTCCCGGTGCTGATCGACGCCGACGGGCTGCGGCTCGCGGACCGCGAGGCGGTGCGGTCCCGGACCGCCCCGACGCTGCTGACCCCGCACGCGGGAGAGGCCGCGGCGCTGCTCGGCGTCGACCGGGCGGAGGTGGAGTCCGCGCGGCTCACGTCGGCGCGGGAGCTGGCGGAGCGGTACCGGGCCACGGTGCTGCTGAAGGGGGCGACCACGCTGGTGGTGTCCCCGGGCCCGGCCGCCGTGCGGGTCAACCCCACGGGGACGCCGTGGCTGGCCACGGCCGGATCGGGCGACGTGCTGTCCGGGCTGGCCGGGGCGTTGCTGGCGGCGGGGCTGTCGGCGCGCGACGCGGGGAGCGTGGGGGCGTACCTGCACGGGCTGGCGGCGCGGAGGGCGGCGGCCGGGGCGCCGGTCGCCGCGCAGGACGTCGCCGCCGCCATCCCCACCGCCTGGCGCGACATCACCACCCCGGAGTGACCCCCGCCCCCGCCGCCGCTGCCCCCGCCCTCGCCGCTGTCCTCGCCGGCGTGAGGTCCGCGGAACGGGGGCCAGGGCGTCGGGTGGGCAGGGGCGGCGGGTGGGGCTCTGTCAGACTGGGGGGACCATGAGTGAACGTGATGCGCGCCCTCGCGACACGACCCGCGTCCGCGCGGAGGTCGACCTCGCCGCCCTCCGCGCCAACGTGACGTCGCTGCGCGCACGGGTCTCCGGTGCCGCCCTGATGGCCGTGGTGAAGGCCGACGCCTACGGCCACGGCGCCGTTCCCTGCGCCCTCGCCGCCCGGCAGGCGGGCGCGGAGTGGCTGGGCACCGCCACCCCCGAGGAGGCGCTGGCCCTGCGCGAGGCCGGCCTGGGCGGGCGGATGCTGTGCTGGCTGTGGGCCCCCGGAGGCCCCTGGCGCGAGGCGATCGCCGCCGACGTGGACGTCTCGGTCAGCGCCCTGTGGGCGCTGCGCGAGGTGACCGCCGCGGCCCGCGCCGAACGCGCCCCCGCCCGGGTGCACCTGAAGGCGGACACCGGCCTCGGCCGCAACGGCTGCCAGCCCGCCGACTGGCCGGAGCTCGTCGCCGCCGCCCTCGCCGCCGAGCGGGACGGCCTGGTCCGCGTCGTCGGCCTCTGGTCGCACTTCGCCTGCGCCGACGAGCCCGAGCACCCGGCGAACGACGCCCAGCTCGCCCGGTTCCGCGAGATGGTGGCGTACGCCGAGGGCCAGGGCGTCCGGCCCGAGGTGCGGCACATCGCCAACTCGCCCGCGCTGCTCACCCGCCCCGACGCCCACTTCGACCTGGTCCGCGCCGGCATCGCCACCTACGGGGTGTCGCCCGGCCCCGAACTGGGCTCGGCCGCCGACCTCGGCCTGCGGCCCGTGATGCGGCTCTCCGCCGACCTGGTACTGGTCAAGGAGGTGCCCGGCGGGCACGGGGTCAGCTACGGGCACCACTACGTCACCCCCGGCGGGACCACCCTCGGCCTCGTCCCCGCCGGTTACGCCGACGGCATCCCCCGGCACGCCTCCGACGCCGGCCCGGTGCTGGTCGGCGGCAAGCTGCGCACGGTCGCCGGACGGGTCGCCATGGACCAGTTCGTGGTGGACCTCGGCGGCGACCGGCCGGAGCCCGGCGCGCAGGCCGTCCTGTTCGGCGCGGGGGACCGCGGCGAGCCGACCGCCGAGGACTGGGCGCAGGCCTGCGGCACCATCGCCTACGAGATCGTCACCCGGATCGGCGTCCGGGTGCCCCGCGTGTATGTGAACGAGCACGCCACGGGGTAATCGAACGGCAGAGGGCCTGACGCGACGCGGCGGCAGGCGGGTCCGCCGAACGATCCCGGGAGACGGGAGAAGAAGGAGCGCCAGGTGAGCGAGGAGAGCCCGGCGGTGACCGCGGTGACCGTGCCCGAACTGGTCGTCGCCGCCACGGGCGTCGCCGCCCCGGCCCCCCGGGCCTGGCGCCGCAGCACCGGACTGGCGGGCGCCGCGATCGGCGTGGTCGCCGCGGGCGCGGCCGCCGGGGTGGCCGTCGAGCGCCTCACCATGGGCCGCGGCATCCGCCGCAGGGCCCGCCTCGCCTTGGAGGTCACCGGCCCCTACGGCACCCTGCGCGGCACCCCCGGCACCGCCCGCGCCGACGACGGCACCGAGCTGTACTACGAGGTGGACGAGGTACCGGCCCCCGCGCCCGAACCGGCCCCGCGCAGGCGGCGGCTGTTCGCCGGCCGCCGCCGGACCACGGAACCGCCCCGGCCGCCCGTCACCGTGGTGTTCAGCCACGGCTACTGCCTGAACCAGGACGCCTGGCACTTCCAGCGCGCCGCGCTCCGCTCGGCCGGCGTCCGCGCCGTCTACTGGGACCAGCGCAGCCACGGCCGGTCCGGCCGCGGCGCCTCCCGGGCGGAGCAGGGCGCGCCCGTCACCATCGACCGGCTGGGCCGCGACCTCCGGGCGGTGATCGACGCCGCCGCGCCGGAGGGCCCGCTGGTGCTGGTCGGGCACTCGATGGGCGGGATGACGGTGATGGCGCTGGCCGACCGGTTCCCCGACCTGATCCGCGAGCGGGTCGCCGGGGTGGCCCTGGTGGGCACCTCGTCGGGCGGGCTCGGCGAGGTCAACTTCGGTCTGCCGATGGCCGGCGTCAACGCGGTGCGGCGGCTCCTGCCGGGCGTGCTGCGGGCGCTGGGACAGCGGGCCGAACTGGTCGAGAGGGGGCGGCGCGCCACGGCCGACCTGTTCGCCGGGATCATCAGCCGCTACTCGTTCGCCTCCGCCGAGGTCGACCCGGTGGTCGCCCGGTTCGCCGAACGGATGATCGAGGCGACGCCGATCGACGTGGTCGCCGAGTTCTACCCGGCCTTCGACGAGCACGACAAGACGGCGGCGCTGGCCCGTTTCCGCGGGCTGCCGGTGCTGATCGTGGCCGGCGAGGGGGACCTGGTCACGCCCGTGGGCCACAGCGAGACCATCGCCCGCGAGCTGCCGGAGGCGGAACTGGTGCGGGTGCCCGACGCCGGGCACCTGGTGATGCTGGAGCACCCCGAGGTGGTCGACGCCCGGCTCGCCGACCTCCTCGTCCGCGCGGGAGCGCTGCCCGGGGCGGCTACCGTGGGGTCCCATGGAAGCACCCGCGGCACCGCACAACCCCAGCGAACAGAACCCCGGTGAGCACGGCCGTCCCGACGGCGCCGCCGGCGACCGGCAGACGCTCGAACTGACCGTCTCCTCCGCCGAGGAGATGCTGGACCTCGGCCGTCGTCTCGCCGGTCTGCTGCGCGCCGGCGACCTGGTGATGCTCACCGGCGAGCTCGGCGCGGGCAAGACCACGCTCACCCGGGGGCTCGGCGAGGGCCTGAACGTCCGGGGCGCGGTCACCTCGCCGACGTTCGTGATCGCCCGCGTCCACCCCTCGCTCGGCGACGGCCCGCCCCTGGTGCACGTCGACGCCTACCGGCTCGGCGGCGGGCTGGACGAGATGGAGGACCTGGACCTCGACGTCTCGCTGTCCGACTCCGTGGTCGTCGTGGAGTGGGGCGAGGGGAAGGTCGAGGAGCTCACCGAGGACCGCCTGCAGGTCCTGATCGCCCGCGCGACGGGCGACACCGCCGACACCGACGACGACGTCCGCCGGCTGACGGTCACCGGTCTCGGCGACCGCTGGGCCTCCGCCGACCTCGGCGCCCTCCGGGGCTGAGCCGCGGGCCGGCCTCCGGTTCCGTCAGGAGCGCTCCCCGCTCGCGCCGAAGCGAGGCGGCCTGCCTCAGGCCGCCTCGCGGGTGGTGCGGGTGGCGGGAGTGGCCCGGGGGTCCGCGGCGGGGCGGTCGGGGCTCGGCGGCGAGGAGACGGCGTGGGCCGCCGCGCAGGACGCGAGCAGGTCCCGCATGGACACGGCGGCGGCCCCGCGCGCGACCGCGTCCGCCGGCGCGGCGTCCGCGCGACGCTCCGTGGTGTCGGGGCCGGCAACCGGAAAGAGCATGACGCCTCCTGGGATCCCGAGGGCGGGCGTGGTTAGGTAGACCTAACCACGCCCGCCGGGCGGCGCGCAATATCTTCCCGACGCGGTGTCGGAAACCCCGGTGAACGCCCCGGTGAACGCCCGGGTGAAGGCTCGGGCGAACACTCGGGCGAACGTGCGACACGGGCGGCGGCGCCCGTCACCGGACGACGACCACCCGCCCGCCCAGCACCGCGAAGTCCCACATGGCGAGGCCGTCCGGCCGGGCCTCGCGGATCCCGCCGGTGCCCGGCGCGGGGGTCCCCGCCACCGCGCCGCCGCCACGGGGCGCGCTGAAGCCGACCACCACGCCCCGCACGTCCGCGAACCGGACCACGTGCTCGATGGGCGCCCCGTCCGCCCCGACCCCGCGCAGCGACCGCGAGGTCACCGTGTACGTCCCCGGCGCCGGGTCCACCGCGCCGGGCACCACGCGGAAGACCCGCCGCACCCCGCCCCGGGCGTCCACCAGCCACACCCGGTCCTGCCCCAGCGAGTACACGACCCGTTCCCCGCGCCCGGAGCGGGCGGGCAGCCCGCGCGGTCCCGGCGGCTCGGGGGCGGGCGCGGTTCCGGCGGCCGCCGGGGGGCCCGGCGCGCGCAGGGCCGGCGGCACGTTCGCGTTCGCCTGGAGCCCGAGCACCACCACCGTGGTCAACGCCGCGCCCGTCAGTACCCCCACCAACACCCCGCTGCGGACCGCCACCGCCGGTCTCCCTCGCTCGTCGAACCATCACTCTGCGCAGTCGTATGTATGCGCGACGTTAGCAGCGGGGGTGGTCCGAGCCCCGCGAGGCCGTGCGGGCGGCCCGGGAGCCGTAGGCTGTTCGCGTGCTCTTGCTCGCTCTGGATACCGCAACCCCCGCCGTCACCGCCGCCCTGCACGACGGGACGGACGTCGTCGCCTCGTCGAGCCAGGTGGACGCGCGCCGCCACGGAGAGCTGCTGCTGCCCACCGTCGACCGGGTCCTCGGCGCGGCGGGCGTCGGGCTCGACGCCGTCACCGGCATCGTCGTCGGCATCGGGCCCGGCCCCTACACCGGACTGCGCGTCGGCCTGATGACCGCGGACACCTTCGGCCTGGCGCTCGGCGTCCCCGTCCACGGCGTGTGCACGCTGGACGGGCTGGCCTGGGCCGCCGACATCGACGGCCCCTTCGTCGTGGCGACCGACGCCCGGCGCAAGGAGGTCTACTGGGCGCGCTACACCGACTCCCGCACCCGGCTCACCGACCCCGCCGTCGACCGCCCGGCCGACATCGCGGAGCAGGTCGCCGGCATGCCCGCCGTCGGCGCCGGCGCGCTGCTCTACCCCGACACCTTCCCGGACGTGCACGGACCCGAGCACGTCTCCGCGGCCGCGCTGGCCTCGCTCGCCGCCGAGCGGCTGGCCCGCGGCGAGGAGCTTCCGGCGCCGCGCCCGCTCTACCTGCGGCGCCCGGACGCCCAGGTCCCCAAGAACTACAAGGTGGTCACCCCCCGGTGAGCGCCGCAGTGAACACCGTGCCGGACGCCCCGGCGCCCACCGCGGCGATCCGCGAGATGCGCTGGTGGGACATCGACCCGGTGCTGACGCTGGAGAAGGAGCTCTTCCCGGAGGACGCCTGGTCCCGCGGGATGTTCTGGTCGGAGCTCGCCCACTCCCGCGGGCCCGGCGCCACCCGCCGGTACGTGGTCGCCGAGGCCCCGGACGGCCGGCTGGTCGGCTACGCGGGGCTCGCCGCCGCCGGCGACCAGGGCGACGTCCAGACCATCGCCGTCGCGCCCGGCCACCAGGGCACCGGCCTCGGCAGCCGCCTGCTCGTCGAACTGCTCCGCGCTGCCACCGACTTCGAGTGCCACGAGGTGATGCTGGAGGTCCGGGTCGACAACGTCCGCGCCCAGCGGCTCTACGAGCGGTTCGGCTTCGAACCGATCGGCTTCCGCCGCGGCTACTACCAGCCCGGCAACGTCGACGCGCTGGTGATGCGCCTGACCGACCCGGCGTCCGCCCCCTCCTCCGCCGTCACCCCCTCCGCTGCACAAGGAACCCCGAACCATGGCTGACCTGCGGGACGAGCCCCTCGTCCTCGGCATCGAGACCTCCTGCGACGAGACCGGCGTCGGCATCGTCCGCGGCACCACCCTGCTGGCCGACGCCGTCGCCTCCAGCGTCGACGAGCACGCCCGCTTCGGCGGCGTGGTGCCCGAGGTCGCCTCACGGGCGCACCTGGAGGCGATGGTGCCCACCATCCAACGGGCGCTCCAGGAGGCCGGCGTCAGCGCCAAGGACCTCGACGGCATCGCGGTCACCGCGGGCCCGGGCCTCGCGGGCGCGCTCCTGGTCGGCGTCTCCGCCGCCAAGGCGTACGCCTACGCGCTGGGCAAGCCGCTCTACGGCGTCAACCACCTGGCCTCGCACATCTGCGTGGACCAGCTCGAGCACGGGCCGCTGCCCGAGCCGACCATGGCGCTGCTGGTCTCCGGCGGCCACTCCTCGCTGCTGCTGTCGTCCGACATCACCTCCGACGTCCGGCCGATGGGCGCCACCATCGACGACGCGGCCGGCGAGGCCTTCGACAAGATCGCCCGGGTGCTGAACCTCGGCTTCCCCGGCGGTCCGGTGATCGACCGGTACGCCAAGGAGGGCGACCCGAACGCCATCCCCTTCCCGCGCGGTCTGACCGGCCCCCGCGACCCCGCCTACGACTTCTCCTTCTCCGGCCTCAAGACGGCGGTGGCCCGCTGGATCGAGGCCCGGCGGGCGGCGGGCGAGGAGGTCCCGGTGCGGGACGTCGCCGCCTCCTTCCAGGAGGCCGTGGTGGACGTGCTCACCCGCAAGGCGGTGCGCGCCTGCAAGGACGAGGGCGTCGACCACCTGATGATCGGCGGCGGCGTCGCGGCCAACTCCCGGCTGCGGGCGCTGGCCCAGGAGCGGTGCGAGAAGGCCGGCATCCGGCTGCGGGTGCCCCGCCCCAAGCTGTGCACCGACAACGGCGCGATGGTCGCCGCCCTCGGCGCCGAGATGGTGGCGCGCGGGCGGGCCGCCTCCGCGTGGGACCTGTCGGCGGACTCCTCGCTGCCGGTGACCGAGCCGCACGTGCCCGACCCGGAGGCCGGGCACGGGCACGGACACGGACACGGGCACGCCCACTCCCACGACCATGTGCACGAACTGTCGAAGGAGAACCTGTACTCGTGACGGTCGCGCTGATGTGGGAGGCCCGGGCGGTCGAGGGCCGCGGCGAGGAACTGCTCGGCTGGGCGCGGGAGCAGGGGCTGCCGCGCGAACCGCTGCGCCGCGAGACCTTCCGGGCCGCGCAGGACCGCGTCCTCGTCGTCACCTGGTGGGACGCCGGCCTGCACGAGCCGCTGCCGGAGCTCCCCGAGCCTCCCCCCGGCCTGGTCTCCCGCGCGGTGCACCGCTGGCGGTTCGAGTCGCTCGGGACGGAGTGACGCCCCGGTGCCCTACTACGCCGACCTCACGCCGTACACCTTCCTCCCG
The DNA here is from genome assembly GCF_053592575.1 of Streptomyces sp. NPDC002640. Classification (NCBI taxonomy): domain Bacteria; kingdom Bacillati; phylum Actinomycetota; class Actinomycetes; order Kitasatosporales; family Streptomycetaceae; genus Streptomyces; species Streptomyces sp. NPDC002640. The sequence continues at coordinate 268,556 of NZ_JBSFVZ010000002.1, read as the reverse complement.
CCCGGCGGGCCGGGAACCGAGGCGGCCCGGCCGTGGCACGGGCTCCCGCTGGTCAACGTCGGCTGGCTGAGCGCCGCCCGGCGCTACCGCAAGGGCACCGCCCCGCAGGGCCTGGTGGACGCGCTGTGGGAGCGGACGCGCACCCACCGGGCGCAGCAGACCCGCGGTTTCCACCTCTGCCCCTGGTGCTCGATGCGGCTGCTGCGGGCCGGCCCCGACTGCCCGCGCGGCAGCGCGGAGATCAGGGCGGTGGGCGACGGGGTCGCCTACGCGGCCCCGGAACTGGTCGCGCACTACGTCGAGGCGCACCAGTACCTGCCGCCCGACGCCTTCGTCCGGGCCGTGCTCGGCGGCCCGGGGTCCTGAACGTTCGTCTCGTGTTCCGGGCGTTGTCAGTGGCGGATGCGAAGATCCCACCAGGTGCTGTCGATGACCCGGACGTAGGGCCGGGCCGCCCGTAGGGGGTCGGCGATGTGGGACGAGCGGAGCAAGACTCGCAGTCGCGAACCTGTGCTGCTGCGCGATGTGCTGGTGGCCACCACCGAGGCGCTGAGGGAGGCCTCGCGGTCGGCGGAGGTCGCGCCACCGGCGCCGCGCTGCGGTGAGTGCGGGGCGGAGCCCCGGCGGGTCGCCCGCGCGATACCGGGGCGGCGCCCGCGGACGGGCGCCGAGCCGCCCTGCCCGTACCGTTCGGCCGCCTGAACGCCTCGCCGCCCAGGGGCGGGCCGTGCCGGGTCGGGCCGGCGCGGGCCGGTGCGGGCTGTGCCGGGGCCATCCGGGGGACCGTCCGGGCCGATCAGACGATTTTTAGCTCGCCTGGCCCAGTGCCCCTGAGTGACCCGGACCACCGCAGGTCACAGCTTCCTCGCAGACCGACGAACGAGACGCGGGAGAGCAGATGACTTCTGGACACGGGAGGCCGCGGCGCCGCCGCGCCGTGTGGGCCGCCGGCGGGGTGTCGGCGTCGCTGGCCGTCGCGCTGGCCTGCGGAGCGGCCGGCGGCGCGGTGGCAGCGGAGCAGCCGCGGGCCGCGGTGCCGGCCCCGGCCGCCGGCGACAGGTGCGAGGAGGACGGCGACCGGCGCCGGGAGAACGGGGGCGGCGGGGCGCTCGCCTCCTGGTTCACCCTGTGGGGCCTCGGCGACCGGGCGGCGCGGGGCTGCGAGGGCGAGTGGGACCGGTGCGACGACCGGCCGCTGCCGCAGCCCGGGCCGGACGGCGCGCGTCCGGACCAGGCGGCCGGTGCCGCCGCACCCGTCACACAGGCGGGCGCCGCCCCGCGCGCCGCCGCCCCGGGCGCCGCCGTGCCGGGCGGCGCCTGTGAGACGCCGGACGGTCTCACCGAGGTGGTCGGCGAGGTGGTGGAGGTGGCCCCGGGCGGGACCGGGGAGAGCGTCGCCGTCTGCCCGGAGGGCATGGTCGCGGTCTCCGGCGGCTGGTCCACCGCCGAGCCCGGCCTGGTGGTCGGTGTCTCCCAGCGGCTCGGCGCCGACGGCTGGCGGGTCGTGCTCGACAACCCGGCCGCCGACGGCGAGCCGATCAGCGGGCTGGCCTTCGTCTACTGCGAGGACGAGGACGCCCGCAGGGACGCCTGAGGAGACGCCCGAGGGGACGCCCGGCGGACGCCCAGGGCCTGCTCGGCCTCGGGCCTACTCCGCCTTGGTGACCTCCGTCGCGCAGAGCAGCTCCCGGTCGTACCCGACCTCCCGGACCTCGCCGTCCAGGGTGAGCGGGAAGACGTGCCGCACGTCCGCCGAGGACGTGGCGAGGCGGAGCTCCAGCCTGCCGGGCTCGACGATCCGGACGCCGTCGCGGCCGGTGAACGACGCGAGGTCGGCGTGGAAGCGGAAGGTCACCCGGCGGGCCTCGCCGGGGGCCAGCTCCAGGCGCCGGTAGCCGATCAGCCGGACGTCCGGCCGGGTGACCGAGGCGACGGGGTCGTGCAGGTACAGCTGCACCACCTCGGCGCCGCTCCGGTCACCGTCGTTGCGGACGGTCACCGACACCTCGTAGGCGCCGTCGGTGCCGATGCGGGGGCCGGAGGCCGGGGACTCGAAGCGGTCCCAGGCGAACGTCGTGTACGACAGGCCGTGGCCGAAGGGGTACAGCGGCGTCGGATCCAGGTTGGTGATGTCGTTGGCCAGGCCCAGCGGCGGCTGGAGGTAGGTCCACGGCTGTCCGCCCGGGTCGCGCGGCACGCTGACGGGGAGGCGGCCCGAGGGGGTCACCCGCCCGGACAGCACGCCCGCCACGGCGGGGCCGCCCTCCTCGCCGGGGAAGAAGGCCTGCACGACGCCGGCCAGCCGGTCCGCCCAGCGGCCCAGCGCGTACGGCCGCCCGGTGAGCAGCACCAGCACCACCGGCCTGCCGGTCTCCAACAGCGCGTCCAGCAGCTCGCCCTGGACGCCCGGCAGGGCCAGGTCGGCGGCGTCGCAGCCCTCGCCCGAGGTGCCCCGGCCGAAGAGACCGGCCCGGTCGCCCAGCACGGCCACGACCACGTCCGAGGAGGAGGCCAGCGCCGCGGCGTCCGCGAACCCGGACGTGTCGGCGTCCTGGACGTCGCACCCGGCGGCGAACTCCACGGCGGCGTCCGGGAACTCGTCGCGGAGGGACTCGAGCACGGTGGGGATCTCCACGCCCAGCTCGGTGTCGGGGTGGTGCGGCAGCACGTGCGAGGGGAAGGAGTAGCAGCCCAGCATCGCCATCGCGTCGTCGGCCCGCGGGCCGATCACCGCGATGCGGCGCACCGCCGACGGGCCGGACGGGGCCAGCGGCAGGACGCCGCCGCCGTTGGCGAGCAGCACCACCGACTCGTCCGCGAGCCGGCGGGCCAGCGCACGGTTGCCCGGGGAGTCCAGGTCGAGGGAGCCTCGCGGCTCCGGCGACCAGCCCTCGTCCAGCAGCCCCAGCTCGCACTTCTGCAGCAGCACCCGACGGGCCGCCCGGTCCACCAGGGCCTCGGGAAGCCGGCCCTCGCGCACGGCCTCGACCAGCGGCTTGCCGTAGCAGTGCAGCGTCGGCAGCTCGACGTCGACACCGGCCTCCAGGGCCACGCGCGCGGCGTCGCCCAGGCCGTCCGCCACCCGCTGCAGGCTGTTCAGGAAGCCGACACCGAAGTAATCGGCGACCACGGTGCCGGTGAAGCCCCACTTCTCCCGCAGCAGTCCGGTCAGCAGGGAGGCGTCGGAGTGGGAGGGCACGCCGTCGATCTCCGTGTAGGCGGCCATCACCGACCGCGCCCCGCCGTGCCGCAGACCGTGCTCGAACGGGGGCAGCGTGACGTCGGCGATCTCCCGCACCCCGGCGCGCACCGGCGCGTGGTTGCGGGCCCCCGCCGACGAGGCGTAGCCGGCGAAGTGCTTCAGGGTGGCGATCACCCCGGTGGACTCCAGGCCCCGGACGTAGGCCGAGGCGATGGTGCCGACCAGGTACGGGTCCTCGCCGACGGTCTCCTCCACCCGGCCCCAGCGCGCGTCGCGCACGACGTCCAGGACGGGCGCGAGTCCCTGCTGGACGCCGGCCGCGGCGAGGTCGTCGCCGACGCGGCGGCCCAGCTCCTCGACCAGCTCGGGGTCGAAGGAGGCGCCCCAGGCGAGCGGCACGGGGTACGCGGTCGCGCCCCACGCGGTGAAGCCGGCCAGGCACTCCTCGTGCGCGACGGCCGGGATGCCGAACCGGTTGGCGGCCATGATGGTCCGCTGCGCCCGGGCGAGCGCGCGGGCGCCCTCGTCCGGTGCGATCGGGGCGGTGCCGTAGGAACGGGTGATCTGGCCCAGGCCGTGGGCGATCACCTCGTCCCAGTCCCAGTCGGTGGCCATCTCGTGCTGGTGCGGGGCCACGCCCGCTTCAGTGTCCGTCGAGGCGCCGACCCACACTCCATAGAGCTGTGCGGCCTTCTCCTCCAGGGTCATCCGGGAGAGAAGGTCGTCGACACGGGCTTCGGCGGTCAGTGCGGAATCGCGCCAGGGGGCGGTCATGATGCTCCTGAGAGAAAAGTGTTACTTGCCGCCGACGCCCATCGACCCGCTCACCAGGGCCCGCCGGGCCACCAGGTGAACGGCGAGGATCGGCACGCCGGAAGGAACGACGGAGGCCAACAGCGCGGGGACGTCGCCCCCGAACTGGCTGACGTAGTTGTACAGACCCGGTCCGAGGACACACGGTTCCTCGGACCGGGGGGACAGGGGAGCGCGGGGCGGGCGTCACCGGGAGCCCGACAACGATGGCAACGACGCCGAGGGCGGCGACCGCCGTGCCGGACGGGTGGTGGCTCACCCCGGTGAGCAGGACGGCGAAGAGGACGCAGACCAGCACGCCGGGCAGCGCCCAGGAGGCGTGCGGCCGACCCGCCCGGGTCGCCCGCACGCCGCTCCTGGGCGCTGCGCCGGCGTACGTGGTGACCGACCCGGTCACGTGAGCCCCTTCAGCGCGTCGACGAATTCCTTGGGCGTGGACCTGCCCAGGAAGAGCTTGTCGATCTCGGTGAGCATCGGCGCGGACCAGTCCGGCTTGACGGCCTGGTCCCAGCTGAGGGTGAACGCCGGGGCACTCTCCACGAGTTCGTACTGGAAGGTGGCGAACTCCGGGTTGGGCGAGTTCTCCAGCAGCACGGCGGCGTTGGAGGTGGTGGGGATGTCGCCGTTGGCGACCAGCGCCTTGGCGTACTCCTCCGACGCACAGGTCTTCAGGAACGCGATCACCGCCTCCCGGTTCTCGGTGCGGGAGCTCACCGACCAGTAGTTGCTCGGGTTGCCCACGACGTTCTTGATGTCGCCCGCGCCGCCCTCGTAGGCCGGGAAGACGAACCAGCCGAGGTCCTTCCTGGCGAAGTCCTCGAACTTGCCCAGCTGGGTCGAGTACTCCCAGGAGCCCATCAGGTGCATGGCGGCCTTGCCCGTGGCGAGCAGGGCCGAGGCGCCGCCGTTGTTGTACTGGACGGAGCCGAAGCCCTTGCCGAAGGCCTGGCCGTCGACCAGGTCCTTGATCTCCTCGGCCGCCCGCAGGACCGCCGGGTCGCCCCAGCCGGCGGGGTCGCCGGACTGGATGGCGCGGAAGACCTCGGGACCGCCGATGCGGTCCACCAGGTACTCCACCCACATCAGCTCGGTCCACTTGTCCGCGCCGCCCAGCGCGAACGGCGTGATCCCGCGGGCCTTGAGCCTCCGGTTGACGTCGAGCATGCCGCCCCAGGTGGTGGGCGGCTCGATGCCGTTCTGCGCGAACACCTTCTTGTTGAAGAACATCAGCACGGGCTGCATGCCGCGCATCGGAATGCCGTACGGGCGGCCGTCGAGGGCGCCGGACTGGATGACCGAGGGCAGGAAACCGTTCTTCAACTCCGGCGTGGACTCGATGATGTCGTGGAGGTCGATGATCTGGTCCTCGTCCACGTACGCCTTGATCGAGCCGCCGCCCCAGTTGAAGAACAGGTCGGGCGCGCTCGGCGAGCCCATCGCGGTGCGCAGCTTGGCGGTGTAGTCGCTGCCCGGTATGCGCTGCAGCTTGATGGTCGCGCCGGACTTCTTCGCCGCGGCGGACTCGTTGAAGCGCTGGATCGCCGCCTCCTGGATCCGCGCGGCGTCGTCGCCCCAGACGAACGCCGTGAGTGTCCCGTCCTTGCTGTCGGTGTCACCGCTGCCGTCCGAGCCGCAGGCGGTGAGGCCGGCGGTGAGCAGAGTGGCGCCGCCGACGCCCAGGAACCAACGCCTGTTGTAGGACTCCATGGGACTCGTACTCCTCGGAAGAAGCGGTCGTCGTTGACCGCAAAAGGGACGGGGGCGGGGCGTTCGCGGAGCTGCCCGTTCTGCGGCTCACGGCTCGTCCGGTGGAGATGCTTTGATACTTCCTTCGAAGGTTTCGATCGATGCCGCGAATGTTTTGGGAACCTAAGCGCGCCAGGGGGGTTCGTCAAGAGGTTGCGCAGATATACGATCCCGAACCATGACGACTCCGGAATCCGCCGAAACCCCCTCCGTGCCCCGGCAAGGGCGCACAGCGACGCTTGCCGAGATCGCACGGGCGGCCGGTGTGTCCGCTCCGACAGTTTCGAAAGTCCTCAACGGCAGGGCCGACGTGGCTCCGGCGACCCGCTCCCGGGTGGAGCGCCTGCTGCGCAGCCACGGTTATCGCAGGCGCCGCGCGGACGCCTCCCGGTCCCCGCTCGTCGAGCTCGTCTTCCACGAGCTGGAGAGCGCCTGGGCCATGGAGGTCATCCGCGGCGTGGAGCGGGCGGCGCGGCGTGCCGGGCTGAGCGTGGTGCTCTCCGAGAGCGCCGGACGCCATACGCCCGGCGGGAGTTGGGCGGACCAGGTGGCGGCCCGCCGGCCGCACGGCGTGATCCTCGTGCTGTCGGGGCTGGACGAGAGTCAGCGGACCCTGCTCACCAGCCGGTCCATCCCGTTCGTGGTGATGGACCCGGCCGGAGACCCCGGCGCGGAGGTCCCCTCGGTGGGCGCCACCAACTGGCAGGGCGGGCTGTCCGCCACCCGGCACCTGGTGGAGCTGGGCCACACCCGGATCGGCGCGATCAGCGGCCCCACCCGGATGATGTGCGCTCGCGCCCGCGTGGACGGCTACCGCGCCGCCCTGGAGACGGCCGGGCTGGCCGTGGACCCCGGTCTGATCCTGGACGGCGACTTCCACCACGAGGCGGGCTACCGGCTCGGCCTCGACCTGCTGCGCCGCGAGAACCGGCCGACGGCCGTCTTCGCGGGCAACGACCTCCAGGCGCTGGGCCTGTACGAGGCCGCGCGCGAACTGGGGCTGCGGATCCCCGACGACCTGAGCGTGGTCGGGTTCGACGATCTGCCGGTGGCCCGCTGGGTGGGCCCGCCGCTGACCACCGTCCGGCAGCCGCTGACCGAGATGGCGGAGGCGGCCACCCGGATGGTTCTCGAACTCGGGCGCGAGGAAAAGCCGTCGGCGGGCGCGCGGATGGAGCTCGCGACCAGTCTCGTGGTGCGCAGCAGCACCGCTCCGCCGCCCGGCGGGGGTTCCTGAGTCGCCGATTTCCTTCGAAACTTTCGAAGGCGGTCCCCCCGGCTTCTCCGGCGGAAGGTTCCGTACCGGGCCTATTCGGACTTATGTTCAGGCTCGTGAGCGAGAACGAGGGGACCAAGGGGAGCGGGGAGCGTGGCCGGGGAGCCGCCGCCCGGACGCCGAACAGGCGCTGGGTCAGGGCCGTCCGGTACACGCTCGGGGGAGTGCTGGTGCTCGCCGCCGTGGGGGGCGGCTGGGCCTACTGGCACCTGGACGGCAACATCCGCAGTGTCGACATCGACGCGGCGCTGGGTGACGACCGGCCGCACGCGCCGGTGGGCATGCCGATGCAGTCCGCGGGGGCGTCGCAGGGCTCGGCGGAGGGCGGCGGCGGGGCGCTGAACATCCTGCTGCTGGGCTCCGACTCGCGCGACGGCGAGGAGAACCGGCGCCTGGGCGGCGGCAGCCCGGGCAGCGCCCGGGCGGACACCGCGATGGTGGTGCACCTGGCGGAGGGGCGGACCTCCGCGACGGTGGTCTCCATACCGCGTGACACCCTGGTGACCCGTCCGGCCTGTCCGCTGCCGGACGGCGGCACCACGGCGGCGGCCCAGGGGGTGATGTTCAACAGCGCCTACGCGGTGGGGGGTCCGGTCTGCGCGGTGAAGACCGTGGAAGCCCTGTCGGGCGTGCCGATGGACCACTACCTGGAGGTCGACTTCGCCGGGTTCGCGAACCTGGTCGACGCGTTGGGCGGCGTCACGGTCGAGCTCGCCGAGCCCATCGACGACGACCTGAGCCACCTGCACGTCGACGCCGGGGTCCACCACCTGTACGGCGAGGACGCGTTGGCCCTGGCCCGCACCCGCCACGGCGTCGGGGACGGCAGCGACCTGGGGCGGATAGGCCTGCAGCAGCAGCTGGTCAGGGCACTGATGGAACAGGTCGAGCGGGCCGACCTCCTGACCGACCCGGTGCGGCTGTACCAGGTGGCGGACGCGGCCACCTCCGGCCTGACCGCCGACACCGGGCTGGACTCGCTGGAGGAACTCGCGGGGTTCGCGCGCAGCCTGAGCGGTCTCACCCCCGCGTCCGTCCGGACGGTGACCCTCCCGGTGGTGCCCGCGCCGTTCGACCGGAACCGGGTGGTGCCCGACGAGCCGGAGGCGGGGGAGCTGTGGGCTTCCCTGCTCCCGGGGGCGCCCGCCGTCGTGCCGGAGCCCTCGGGGCCGGGGGCGTCCGCGACCCCGGCAGGGCCGTCGTACGGGCCCTCGACCCGGTCGCCGTCCGGGGCCTCGACCCGGTCGCCCTCCGCGCCCGGGACAGCGCCGCAGTAACGTTTCTCCGCCGGTGGCCGGTGGCCGGTGACCCGTGATGGGTGACGGGTGACCGGTGCCAGGCCGACCGGGCGGCTGCCGGGGGCGGCGGGCGCGTGCGGTGCCCGCCCGGGCGCCGGCGTCAGCGCGGCAGCGGCTGTCCCAGGAGCATCACCGGGGCGCCCGCGGCGCGGGTCAGGAAGACCGTGACCGCGGCACGCCCCTGCGGCTTGGGGAGCGCCTTGCGGCGGAGCTCCTCCGGCTCGACCGCCGAGCCGCGCTTCTTCACGGTGAGCGTGCCGACCTCGCGTTCCCGCAGCAGCGCCTTGAGCTTCTTCACGTTGAAGGGGAGCGCGTCGGTGATCTCGTACCCGGTGGCGTACGGGGTGGGGCGGAGTTCGTCGGAGGTGACGAAGGCGATGGTCCCGTCGATCAGCCCGCCGCCGACCTCCTCGGCCACCTCGGCGACCAGGTGGGCGCGGATGACCGCCCCGTCCGGCTCGTACAGGTACCGCCCGACGGGGCGGACCGCCGGGTCCGGCAGGCCCCGGCCGAGCAGCCGCCGGGGGCCGGGCAGCAGCGTTGCGCACACCCCGCCGGGGCGGGCCGCCTCCCCGAACCAGAGGACGGCCTCCTTGACGTCGCCGCCGTCCGAGATCCACTCCGCCTCGGCGTCCTCGGGCACCGCCTCGTGCGGGATGCCCGGGGCCACCTTCAGCGCGGCGGCCCGGGAGGCGCCGCGGGCGGCCCCCACCGCCCAGGACAGCGGCGGGGAGTAGGCCTCGGGGTCGAAGATCCGCCCCCGTCCGCCGCGGCGCGCCGGGTCGACGAACACGGCGTCGAAGGGGGCGGTGTCCACCTCGGTGACGTCGGCCTCCCGCACCTCGATCAGGTCCGCCAGGCCCAGCGCCTCGGCGTTGGCCCGGGCCACGGCGGCGGTCAGCGGGTCCCGGTCGACGGCCAGCACGCGGATGCCGGCCCGGGCCAGCGCGAGGGCGTCGCCGCCGATGCCGCCGCAGAGGTCGGCGACGGACCGGACGCCGAGGGCGGCGAACCGTTCGGCACGGTGGGCGGCCACCGAGGCGCGGGTGGACTGCTCGACGCCGTTGGGGGTGAAGAACATCCGCCGGGCGTCGTCCGGGCCGAACTTCGCGGCGGCGCGGGCGCGCAGGCGGGCCTGGGTGAGGGCGGCCGACACCAGCTCGGGGGAGTGGGTCCGGCGCAGCCGGGTGGCGGCGGCGAGTTCCCCGCCGGGGGCGACGTCGCGCACCTCGTCGAGGAGGGCGCGGCCCTCGGGGCTCAGCAGCGCCGCGAACGCGGCCACGGTCTCACTCACCGTCCCATTCTCCCCGTCGGCCGCCGCGGGCCGCGCGGCGGGCTCGGGGCGGGCTCGGGGCGAGCCCCAGAGGCGGCGCGCGGCGTGCGGTGCGCGGGGCGGCGGGCGGGGCGGCGCGCGCGGGGCGGGGGCCGGGAACGCCCCCTCCGCACCGCCGTTTCCACGCAACCCGCCGAGAAATTGGCACTCCGCTTGACCGAGTGCTAACCCCGGTCATAGTCTCAGCCTTGGCACTCGCCCCAGGTGAGTGCCAACAAGCGACGGGCAGGTCCGGCACCCGCGACGACGGATCGACCTGGTCGCCACCTCAGACAGTTAACCCCGTGAGATCTCCGAAGGGGGAGGTCGGATCGTGACGACCGCCAGCTCCAAGGTTGCCATCAAGCCGCTCGAGGACCGCATCGTGGTCCAGCCGCTGGACGCCGAGCAGACCACGGCCTCTGGCCTGGTCATTCCGGACACCGCCAAGGAGAAGCCCCAGGAGGGCGTCATCCTGGCCGTGGGCCCGGGTCGCTTCGAGAACGGCGAGCGCCTGCCGCTCGACGTCAAGGTCGGCGACATCGTGCTCTACAGCAAGTACGGCGGCACCGAGGTGAAGTACAACGGCGAGGAGTACCTCGTCCTCTCGTCCCGCGACGTCCTCGCGGTCATCGAGAAGTAATTTCACCCCGCTTCCCAGAAGCACCAGAAGCACCGAGCTGCGCCCCGGGCCCCCGCGCCATAAGCCGGGCGCCGGGGCGCAGTTCGCTTTCCAAGACTTCGTACCGCTCAGACACACCGGCGATACACCGCATTTCTCCCGAGAGGGCTGAACCGCTCCCATGGCGAAGATCCTGAAGTTCGACGAGGACGCCCGTCGCGCCCTCGAGCGCGGCGTCAACAAGCTGGCCGACACGGTCAAGGTGACGATCGGCCCCAAGGGCCGCAACGTCGTCATCGACAAGAAGTTCGGCGCCCCGACCATCACCAACGACGGCGTCACCATCGCCCGTGAGGTGGAGATCGAGGACCCGTACGAGAACCTCGGCGCCCAGCTGGTGAAGGAGGTCGCGACCAAGACCAACGACATCGCCGGTGACGGTACGACCACCGCGACCGTGCTCGCCCAGGCGCTGGTCCGCGAGGGTCTGCGCAACGTCGCCGCCGGCGCCTCCCCGGCCGCCCTGAAGAAGGGCATCGACGCCGCGGTCAAGGCCGTGTCCGAGGACCTCCTCGCCACCGCCCGTCCGATCGACGAGAAGTCCGACATCGCCGCCGTCGCCGCCCTGTCCGCCCAGGACAAGCAGGTCGGCGAGCTCATCGCCGAGGCGATGGACAAGGTCGGCAAGGACGGTGTCATCACCGTCGAGGAGTCCAACACCTTCGGTCTGGAGCTGGACTTCACCGAGGGCATGGCCTTCGACAAGGGCTACCTGTCCCCGTACTTCGTGACGGACCAGGAGCGCATGGAGGCGGTCCTCGAGGACCCGTACATCCTGATCAACCAGGGCAAGATCTCCTCCATCCAGGACCTCCTGCCGCTGCTCGAGAAGATCATCCAGACCAACGCCTCGAAGCCGCTGCTGATCATCGCCGAGGACGTCGAGGGCGAGGCCCTGTCGACCCTCGTGGTCAACAAGATCCGCGGCACGTTCAACGCCGTCGCGGTCAAGGCCCCCGGCTTCGGTGACCGCCGCAAGGCGATGCTGCAGGACATGGCCGTCCTCACGGGCGCCCAGGTCATCGCCGAGGAGGTCGGCCTCAAGCTCGACCAGGTCGGCCTCGAGGTGCTCGGCTCCGCCCGCCGCGTGACCGTCACCAAGGACGACACCACCATCGTCGACGGCGCCGGCTCCTCCGAGGATGTGCAGGGCCGCGTCGCGCAGATCAAGGCCGAGATCGACACCACGGACTCCGACTGGGACCGCGAGAAGCTCCAGGAGCGCCTCGCCAAGCTGGCCGGCGGCGTGTGCGTGATCAAGGTCGGCGCCGCCACCGAGGTGGAGCTGAAGGAGAAGAAGCACCGTCTGGAGGACGCCATCTCCGCGACCCGCGCCGCGGTCGAGGAGGGCATCGTCTCCGGTGGTGGCTCCGCGCTGGTCCACGCCGCCAAGATCCTCGAGGGCAACCTCGACAAGTCCGGCGACGAGGCCACCGGTGTCGCCGTGGTCCGCAACGCGGTCGTCGAGCCGCTGCGCTGGATCGCCGAGAACGCCGGCCTCGAGGGCTACGTCATCGTCTCCAAGGTCAAGGAGATGGAGAAGGGCCAGGGCTACAACGCCGCCACCGGCGAGTACGGCGACCTGGTCAAGTCCGGCGTCATCGACCCGGTCAAGGTCACCCGCTCCGCCCTGGAGAACGCCGCCTCCATCGCCTCCCTGCTCCTCACGACCGAGACCCTGGTCGTCGAGAAGAAGGAAGAGGAGGAGCCGGCGGCGGGCGGCCACGGCCACGGCCACGGTCACGCCCACTGACCCACCCCGCTCCGCCCGTACCACCCCGAGGCCCGGCCTCCCGCACTCCGCGGGACGCCGGGCCTCGGCGCGTCCACCGTCCTTCCGTGCCGGCCCCCGCGTCCGCTTCACCCGTACGAGTCACGCCATCCCCGCCCCGCCGACCCGCCCGCCCGGGTGATCCTCGGCAGGGCCTTCCACCAGCGCCGTCGGCGGTGGACGTGCCGTGGAGGCGCGCCGACCCACGGACAGGTTCAGGCCGGATCGCCATAGCGCCCTGAAACGACCGGATGTGCTTGGTACGACTGGTGGCACCGGCCGGTACGGGCGGGATCACGGGAGGTACGGGGGACGGCATGACCTGGAACGAGTGGGAGCAGCTGAAAAAGGATGCGACAGCATCCGCGGCCACGGCGGGCGGAATGCGGCTCAACCAGCTTCCCGCCGCCCAAGGCTCCGGCGGCCCCGACCTCAAGGTCCGGCATCAGCAGCTCCGCGCCCTCGGCGGGCTCGCCGACGACCTGAGACAACGTCTCCAGGTGGACGGGGACCATGCGCGGCCCGCCACGTTCTCGGCAGGCACGAGCCTTTCCAACGACGGCCTCGCCTCGGGCCACCAGGTGCTGCGACTCGCCGAGGTGTGGAGCACCAAGCTGCATGTCCTGCTGGACGCGTGCTCCCACATCCGCAACCACCTGAGCTTCACCAGCTCACAGCACGGCGGCGACGACGAAGCGGCCGGAAGCGGCGTCGGGGCCGCGGGTGCCGACCTGCAGCCGCTGTCGAAGATCTCCGACTACATCAAGTGACACGCACGGGGGACAGCGAATGGCGGACATCGCGACGCTGACGGTCGAGGAACTCCGACACCTCCGCCTCGGCAATCTCGACAAGGCCGTCGCGGACTGGCGAGTCATGGCGGACAAGCTCACCAAACTCGCCACGGGCGGCAGCGGTGACGTGAGCGCCCGCGACCTGGAGAGCAAGGCCAAGGCCGCCGACTGGGAAGGCGTCAACGCGACCGTCTCCCGGGAGTTCGTCACCAGGACGGCCAAACAGTTCGACGACGCGGCCGCGGAGGCGAAGGACGTCCTGGGCATTCTGAGCGACCTCGCGTCGCAGATGGCGAAGCACAAGGAGAGCCTGGACACGGCGATCACCGAGCTGGGCCGCCGGAACATCGGCGTCACCGGCAACGGCACGATCACCTACAACAGTCCCAGCGCCCCCAGCGAGGTGACCGGTGTGGTCAGGCCCTCGAAGGAGGAGATGGAGGTCGCCAAGCAGCGAGTCACCCGCATCCTGTGGGAGGCCACCGAGACCGACCGCATCGCCAAGGACGCCCTGCGCGCCATCATGAAGGACCAGCACGACTTCTCCGGGGCGGGCGCGGGCAGCCTCAAGGAAGCCGACATGCGGCAGGGGCAGGCGCAGGCCGAGAAGTGGAAGAAGGACATCCTCTCCGGCGAGTACAAGCGCTGGAGCGACGAGCAACTCGAGGCGTTCAACCGGTCGCTCGTCCTCCACCGCGACAACCCCGGCTTCACCGAGGCGTTCTTCACCGGCATCGGCGCGGACCAGACGTTGATGATGTGGCGGGAGATCGCCGACAACGACGGGCCGGAGAACAAGGACCGCCCCAAGCTCCTGGCGAAGCTGCAGGACAACCTCAGCATGGCCCTCGCCAACGCCTCGTACGGGGACAGCCCGGCGGTCGAGCAGTGGAAGAAGGACCTGATCGCCGCAGGCCCCCGGCAGCTCGCCGGTGATCTTCCCATCGGGCCCACAGGCTTCCAGGTGATGAGCAGCCTGATGCAGAAGGGCCGTTTCGAGGACGAGTTCCTCCACGATTACGGCACAGCGCTCATCACCCACGAGCGCGAGAAGTTCCGGGGATCCGGCGAACCCTGGCTCAGCGGTGTCACCCTCAATTACCCGGACGACAAGAAGAACCCCAACGACCCGATGTCCGGCTTCCTCGAAGCCCTCGGCCACAACCCCGAGGCCTCACTCGACTTCTTCAACCAGGAGACCGGCAAGGACGACGAGCGGATCAGCAACTTCGAGTACCTCGTCGGCCACGAGGAGCATGGCCGCAAGTGGCCCGGGAACACCGACGGCTTCGACAACCTGGGCCACGCACTGGAGTCGGCGACCCTGGGCTACCCCCATGACCAGTTGGACCCGCAGACCCCGCCGCTGAAGGACCCGGACGACATCCGCGCGCGAGATGAACGACTGGCTCTGTTCCGGCAGGTCATCGAGGCATATGGCACCTCCGACGCGGTGGAGAAGCATGAGGGGATCACGCCTAGTTTGACCAGGATCGCCGTCGGTCATTTGGACACCTTGAACTACTCGATGGCCGACTGGGGTGGCACTGGTGACCATGCCGCACGGGAACTGCGCTTCCATGCGGAGAAGTACCGGCTGGGAGATATCCCAGGAGGGATGGCAGCCGACTTCCTGGGCGCCCTCGCCGCTGATCCTGACGCGTATAACTCGTTGTCCGCCGCGCAGCAGTTGTACGGGAGCAGTGTCATAGCCTCACACCCCGACGACCTGGACTCGGCGAAAGCGGCTGCCCTGGTCGGCGTTGGCGTCCACGGCATTCTCGACGAAGCGCGAATGGAAGCACTGGGTCGAGAGATGGCCGACGAAAAGGAGAAGCAGCAGGTCATGCTCGAGGAGCAGGCCGCGTGGCGGGACTTCGCCGTGGAGGCAGCCGTGGGAAGCGTGGTGGGTGTGGGCTCCTCTCTGTCGATTGTGACTGGTCCAGGCGCCCTGATCATTCCGGTGGTCCTGGAAACGGCAGGTGGGGCTGTCACTACATGGTCAGGGCTCCAGACCGCGGAATGGCTCCGCGACAACGAGTACGACAACACCAAGGAGGCCGTGGAGAAGACTGGAACCGTACTCGACATGGGCAGGCACAGTGCCATGATTCCGCTCAACAACCTGATGGACAGCGGGAGTATGAGCCAGGTCGAAAAGGACCAACTGATCGCCAATGCCAAGACTTACTACAACGATGGCATGAGTGAGGTCGACACAGACAATGTCAGGGGTCATTGATGAAGTTGTGGAGCATGAGGGCTGTTGTGTGCGCCGCACTGCTTGCCGGACTGTCTTCCTGTTCTCCGGAGGGGGTTGACAGACCTGCGTCCTCAGCGGGAACCGCCAACTCCGCACCGCCGGAGACCTGTGAGAAGCTCCTCGGCGAGGAAGGTCTTGCCTGGGTGCGTGATGCCGGGGCCGGCCGGACCGGGATCACGATCGACGAGCCGACAGCGGACGCGGTCGACCGATTCAGAAGAATCGCCAAAGAATGGCGTCCGAGCGCCGACGGCACCTTGTCCACCCTGGAGCTCTGCCGTTTTGTCCGCAAGGACCAGGTTCCCCATAGGGACGCCTTTTCGATCGAGTTCGGGCCCTCGATCTCGGAACTGCACCAGTCGTGGATTGCGGGAGAGCCGATCGATTCGGTGGAGAACCTGCCGGTCAACGACGATGTCCGACTCGGAGTCCTGCGGAGCAAGGCTCTGGGGGACCAGTACGTTGTCCGAGTCGGGTGCCGAATTCCCGGTACTGTCGAAGGGCAGGAAACCCAGGTGCCGCTTGAAGGGCTTTTCAGGGACGAATTGCTGCAAGACACGACCGACGAGGAGCACCTGCGGCACCTCCTGCACGCGGCACGGGTGATGGTGGACGAGGTGGGCTGCGAAAACGGGCCTGTGCTCCCCGCCGATCCGCCCCCGGTGCCGAAGTCCTGACGTGGGGCGGGGGCCCTGCCAAGTGTTCACACCAGCCGCAGGCGGTCCTCGCAGACGCCGATGCGGACGGTCTGGCCCCAGGTGAGGGCGAGGGCGTCGTCCTCCATGCCGTCGCCGAAGGCCACCAGGTGCTCGGACTCCACGGTGAGGGAGAGGCGGGCGCGGGCGGTCAGTTCGCCGGCGACGAGTGAGGTGCCGGTGCCCGGCGAGGGCCAGGCCTCGCGGACGTACCAGAGGAGCCGGTCCTCGGTCGGGGCGGGGAGAGCGAGCCGGCCGGGCTCCGGGCGTTCCTGCCACACGGAGCGGATCCAGCCCGTCGCCCCCGTGCCCGTGCCGACCAGGACCCCGGAGGACGCCTGCGACTCCACGGAGGGGGAGGGGGCGTCGAGGCCCAGGCGGTAGCGGGCGGTGCGGTGGCCGGGGGCGCCGAGGTAGATCTCGTTGAGGGCGGTCAGCCGCTGCGTGTCGTCCGCCACCGCCTCCACCATGGTGAGCTCGTCGGCCCGCGCCGACGGCCGCGCCGCGTGACGCAGCAGCCGGCCCGCGGCGTCGGGACGGTGCCGGACCAGGACACCGGGGTTGCGGCCCGGGTCCGTGTCGACGCCGATCACCGGCTGCCCCGACAGGTACTTGGCGACGTTGGCGACCAGGCCGTCCTGCCCGACCACGACCACCACGTCCTCCGGCGCGAACAGGAACCGGTCCACGTCCCGCCGCTCCACCCGCGCCTGCCGCCAGGTCAGCGGCACCGCCGCGGCCACCTCTGCCAGCGCCCGGTGGTTGCGGGCGTGACGGTCGGCGACCTCGTCGATGTTCCGGCCGCGGGAGGCGAGGAAGAACGCGGCCTGACCGTGGGTGCCGTGCCGGGCCACCAGCTCCTCGTACTCGGTGGCCCGGTGCACCACCACGGCGCGCGGTGCGAGGCTCATGCGGCCGGCCCCGAGGGCTGCGTGCCGGCCAGCTTGGAGAGCAGCCCGGTGAGGACGTCCGGCGAGACGGTGAGGTTCGCGATGTCGGGCACGTGCTGGGCGAGCTGCATGCCGGTGAGGGCCCGCAGCGTCCCGGCGTCGACCTCGGCGTGCACCCGCAGCCAGGCGGCCTGCGCCTCGGCCTTGGCCGCGCCGGTCTCCCGTTCCGCCTGGGCCTGGGCCTGCGCCAGACGCACCGTGCGCGCCGCCTCGGCCTCGGCCCGTACCGCGTCGGCGGCCGCCTGCTCCTCCGCCTGGCGGCGGGCGTTGGTGCCGTGCTGGTCGACCAACTGCTCCTCCCGCCGGGCCAGTTCGATCTTGCTGGCCAGTTCGTTCTCGGCGATGGTGCGCTCCCGCTCCACGGCCACCGCACGCCGCTCGTACGTGGCGCGGTCCGCCTCCTGCTGGATCCGCTCCCGCGCCGGGGTGCGCAGCGCCCGTTCCACCTCGGGCTCGGGCCGCAGCGCCACCACCCGCACGGTGACGATCTCGATGCCCGTCGCCGGCAGCCGCGGCTCGGCGGCCAGCCCGGCGGCGACCCTCTCCCGCACCAGCCCCACGCCGTCCGCGAGCGCCCGCTCCAGCGGGGTGCGTGCCATCACGTCCAGCACCTGCTGCTGCGCCGACTCGGTGAGCAGCGTGGACAGTTGCTCCAGGGGCGAGCCGCGCCAGACGCCGGTGTCCGGGTCGATGGAGAAGTCCAGCCGCTCGGCGGCGACCGCGGGGTCACCGATCCGGTAGGTGACCGTGGCCTGGACCGTGACGTCCTGGAAGTCCGCGGTGCGGGCGTGGAACGTCATCGCCAGCTCACGGTCGTCCACCGGTACCTCGGAGAGGGCGGCGGTCAGCGACCGGTACCAGAAGCTGATGCCGGGCCCCTCGTGCACCAGCCGTCCGGAACGGTGGTGCCGGATGTGCGCGGTGGGGGTTCCCCGCAGGTGGCGCATGCCGAGGCGCTTGATGATGTCAGCCATGAGGGGCTCCAGCCGTCGAACCGTTTTCGTCAACATGACGATATAGCGCACGGCCTCTTATCGTCAACTGGACGAGAATGAGTTCCGCTAGTTCGATGGGTGTCTATGTTGACGGATGTCGAAGTCGGTGTCAGGCTGGGTGGCGAGGGGTTCGACGTTCATCGATACACGGGCCAGGAGTGGGCATGACCGAGCAGGTACAGCTTCCCGTCGTCGTCATCGGAGCCGGGCCCGTCGGCCTGGCCGCCGCCGCGCACCTGACCGGGCGCGGGCTGACCCCGCTGGTGCTCGAGGCGGGGCGGACCGCGGGGGCAGCGGTGCGGGAGTGGGCGCACGTGCGGCTCTTCTCCCCCTGGAGCGAACTGGTGGACGCGGAGGCCGAGAAGCTCCTCGCCCCCACCGGCTGGACGCGCCCCGACGCCGGCTCGTACCCCACCGGCGGGGACTGGGCCGAGCGATACCTGCAGCCGCTGGCCGACGTCCTCGGGGACGCGGTCCGCTACGGGGCCACCGTCACCGGCGTGTCCCGTGTCGGGCGGGACCGGGTGGTCGACGCCGGCCGGGAGGCCCAGCCGTTCACCGTGCGCGTCACCCACGCCGACGGCCGCGAGGAGCGGCTGCTCGCCGCCGCGGTGATCGACGCCTCCGGCTCCTGGACGCTGCCGGGCCCGGCCGGCGGCGACGGGCTGCCCGCCCCGGGGGAGAAGGCCGCCGCGGACCGGACGACCTACCGGGTGCCCGACCTGACCGACCCCGCCGTGCGGGCCCGCCACGCCGGGCGCCGCACCGCGGTCGTCGGCTCCGGCGCCTCGGCGTTCACCGCGTTGGCCGCCCTCGCCGATCTGGCCGCGGCGGAGGACGGCGCGGGGACGCACACCACCTGGGTCCTGCGACGCGGCATCTCCGGCTCCACCTTCGGCGGCGGCACCGCCGACCAGCTCCCCGCGCGTGGCGCCCTTGGCCTCGCCGCCAAGGCCGCCGTGGACCAGGGGCACGCCGACGCCGTCACCGGCTTCCGCACGGCCGCCGTCGAGCGGGACGGCGAGGGGCGCGTCGTCCTGGTGGCCGAGGACGGCCGCCGCCTCGACCCGGTCGACGAGGTGATCGTGCTGACCGGCCTCCGCCCGGACCTGTCGTTCCTCTCCGAGATCCGCCTCCGCCTCGACGAGCGGCTGCTGGCGCCGGTCGAGCTGGCCCCGCTGATCGACCCCAACCAGCACTCCTGCGGCACGGTCTACCCGCACGGCCACCGCGAACTGGCCCACCCCGAGCGGAACTTCTACCTGATTGGTGCCAAGTCCTACGGCCGCGCCCCGACCTTCCTGGCCCTCACCGGCTACGAGCAGGTCCGGTCCGTGGCCGCCGCGCTGGCCGGTGACACCGCAGCCGCCGACCGCGTCGAACTGGTCCTCCCGGAGACCGGCGTCTGCGGCGGCGCGGGCCTTTTCGACACCGCCGCCCCCGAACAGGCCGCGGACAGCGGCTGCTGCGCCCCGGCGGCCCCGGCCATCCCCCTGGCCCAGGCCGCCCCCGCGGCCCAGGCCGCCCCGGCACCCCAGGTCGCGCGGACCCCGCAGGTCGTCCAGCTGGGCGAGCGCCCGGCGCCGGGCGGCGGCTGCTGCGGCTGAGCTAGCCTCCGCGCATGACGACCCACTACGAGTGGCGTGGCCACGTCCAGGACGCCGAACTGGACGCCTTGCACGCGGCGGCGTTCGGACACCCGCCAGGCGACGGCGGATGGGAGGCGCAACTGAAGGGGCACAGCCTCGGCTGGGTCTGCGCGCGCGACGGCGGGAAGCTCGTGGGGTTCGTCAACGTCGCGTGGGACGGCGGCACGCACGCGTTCCTGCTCGACACCGCTGTCGCCCCGGAGCGGCAGGGCGAGGGGACCGGGGCAGCCCTGGTACGGATGGCGGCGCGGGAGGCGCGTGCGGCGGGGTGCCGCTGGCTCCACGTCGACTTCGAGGAGCCGCTGCGCCCCTTCTACGTCGACGCGTGCGGCTTCCGTCCGACGGCGGCGGGCCTGCTCGCGCTGTGACACGGCTGTGGCCGCCTCACCGGGAGACGGCCACGGACGGGGACCGGGACGGGAACGGAAACAGAGGGCGGGACGGAAACGGGGGCCGGGACGGAACCGGAGACGGGGGCCGGGACGGAAACGGGGACCGGGCCAGGGGCGGCGCGGGTCAGCGGCTCGGGCCGTACTTCCGGCCCGCGGAGGAGGAGACCCCGCCGATCAGGTTCCGGGGGACCAGCTTGGTCAGCCCCATCAGGGCCTTGTAGCGGGGGTCCGGGATGGACAGGGTCCTGCCGCGGGCGAGGTCGTCGAGGGCGGCCGTGACCACCTTGTCGGCGTCCAGCCACATCCAGCCGGGGATGTTGTCCGTGCCCATGCCCGCGCGCTCGTGGAACTCGGTGCGCACGAAGCCGGGGCACAGGGCCATCAGGCGGACCCCGTCGGCGGCGACGTCACGGGCCGCGCCCTGGGTGAACTGGACGACCCAGGCCTTGGACGCGCCGTAGGTGCCGCGCGGGACGAACGCGGCGACCGAGGCCACGTTGATCACGCCGCCGCGGTGGCGCTCCCGCATCCCCTCGACCGCCGAGGAGGTCAGGCGCAGCACCGCCTCGCAGTGCACCTTGAGCATGCGCAGCTCGTCCGCGAGGGGGACCTCCAGGTAGCGGCCCTTGTTGCCGAACCCCGCGTTGTTGACCAGGAGGTCGACCGAGTTCCGGCGGTCGGAGAGGCGGGCGGCCACCGCCTCGATGCCCTCGTCGGTCGCGAGGTCCGCGGTGAGCACCTCGGCCTCGATGCCGTGCCGGTCGTGCAGCTCGGTCGCCTGCGTGCGCAGCCGCTCGGTGTCCCTGGCCACCAGCACCAGGTTGTGCCCCCGGGCGGCCAGCCGACGTGCGAAGGCGGCGCCGAGGCCGGCCGTCGAACCTGTGATCAGAGCAGTGGTCATGGGGTCAGGTTATGCAGGCCGGCGGGCCCGGGGGAGGCGGGGCGGCGGGTGAACGGACGCCGGTCAGGGCGCCTGCCGCTCCCGGTACTTCCGCACGGCCTCGCGCTCCTCCTCCGGAAGGTCCTCGCCTGCCTCCAGGAGACGCGGCAGCAGGGAGCGCTCCACCATCAGGGCGCGGAAGACCAGCGCGACGGTGACGTCGTGATCCGGGCGGTGGACCACCTCCACCGCGTCCCCCGCGCGGATCTCGCCGGGGGTGAGCACCCGGAAGTAGGCGCCGGGGGCGCCCTTGGCCGTGAACCGCTTCACCCACTGAGGCTCCCCCATGTGGCCCTGGAAGGTGCCGCAGGGGATGCGCGGCGAGGTGACCTGGAGGACGACCTCGGGGCCCACCCGCCACCGCTCGCCCACCCGGGCGCCCGACACGTCGAGGCCGGAGACGGTCAGGTTCTCGCCGAAGACGCCGCTGCGCAGAGGCCGGCCGAGGTCGCGCTCCCACTCGTCGAGGTCCTCGCGGGCGTACGCGTAGACCGCCTGGTCGTCACCGCCGTGGTGGCGGGTGTGGCAGACCGCGTCGCCGGTCATGCCGCTCGCGCCTGCGCCCTTCGGGCCGGGGGCGAACACCCGGACGGGGCCGTCCACCGGGCGTTTGTCGATGCCGGTGAGACCGTCCGGCTGCTGGGTGTACGGCACCGCGACGGCGGACCCGAGATTGAGCGAGAGCACCTTCATACGCGGCACGGTAGCGCCGACGGCATCAAAGCGGGAGGTGGTTTTTCCCGTTCCGCTCCAAGGCTGACTTATGCTCGGAAGGGTGATCGAGGCCCGTCATCTCCGTGTCCTGCGCGCCGTCGCCGCCACCGGTTCGTTCTCCGCGGCCGCCCGCGAGCTGGGCTGCACGCAGCCTGCCGTCAGCCAGCAGATGAAGGCGCTGGAGTCCTCCGCCGGCACCCCCCTGATCGTCCGCGCCGGTCGCGGCATGCGGCTCACACAGGCCGGTGAGGCCCTGGTGCGGCACGCCGCGGGCATCCTCGCCGGGCTGACCGCCGCCGAGGAGGAGGTGGCGGCGATCGCCGGGCTGCGGGCGGGCCGGGTCCGCCTGGTGTCGTTCCCGAGCGGCAGCTCCACACTGGTGCCGACGGCGCTGGCCGCGCTGCGGGCCGAGCACCCCGGCACCCAGGTGTCGCTGGAGGAGGCCGAGCCGCCGCGCTCGGTGGAGATGCTGCGCGCCGGTGACTGCGACGTGGCGCTCGCCTTCCGCTACGCGGCGGCCTCGGGCTCCGCGGAGTCG
The DNA here is from genome assembly GCF_053592575.1 of Streptomyces sp. NPDC002640. Lineage (NCBI taxonomy): Bacteria > Bacillati > Actinomycetota > Actinomycetes > Kitasatosporales > Streptomycetaceae > Streptomyces > Streptomyces sp. NPDC002640. The sequence goes on along the minus strand of NZ_JBSFVZ010000002.1, from coordinate 246,526 downwards.
GAGGAGTGGGACGACCTGGTGGTGCGGCCGCTGCTCAGCGACCGCCTGGTGGGTCTGGTGCCCGAGGGGCACCGGCTGGCGTCCGCCGAGTCGGTCGGGATCGGCGAACTGGCCGGGGAACCGTGGATCGCGGGCTGTCCGCGGTGCCGCGGGCAGCTGGTGCAGGTGTGCGCGGAGGCCGGGTTCACGCCGCGGATCGACTTCGCGACGGACGACTACCCGGCCGTGGCCGGGCTGGTCGGCGCGGGCCTGGGCGTGGCGGTGCTGCCCCGGCTGGCGGTGGAGTCGGTCAGGGGGCGGGGCGTCCGCGAGGTCCGCGTGGAACCGGCCGTGCGGCGCGAGATCGTTGCCCTCACCCTTCCCGACCTGGAGCAGGTGCCCGCCGTGGCGGCCACCCTCGCCCAGCTGGAGCGCGCCGGAACCACGCGCGACTGAGCCCGCGCGACCGAGCCGGGGCGCACCCCGGGGAACCAGCAGAAACGTTCACTCCCCGACCCAGGCCGCAGCGGGCGCTACAGATCCCCGTGCGCCCCGTGGACCCCGTGCGCCTCGGCGACCCCGTGTGCCTCGTGGAGCCCGTGCGTTTCGCGAACCCCGTGCCCCTCATGGACCCCGTGGACCCCGTGCGCCTCGTGGACTCCGTGGTGTCCGTGGCCCCCCTGGGCCAGGCCCTCCGTGTCGTGGACCCGCGGCCCCCGGTCCGGCACCGGGACGAGGCGGTGCCGTGCCCGCCCCATCAGCTCCTCGCGTTCGTCCTCGGTGAGCCCGCCCCACACTCCGTAGGGCTCCCGGACCGCCAGTGCGTGCGCGGCGCACTCCGCCCGTACCGGGCACCGCATGCACACCTCCTTGGCCGAGTTCTCGCGGGCACTGCGGGCCGCCCCGCGTTCTCCCTCCGGATGGAAGAACAGCGAACTGTCGACCCCTCGGCAGGCGGCGTGGAGCTGCCAGTCCCACAGATCCGCGTTCGGCCCGGGAAGGCGGGAGAAATCAGCCATGGCGTGTCCCCTTGGTGCTGGTTGCCGGTTCGGCGACCGCGTACCCGCGATCAATGAAGATCTACGAACGATCTAAGGAGATGAAAATATGACTCATTGCGAATCTAGCTACAGACACCAGCAAAAGGGAAGAAAAGGGACCAAACGGGTCAGAGTGCCTGAGGAAAACTTGTGTGCATGCTGTGTGTGACCGATACGTGATGACCCCCTCACGTAGAGTGCTGAAGGCGGCCTTTCTCCCCGTAACTCTTTCGAGTGACCGTCGTTGAGAGGGCGAGGCGGTCGACGGAACAAGCGCTCGGGTGGAAGATCCGAGAGGCCCGCGATGGATCGACCGCACAGGTGACGATTTCGTACCAGCCTGGAGGCTCAAGGTGACGCGCATCAGCTGCGGAGGGCGGTCATGACTTCCGTCCTCGTCTGCGACGACTCCCCGCTTGCCCGAGAGGCGCTCCGCCGCGCGGTCGCGACCGTGCCCGGCGTCGAGCGTGTGACGACGGCGGCCAACGGCGAGGAAGTCCTCCGCCGCTGGGGCGCCGACCGCTCGGACCTCATTCTCATGGACGTCCGCATGCCCGGCCTGGGCGGTGTCGAGACGGTCCGCCGCCTCCTCTCCGCCGACCCCGGCGCGCGGATCATCATGCTCACCGTCGCCGAGGACCTGGACGGCGTGGCGCTCGCCGTCGCCGCCGGTGCCCGCGGCTACCTGCACAAGGACGCCTCCCGGGCCGAACTGCGCGCCACGGTGACGCAGGCCCTGGCCGACCCGACGTGGCGGCTCGCCCCGCGCCGGCTGCGGTCCGCCGAGATGGGCGCCGCGCCCACGCTCACGGCCCGTGAGATCCAGGTCCTCGAGGGCATGAGCCACGGCCGCTCCAACGCCGAGATCGGCCGTGAGCTGTTCCTCTCCGAGGACACGGTCAAGACGCACGCCCGCCGGCTCTTCAAGAAGCTCGGCGCCTCGGACCGGGCGCACGCCGTGGCACTCGGCTTCCGCTGGGGCCTGGTCCGGTAGGACCCACACCCGTGGGTCGTCTCGATGACTGCGTCACGGCGGGGTCCCGGAGAGACTCCGGGAGGCCCCGCCTGCCGCACCTGTGACGGAGACGTCAGAACCTCCCGACGGGTGCCCGATGCTCGTTTCCCGGCGGATGCCGCATCCTTGAGGATGTGGAGTTCTCGGGGACGAGTCGGTCGAGCGGAAGGGGAGGGCGCAGGGGATGAGTGCCGGCGCACCTGCTCATAACGCTTCGGTGCACAACCAGGGCCGTGGCGGACCCGGCTCGCGGGCTCCAGGGCACCATGGAGCGATGCGCGACGACGAGACGACGGTGATCGGTGCCCTCGTCCTCCGTGCCGTCGACGGCGACGAACAGGCGACGCACGACCTGCTCGCCCGGGTGCACCCGCTGGCCCTGCGGTACTGCCGCACCCGGCTGTCCCGGCTCCCCGGCGACGCCCGCCACTTCGTGGAGGACCTGGCGCAGGAGGTCTGCGTCGCCGTGCTGCTGGCCCTCCCGCGCTACCGGGACACGGGCCGGCCCTTCGAGGCCTTCGTCTTCGCCATCGCCGCCCACAAGGTCGCCGACCTGCAGCGCGCCGCGATGCGCCACCCCGGATCCACGGCGGTGCCCTCGGACGAGATGCCCGAGCGGCCCGACGACTCCCTCGGCCCCGAGGAGCGGGCGCTGCTCAGCAGCGACGCCGAGTGGGCCAAGAAGCTGCTCGCCAACCTTCCGGAGAACCAGCGGGAACTGCTGCTGCTGCGGATCGCGGTCGGCCTCACGGCGGAGGAAACCGGCCAGATGTTGGGAATGTCACCCGGTGCCGTGCGGGTCGCCCAGCACCGTGCGCTGAGCCGTCTGCGGGCGCTCGCCGAGCAGTGACGGTCACTGCGCGCGACGGCGCTACCGGCCATTTCCGGCCATCGTGCGTCTCCACCACCGGGCACGGCGCGTTCCGTCACCGCGGCGCGGACGGCGATCACCGCCGGTAACCGAACGCGGGGCCGGGGTGTCACCCACCACGCCCACGAATGGTGGAATGCCGGACCCCAGGATCCCGTTAGCATGGACATCCGCACCGATCAAGGCCATTTGGGGAAGGTGTCATGACTGCAAACGTCGACGGAGTGCCCGCCAAGTTCGCGACACTCGGGCTGACCTACGACGACGTGTTGCTGCTACCGGGAGCGTCGGACGTCCTCCCCAACGCGGTCGACACCTCCACCCGGATCTCCCGGAACATCAAGGTCAACATCCCGCTGCTCTCGGCGGCGATGGACAAGGTGACCGAGTCCCGGATGGCCATCGCCATGGCCCGCCAGGGCGGCGTCGGTGTGCTCCACCGCAACCTCTCCATCGAGGACCAGGTCAACCAGGTCGACCTGGTGAAGCGCTCCGAGTCCGGCATGGTGACGGACCCGATCACCGTGCACCCCGAGGCGACCCTCGCCGAGGCCGACGCGCTGTGCGCCAAGTTCCGCATCAGCGGCGTCCCGGTCACCGACCCGGCGGGCAAGCTGCTGGGCATCGTCACCAACCGCGACATGGCCTTCGAGACCGACCGCAGCCGCAAGGTGCACGAGGTCATGACGCCGATGCCGCTGGTCACGGGCAAGGTCGGCATCTCCGGCGCCGACGCGATCGAGCTGCTCCGCAAGCACAAGATCGAGAAGCTGCCGCTGGTCGACGACGCGGGTGTGCTCAAGGGCCTGATCACGGTCAAGGACTTCGTCAAGGCCGAGCAGTACCCCAACGCCGCCAAGGACTCCGAGGGCCGGCTGCTCGTCGGCGCCGCCGTGGGCGCGAGCCCCGAGGCGCTGGAGCGGGCCCAGGCGCTGGCCGCCGCCGGTGCGGACTTCCTGATCGTCGACACCTCCCACGGCCACAACAGCAACGCCCTCTCCTGGATGGCGAAGATCAAGTCCGCGGTGAACGTGGACGTGATCGGCGGCAACGTCGCCACCCGTGACGGCGCCCAGGCGATCATCGACGCCGGCGCGGACGGCGTGAAGGTCGGTGTCGGCCCCGGCTCCATCTGCACCACCCGCGTGGTCGCCGGCATCGGCGTCCCGCAGGTCAGCGCCATCTACGAGGCGTCCCTCGCCGCCCGCCCGGCCGGTGTTCCGGTCATCGGCGACGGCGGCCTGCAGTACTCCGGCGACATCGGCAAGGCGCTGGCCGCCGGCGCGGACAGCGTGATGCTGGGCAGCCTGCTGGCCGGCTGCGAGGAGTCCCCGGGCGAGCTGCAGTTCATCAACGGCAAGCAGTTCAAGTCCTACCGCGGCATGGGCTCGCTCGGCGCGATGCAGTCCCGCGGCCAGGGCAAGTCCTACTCCAAGGACCGCTACTTCCAGGCCGAGGTCGCGTCCGACGAGAAGCTCGTCCCCGAGGGCATCGAGGGCCAGGTCCCCTACCGGGGTCCGCTCTCCAACGTGCTGCACCAGCTCGTCGGCGGCCTGCGCCAGACCATGGGCTACGTGGGCGCGGAGACCATCGAGGAGATGGAGTCCAAGGGCCGCTTCGTCCGGATCACCTCGGCGGGTCTCAAGGAGAGCCACCCGCACGACATCCAGATGACGGTCGAGGCGCCGAACTACAGCGGCAAGCTGTAAGCAGGAGCACGGAAAACAACGCAGGAGGGCGGTCCCGCCGGGCGCGGGGCCGCCCTCTGCATGGGCGTCGGCGATACTGGATGACGCCTGACAAGCAGAGGGAAAGGCCACAGACGTGACTGAGATCGAGATCGGGCGCGGCAAGCGCGGCCGCCGGGCGTACGCCTTCGACGACATCGCCGTCGTCCCGAGCCGCCGCACGCGGGACCCGCAGGAGGTCTCGATCGCGTGGCAGATCGACGCCTACCGCTTCGAGCTGCCGTTCCTGGCGGCGCCGATGGACTCGGTCGTCTCCCCGGCCACCGCCATCCGCATCGGCGAGATGGGAGGCCTCGGCGTCCTCAACCTCGAGGGCCTGTGGACCCGGTACGACGACCCGCAGCCGCTGCTCGACGAGATCGCCGAGCTGCCGGCCGAGGCCGCCACCCGCCGCCTCCAGGAGATCTACGCCGCGCCGATCAAGGAGGAACTGATCGGGCAGCGCATCAAGGAGGTGCGTGACGCCGGTGTGGTCACCGCCGCGGCGCTCTCCCCGCAGCGCACCGCCGAGTTCTCCAAGACGGTCGTGGACGCCGGCGTCGACATCTTCGTGATCCGCGGCACCACCGTGTCGGCGGAGCACGTGTCCTCCTCGCACGAGCCGCTCAACCTGAAGCAGTTCATCTACGAGCTGGACGTGCCGGTGATCGTGGGCGGCTGCGCCACCTACACGGCCGCGCTGCACCTGATGCGCACCGGCGCGGCGGGCGTGCTGGTCGGCTTCGGCGGCGGCGCCGCGCACACCACGCGCAACGTGCTGGGCATCCAGGTGCCGATGGCCACCGCGGTCGCCGACGTGGCGGCGGCGCGCCGGGACTACATGGACGAGTCCGGCGGCCGGTACGTGCACGTGATCGCGGACGGCGGCGTGGGCTGGTCCGGCGACCTGCCCAAGGCGATCGCCTGCGGCGCGGACTCCGTGATGATCGGCTCCCCGCTGGCGCGCGCCACCGACGCCCCGGGCAACGGCCACCACTGGGGCATGGAGGCGGTCAACACCGAGCTGCCGCGCGGCAAGAAGGTCGCGCTGGGCACCGTGGGCACCCTGGAGGAGATCCTCACCGGGCCGTCCCACTCGCCGGACGGGTCGATGAACTTCTTCGGCGCGCTCAAGCGGGCCATGGCGACCACGGGCTACAGCGAGCTCAAGGAGTTCCAGCGCGTCGAGGTGACCGTCGCGGACTCCCAGCACCGCCGCTGACCCCCACCCGTCACGCACGAGGGCCCGCCCACCGGTTCGTCCGGTGGGCGGGCCCTTCGTCTCGTCCGGGGTGCCGGATCAGTCGCTGCCGACCTTCTTGGCGACGCTGAACGCCGCCGCGCCGCCGAGGGCGATGAAGACGAAGCTCAGGAAGTCGAGCTCCTCGCTCCAGGCCTGCTGGACGATGGAGAAGTCCTCGACCAGCACCTGGAAGAAGCTGTCGTAGGGGAGCAGCGGGCTGTCCGCCGCGAAGACGGCGATGCCGATGAGCTGGCCCAGGTAGACCGAGCCCAGCGAGACGATCGCGGCGATGGCGCCCGTCACCGGGTTGCCGCCGCCGAGCTTGCCCGCGACCAGTCCCACGAGGGCGCCCACGCCCACCGCGGCGTAGCCGATCTCCACCTCGGCCTTGCCCAGGATCATGCCGTAGACCACGGCCGCCACCAGACCCGTGACCAGGCCGGCCACCGCGCCCAGCGCCAGCTTGCCGCCGGAGGGGAGGGCGGGGATCGCCGGGGCGCTGTAGGCCGGAGCCGGGGTGCCGTAGACCGGGGCACCCGGGTAGCCCTGCGGAGCCGGCTGGCCCTGCGGGGCGCCCTGGGGGGCGCCGCCCTGCGGCGGGACACCGGGAGCGGCGGCGTACGGGTTGCCCTCGGCCGGCTGAGGAGGCGTGGGTTGGGTCATGACAGATCCCCCGTGGGTACGAGCGTGTGTACGAAGAGTGGGCAGAGTAGCAGTGGAGCCCTGCCGTCCTCGCACGATTTCGGCCGTCAGTCGCCCGCCCGTGACCTGTCACTTCGTCAGAGGCGGTGCGCCGCACCCGTCGGCGTCGCCCCCCTGGTGTCGAGCAGGAGCTGTGCCTTGACCGAGAGGCTCTGCAGGTCGTACGCCCGGTGCTGCTGGAGGAGGATCGTCAGGTCGGCGTCGGCTGCGGCCTCGTGGACGGAGTCGGCGCGGGGCACCGACCGGCCGTGAACGCGCCACTCGCCGATGTAGGGGTCGTGGAAGACGACCTCGGCCCCCAGGGCGCCGAGGTGGGCGGCGATCTCCTCGGCGGGGGAGTGGTGGTCGTCGTCGAGGTCGGGCTTGTAGGTGACGCCGAGCAGCAGGACCCGGGCGCCGCGCGCCGACTTGCCGTGCTCGTTGAGCAGGGCGGCGGCCCGCCGGGACACGTAGCGCGGCATGCCGGCGTTGACGCGGCGGGCGAGTTCCACCATGCGCAGGGCCGGCCCGGCCGCACCGGCCGCACCGGCGGTGCCGGCGGTGAGGTCGCGGGGCAGGCCGTGGCCGCCGACGCCGGGGCCGGGGCGGAACGCCTCGAAGCCGAAGGGCTTGGTCTCCGCGCAGCGGATGACGTCCCACAGGTCGACGCCCAGGTCGTGGCAGACCACCGCCATCTCGTTGACCAAGGCGATGTTGACGTGCCGGAAGTTGGTCTCCAGCAGGTGCACGGTCTCCGCCTCGCGCAGGCCGCGGGCGCGGACCACGCGGTCGGTGATCCGCGCGTAGAAGGCGATGGCGGACTCGGTGCAGGCGGGGGTGAGACCGCCGACCACGGTGGGGGTGTTGGCCGGCGTCCAGGTGCGGTTGCCGGGATCGACGCGGCTGGGGGAGTAGGCGAGGTGGAAGTCCCGCCCGGCCAGCAGCCCGGAACCCTGCTCCAGCAGGTCGCGCAGGAAGCCCTCGGTGGTGCCCGGGTGGGCCGGCGACTCGAGGATCACGGTGGTGTGGGGGCGCAGCCGGGCGGCGAGGGTCCGGGCCGCGGTGGCGACCTCGGTGAGGTCGAGGCCGCCGTCGGCCGCACGGGTGACGGGGGCGCAGATGACGGCGGTGCGGACCCTGCCGAGCTCGTCGGGGCGGTCGGTGGGGCGGAAGCCGCGGGCCAGCATGCGGCGGAGTTCGGCGGCGGTCAGGGATCCGGAGTCCGGTCCGAGGCGGTAACCGAGGGTGGGGACGCCGGCGGCGACGGCGGCCTGGGCCAGCGGCAGGCCGAGCGGGCCGAGTCCGATGACGGCGAGGTCTGCGGGCATGGGTGGGCCGTCCTTCCCGATAGCCGGAGGGGGACAGGTGCGCAAGCCGGGAGATCCTCTCGGACGAGCGCACTGTCAGACTAGGAGTAAATATGACCGTTATGCGGCATTGTGGACGGCATGCGCGTGTTGATCACGCGGATCAGCCTCAGGGGTGACGGGGCGGCAGTGACGTGCGGGAACGCCGGGCAGGTTGTCCACAGGCAGGGGACGGGTGGTGGCCGATCCACGGCGAGCCGGTGAGAATCGATCAGCACGGGTGACCCACCCGGTTCGACCGGCACCAACACGACGACAGCGTGGGAGGCAGCGGTGAGGACAGCGACACTCGGGCCGGAGCAGCGGGGCGAGTCCCTGGCGGCCATGGCCGAGCGGGAACTCGACGTGCTGGTCGTCGGAGGAGGCGTGGTCGGGGCCGGCACCGCGCTTGACGCGGCGACCCGCGGCCTGGTGACCGGCCTGGTCGAGGCCCGCGACTGGGCCTCCGGTACGTCCAGCCGCTCCAGCAAACTGATCCACGGCGGCCTGCGGTACCTGGAGATGCTGGACTTCGCGCTGGTCAGGGAGGCGCTGAAGGAACGCGGCCTGCTGCTGGAGCGGCTGGCGCCGCACCTGGTGAAGCCCGTCCCCTTCCTCTACCCGCTCCAGCACAAGGCCTGGGAGCGGGCCTACGCCGGCGCCGGCGTCGCGATGTACGACGTGATGTCGCTGGCCCGCGGGCACGGCCGGGGACTGCCCGGCCACCGGCACCTGACCCGCCGTCACGCCCTGCGGGTCGCCCCCTGCCTGCGCAAGGACGCGCTGACCGGCGCGCTGCAGTACTACGACGCCCAGATGGACGACGCCCGCTACGTCGCCACCCTGGTGCGGACGGCCGCCGCCTACGGGGCCAAGGTCGCCAACCGGGCCCGGGTCACCGGGTTCGTCCGGGAGGGCGAGCGGGTGGTCGGCGCCCGGGTGAAGGACCTGGAGGGCGGCGGCGAGTACGAGATCCGCGCCCAGCAGATCGTCAACGCGACCGGGGTGTGGACGGACGACACCCAGGCGATGGTCGGCGAGCGCGGCCAGTTCCACGTCAAGGCGTCCAAGGGCATCCACCTGGTCGTCCCCAAGGACCGCATCCACTCCGCGACGGGGCTGATCCTGCGGACCGAGAAGTCCGTCCTGTTCGTCATCCCCTGGGGGCGGCACTGGATCGTCGGCACCACCGACACCGGGTGGAACCTCGACAAGGCCCACCCGGCGGCCTCCAGCGCCGACATCGACTACCTGCTGGAGCACGTCAACTCGGTGCTGGCCATCCCCCTCACCAGGGACGACGTGGAGGGCGTCTACGCCGGTCTGCGGCCGCTGCTGGCCGGGGAGTCGGAGGCGACCAGCAAGCTCTCCCGCGAGCACACCGTGGCGCACCCCGTGCCGGGGCTGGTGGTGGTCGCGGGCGGCAAGTACACGACGTACCGGGTGATGGCCAAGGACGCGGTGGACGCGGCGGTGCACGGGCTCGACCGGCGGGTGGCGCCCTGCGTCACCGAGGAGATCCCGCTGGTCGGCGCGGAGGGCTACCGGGCGCTGTGGAACGCGCGGGCCCGCATCGCCGCGCGCACCGGCCTGCACGTGGTCCGGGTGGAGCACCTGCTCAACCGGTACGGCTCGCTCGCCGAGGAGGTGCTGGAACTGATCGCCGAGGACCCCTCGCTGGCCGCGCCCCTTCCCGGCGCCGACGACTACCTGCGGGCCGAGGTGGTCTACGCGGCCCGCAGCGAGGGCGCGCTGCACCTGGACGACGTGATGACCCGGCGTACCCGCATCTCCATCGAGACGTTCGACCGCGGCACCCGCAGCGCGCGGGAGGTCGCCGAACTGATGGCCCCGGTCCTCGGCTGGGACGCGGAGCGGGTGGACCGGGAGGTGGAGTACTACGAGAAGCGGGTGGAGGCGGAACGGGAGTCGCAGCGCCAGCCGGACGACCTCACGGCGGACGCGGCGAGGCTCGGGGCCCCGGACATCATCCACTCCTGACGGCCCTGCCGCCGCCCTCTCGCGGGGGACGCCGGGGCGGCTGGGCCGCGGGCGCCGTACCGCGGGGCGGGTGCGGGATGGGCTGCGGCGAGCGGTGGTGCCGATGCCCGGCGCGCGCCGGCAGAGGGGAGTGGAGCGCCGTCCTGCGCGTCCGCGCGGCGCCCCGGCCCGCGGTGACGGCCTGCGGTGACACCCCGCGGTGACACCCCGCGGTGACACCCCGTGGTGACGGCCTGCGGTGACGCGGCGTGAGTGCGCGGTGGGGCCGTGGGGGGCGCGGGTCTGCGCCTCGGTGGTGGGCGGTCGTCGGCGGTCGCGCCCGTGCCGGGAGCGGGTTCCGGCCTGTGCGGCAGGTGGCCGACCCGCGCGACGACACCGTGGGGTGCGGGCACGCCGCGGGCTTCGGGGCCGCGTCCGGAACCGTGGGACGGGACGTGGGCTTCGGCGAGGACGGGGAAGACGGGGTGGAGAGGTGGGCGGATTCGTCCGCCGTCGGGGGTGGACGAGGCGGTTTTCGCCGGTACCGTCGACCGTGGTGGCAGCCCGTCATCGGTCAAGTACGGCAAGCCGGTTCATCCCCACCCGGCGGCCCGTTCACTTGTCGGGTGGGGGACAATGGAGGCTCTGTCAGGGCGGGTTGCATGAGGGGACGCATGTCGGAGACGGAGCGGGCGGGGACACCTCGTCAGGACAGGACCGGACGTCTCCTCGCCGGGCGCTACCGGCTGGAGTCGGTGCTCGGCCGAGGCGGCATGGGCACGGTCTGGCGCGCCGAGGACGAGACGCTCGGCCGGAAGGTCGCCGTCAAGGAACTGCGATTTCCGGTCAACATCGACGATGAGGAACAGCGCCGCCTCATCACACGCACCCTGCGCGAGGCGAAGGCGATCGCGCGGATCCGCAACACCAGCGCGGTGACCGTCTACGACGTGGTCGACGAGGACGACCGGCCGTGGATCGTGATGGAGATGGTCACCGGCAAGTCCCTCGCCGAGGTGATCCGCGAGGACGGCACGCTCAACCCGCGCCGCGCCGCCGAGGTGGGCCTCGCCGTCCTCGACGTGCTGCGCTCCGCCCACCGCGAGGGCATCCTGCACCGTGACGTGAAGCCGTCCAACGTGCTGATGGCCGAGGACGGCCGGGTGGTCCTCACCGACTTCGGCATCGCCCAGATCGAGGGCGACCCCTCCCTCACCTCCACGGGCATGCTCGTCGGCGCCCCCTCCTACATCTCCCCGGAGCGCGCCCGCGGTCACAAGCCGGGCCCCGCCGCCGACCTGTGGTCGCTGGGCGGCCTGCTGTACGCGGCCGTGGAGGGCGTGCCCCCGTACGACAAGGGCTCCGCCATCGCCACGCTCACCGCGGTGATGACCGAGCCGGTGGAGGACCCCCGGCACGCCGGGCCGCTGCGCGAGGTCATCCTGGGCCTGCTGGAGAAGGACCCCGCCAAGCGGCTGGACGACGCCAAGGCGCGCGCCCTGCTCGGCGCCGTGCTCTCGGGCACCGCCGCGGAGGCCGAGTCCACGCCGGTGGACGCCGTGCGCACCGTCCCGCTGCCCGAGGAGCGCGAGGGCTCCGCCGCGCTGCCCCTCACCGGCACCACCTCCCGCCCGATCGTCGCCGGCTCCGGGAAGGACGCCGCGGGGCCCGCGGGTGGGACGGCCGCGAAGTCCGGCGCCACGTCCGCCACTCCCGGCACGCCCGCCACTTCCGCCGCGCCCGCCGCGCGGCCGGGCTGGCCCGTGATGAGCACGCCCGCCGACATGCCGGAGCGGCCCGCCGCCCCCGCGTCGTCGAAGCAGGGCGGGCCGGGCGGGCCGGGCGGCTCCCTCGGGGACGTGTTCTCCCGGCGGACCGTGCTGATCGCCGTCGCGGTGGTCGCGGTCCTCGCCGTGCTGGTCACCGTCCTGGTCAACACGCTGGGCGACGGCACGGACGACTCCGCCGGCCGGGGCGACGTGGCGGCCAGCGGCGAGCCCGAGCCCGGCGACGGGAAGTCCGGCTCCTCGGAGGGCTCCTCCGGCGAGCCCGACGACCGCACCTCCCCGAGCGCCTCCAACGACGACGGCACGGAGGACGACAAGGGCGGTGACAAGGAGGACGGCAAGGGCGGCGGCAAGGGCGACGGCAAGGGCTCGGGCGCCTCCGACGACGGTCTGCTGGAGACCACCGCGTACACGTCCCCGCAGGGCTTCACCATCGGCCTGCCCGCCGGCTGGCGCTACCGCTCCAGCGACAAGGCCGGCGCCCGCTTCACCGGCCCCGGCGACCAGCGGCTGCTGATCGGCTGGACCAGCACCCCCAAGGACGACCCGGTGGCCGACTGGGAGCAGCAGGAGAAGTACATGGCCCGCGACCAGTACCGGCGGATCGGGATAGAGGCGGTGGACTTCCGCGGCTGGAACGCGGCCGACTGGGAGTTCACCTACGCCCAGGGGGGCACCAAGTACCGGGTCGTCAACCGCGGGTTCGTGGTCAGCCCCATCCAGGGCTACGCGCTGATGTACACCGCTCCGTCCGCCGACTGGGACGGTGACCGGCGCAAGGACACCTGGGACACCCTCACCGCCACGTTCCGGCCGAAGACCTGATCCGGCGGGGCCGCGCGGTGGCAGGATGTCGCATCGGAGCGGCGGGTGTCGGCCACGGCACGTATCGTGAATCCGCGCGGACCGTACGCAGACGGAAGAACGGCCGGAACACGGCGCACACCGAACGGAACTGACCGACCGGGCGGAGCGGGGAGGGTCTGGTGGACGACTACGCGGGACGGATACTCGCCGATCGCTATCGCCTGCCCCTGCCCCCGTCCGGCGAGGACCGGTACGACCTGGCCGAGGGGCTGGCCTTCGACACCTACAGCGGCCAGGAGGTGCGGGTCCGTCAGATCCCGCTCCCCGAGGTCGTCGAGGCCGAGGTGCTGGACGCCGACGGGCTGCCCGAGGGCTTCAGCGCGGCCGCGCGGTACGGCGGGAGCCGGGACGGCGAGCCCGCGGAGCCGGCGGTGCGCCGCGCCCTGGAGGCGGCCCGGGAGGCGGCGCGCATCCCCGACCACCCCCGGCTGGACCAGGTCTACGACGTGTTCGCCGACGGCGGCTCCCTCTGGGTCGTCGGCGAGGCCGTGCCGGGCCGCCCCCTCGGGGACCTGCTCGCCGAACGCCCGCTGACCCCGTACCGCGCCGCCGAGATCGCCGCCGACGTACTGATGGCGCTCCGGGTCCTGCACGCGCACGGCTGGGTCCACCGCAACATCACCCCGCGCACGGTGCTGGTCTGCGACGACGGGCGGGTGGTGCTCGGCGGGCTGGCCGCCGGAGCCGCCGAGGAAGCCCTCTGCGGCTACGACCCGGTCCCGCCGGAGACGCCGCCGCTGGACGCCCCCGAGCCGCCCGGACCCGAACCCGGGGACTCCGGCGGCCCGGAGTCCCCGGAACCCGACGCGTCCGCCGTCCCCGCCCCGCGCGCCGTCCCGGGCCTGCCCGCGCCCTCGCCCTCGCCCTCCTCCGACCACTGGGCCCCGGCCCCGGAGGCGGCGCCGTGGCCCGGAGCGGACGGCCCCGCGTCACGCGGCGAGGACGCCACGCACCGCGCGATCGCCGCCTACCAGGAGGGCGCGCACGCCGCGGCCGCCCGGGTGGACGAGGCGCTCAGCGCCGGCCGGAGCCTGGAGGAACACGGACCCGGCGGGCGCCCGGCGCTGCCCGGAGCCCGCACACCCGTGGAGGGCGTGCCCGCGCCGGAGAAGCCCGCCGACCCGCCCGGCCGGATAGCCGATCCCTACGGCGTGCAAGGACGGCCGTCCTGGCACGGTGTCGAGCCGCGCCCCGCCGCCTCCGTCACCTGGCCGACCCCGCCCGGGTCCGCGTCGACCGCCGATCCCGTCCCCCGCACGGCGAACACGCCCGTCCCGCAGCAGGGCGGGCCCTCGCGGCACGCCCCGGCGGCTCCCGCGGCTCCGGCCGCCCCGGCGGCCTCACCGGTCCCGCCGCCGCCCCCGGGCCGCGGCCCGGCCACCGCGCTCGCCGCGGAGCGGGCCCGGCAGGCGCGGATGACGGTGGTCGGCGCGGTCACCGAGCGGTGGGCGCCCGAACAGGCCCACCCGGTGCACGACAACTGGCAGCTCGCCGCGCCCGTGGGACCGGCCACCGACCTGTGGGCGCTCGGCGCGCTGCTCTTCCGCGCCGTGCAGGGCCACGCCCCCTACCCGGAGGACTCCACCGCCGAACTGGTCCAGCTGGTGTGCGCGGAGCCGCCGGCCTTCGCCGAGGAGTGCGGGCCGCTGCGTCCCGTCGTGGAGTCCCTGTTGCGCCAGGACCCCACCGACCGGCCGGACGTCGAGGAACTCGCCGGCTGGCTGCGTTCGATGGTGCGGTCCGCGCCGGAACCCGAGGCGGGCGTCAACGTCATCGCGCTGCCGCCGGCCGACCCGGAGCGGCTGCCGATGGTGCGCCGCAAGGGCGAACTGGTGCGCCGCCGCCGGGGCTCCCGCAAGGACGGGGCCGCCCGCGCCCGCCACCGCCGCGCGGCCGCCGACCAGCCGGAACGCGCCGTGCGCGCGGAGCGGGGTGTACGCGCCGACCGGCCGCCACGCCCGGAGCGTCCGGTCCGCGCCGCACGAGCCGAACGCGCCGGGCGGGCCGTGCCGGAGGAGCGCGAGCAGTCGCCGCGCAGCCTCGGACGGACGCTGCTCGTGGCGATCCTCCTGCTGCTGGTGGCCGCCGTCGCCTACGCGGTGCTCTTCCTGCCGGAGGCCGGTGAACAGGCGGACCGGCAGGGCCGGTCCGGCAACTCCTTCCCCGCCGACACCCCGCGGAGCACGCCGCCCCCGGACGACGCGAAGCCGTCCCCGTCGGCGTCCGCGAAGGACCCCGCCGGACCCTCCGACCCGCCCGAGGGCGACCTCGCGGACGGATTCACCCTCCGCAAGGACCCCGAGGGCTTCGAGATCGCCGTCGCCGGCGGCTGGGAGCGCGCACCGCGCAACGGCCAGGGCCAGGTCGTCTACTCGCGGGGCGACTTCCGGCTGATCGTGGTGCCCGGGCGGGACAGCGCCGAGCAGTACGGCCGCGACCCGCAGGTCTACCAGCAGGAGCACGAGCCCGAACTGCAGCCCTACCGGGACTCCACCTGGGCCGGGTCGGGCGGCCTGCGCCGCATCGAGGTGGGCGGCAAGGTCATGGCCGAGGGCGAGTTCACCTGGACGGACGACCAGGGACGCAAGCTCTACGTGCGCAACCTGGCCATCCTCGACGGCGGCCGCTACCACGTGGTGCAGCTGCGCGGGCCGGACGCGGAGAAGGACCAGGTGACGCGCCTCTTCGAACAGGCGTCGACCACCTACGAGTACACCGGCTGACCACCTGCGACTGGACCGGCTGACCACCTGAGTACACCCGCCGACCGTCACGGCTCTGTGACCGCTCGTCCGGGACGGTGGCTTCGTGCGGGCCGGGCGCGATAGGGATGGGTTCATGAGCAGCGACGGGGGAGCCGGCCACCGGCCCGAGAAACCGACCAGCTACGGCCTGCAGCCGCCGGCGCCGCCCGGCGCGCCCGCCCAGCAGCCGCCGGCGCCGTACGGGGTGCCCGCGCAGCAGCAGGCGCCCCACCCGGCCGCCCGCCAGGCGCAGCCGATGCCGCAGCACGCCCACGCGCCCGCGCCGCCCCACCCGGCGACGCCCGCCCAGCCCCACCCGCACCGGCCCACCCCGGCGACGCCGGAGCGGCCGCCCGCCCAGGACCCCGGCGCGGGACGCCTGATCGCGGGCCGCTACCGGTTGCTCTCCCGGCTCGGACACGGCGGCATGGGGACCGTCTGGCGGGCCATGGACGAGACGGTGGGCCGCGAGGTCGCCGTCAAGGAGCCCCGCGTCCCGGACCACCTGCCCGCGGAGGAGCAGGAGAAGCTCTACATCCGGATGCGGCGCGAGGCGACCACCGCCGCCCGGACCGACCATCCCGCCGTGGTCACCGTCCACGACGTGGCGCTGGTCGACGGCCGGCCGTGGATCGTCATGGAGCTGGTGCGCGGCCGCTCGCTCGGCGACGTCCTCCAGGAGGGCACGCTCGACTCCCGGGAGGCCGCCCGCATCGGACTCGAGGTGCTGGGCGCGCTGGAGGCGGTGCACGCGGCGCGGATCCTGCACCGGGACGTCAAGCCGGAGAACGTGCTGTTCGGCAGCCACGACCGGGTCGTCCTCACCGACTTCGGGATCGCCCAGGCCGAGGGCGACACCAGCCTCACCGACACCGGCGCCTTCGTCGGCTCGCCCGAGTACGTCTCCCCGGAGCGGGTGCTGGGGCAGCGGCCGGGGGAGGCCTCCGACCTGTGGTCGCTGGGGGTGGTGCTGTACGCGGCCACCCAGGGCGTCTCGCCGTTCCGGCGCAGCAACGTTCCGGCGACCCTGCAGGCGGTGCTCAACTCCGAGCCGCCCGCGCCGTCCGCCTCCGGTCCGCTCGCCGAGGCGATCACCGGGCTGCTCCGCAAGGACCCGGCGCACCGGCTGGACCACGCGGGCACCCGCCGCCTGCTGGAGGCGGCGCTGCGGCCCCCGGCCCCGCCCGCCCCGCCGCGTCCGGCACCGCCCCGCGCGGGCGGGACGTGGGTGCCGCGGAAGGTGCTGTTCGGGGCGTTGGCCTGCCTGCTGGCGGCGGTGCTGGCCACCTGGCTGGTGCTGGCCGACCCGTTCGCCGGTCCCCTGCCGGACGGCTGGAAGACCCACCACCGCAAGGCGCTCGGCGTGAGCGTCGGTGTGCCCGGCAGCTACACGGCGATCGAGCCCAAGGAGACCGACTCCCAGCAGGACAAGGTCACCTTCTCCGACCCCAGCGGCGTCATATGGGTCCGGGTCGAGCGGTACTCGCGGGACGACGTCCTGCGGGACGTCGCCGTCAGCCCGGACGCGCAGATGCACGCGGAGAACGACGAGTTCGTGAAGGACGGCGAGTTCGACTTCGACATGCCGGAGAGCCCCACGACCACCCCCCGGCCGGGCCTGAAGCACCAGGACCGGCCCGCGGCGGAGAACGTCGTCGCCTTCGACACCACCGACGCGCAGGACCCCCGTCGGGTCGAGATGCGGTTCTTCTACTACGAGAACACCGACGACCGGATGTACCGGGTCGTGATCGCCTATCCGGGCAAGGGCGACGTCACCGAGCGGGGCAGGGAAGTGGCGCGGCGGACCATCGAGAACCTGGTCTTCGACCCGGCCTGACGCGTCGTCCCGGGGCCCGGCGCGGACGCCCCGCCGGGCCCGCGGCGACCGCCGGGCGTCACCCGGCCGAAACCGGGCCGGAAGAGTTCTGCGAACCTGTTTCCCGTCGCACAACCCCTGATCAGGGCTTTTGTGCCAGCGATCACTGGCATGATGTGTCCACGAGGTGAAGGGGGTTACCGATGGGTACCCAAAGTGTTTCGACCGTCATACCCTGCGCGTCATGACGGAGACGCAGGCCCCGCGGGCGCGGAGGACGGACAGCGGCACGGCCGGCACCAACCCGGTGGCCGCCGCGCCGTCCGGCGCGCGCGCCATCGCCGACGTGGTGACGCCGGAACGGGTGGCGCGGCTGACCAGGGGTGTGACCGGTACCGGCCTCACCTTCAACCACAGTCCGTTCACCGGTGAACGGCTCGCCGACCTTCCGGAGACCTCCGTCGAGGAGGTCGCGACGGCGTTCGAGCGTGCCCGCGCGGCGCAGAAGGCCTGGGCCGCCGTCCCGGTGCGCCGCCGCGCGGCCGTCCTGCTCCGCTTCCACGACCTGGTGCTCCAGCGCCAGGCCGAGATCCTCGACCTGATCCAGGCCGAGACCGGCAAGGCCCGCCTGCACGCCCACGAGGAGCTGCAGGCCGTCGCCATGGCCGCCCGCCACTACGGCAGGAAGGCCCCGGCCTACCTGGCCCCCAAGGGTCACCTGGGCGCGGTGCCGGTGCTCACCAAGGTCGAGGAACTGCGCCACCCGCGCGGGGTGATCGGCCAGATCGCCCCCTGGAACTATCCGCTGGAGCTGTCCGTCGGCGACGCGCTGCCCGCGTTCGTGGCGGGCAACGCCGTGGTGATGAAGCCGGACACCGAGACCGCGCTGACCGCCCTGTGGGCGCGCGAGACGCTGATCGAGGCCGGGCTGCCCGCCGACGTCTGGCAGGTCGTCATCGGCGAGGGTCCGGTGGTCGGCCCCGAGGTGGTCCGCCACGCCGACTACGTCTCGTTCACCGGCTCCACCCGCACCGGCCGTGAGGTCGCCGAACGCGCCGCCGCCCGTCTGGTCGGCGTCTCGCTGGAACTCGGCGGCAAGAACGCCATGGTGGTCCTCGACGACGCCGACCTGGACAAGGCCGCCGAGGGCGCGGTGCGCGCCTGCTTCTCCACCGCCGGCCAGCTCTGCATCTCCATCGAGCGGCTCTTCGTCCACGCGTCGGTGGCCGACGCCTTCCTGGAGCGGTTCGTCGCCCGGACCAAGGCGCTCAGGCTGGGCAACTTCCTGGGATACGGCGCCGACATGGGATCCCTGGCCAGCGAACGCCAGATGGAGACCACCATGCGGCACGTCGAGGACGCGGTGGCCAAGGGCGCCACGGTCCTCGCCGGCGGTGTCGCCCGGCCCGACGTCGGCCCGTACTTCTACGAGCCGACCGTCCTGGACGGCGTGGAAGCCCCCATGTCGGTCTGCTCCGAGGAGACCTTCGGCCCGGTCGTCTCGGTCTACCGCTTCGCCGACGTGGAGGAGGCCGTGGAGCGGGTCAACGGCACCGACTACGGCCTCAACTCGTCCATCTGGTCCAAGGACACCCGCCGTGCCCGGCGCATCGCCGCCCGGCTGCAGACCGGCACCGTCAACATCAACGAGGGCTTCGCGCCCGCCTACGGCAGCGCCCGCTCGCCGATGGGCGGCATGAAGGACTCCGGCCTGGGCCGCCGTCACGGGTCCGAGGGCATCCTCAAGTACACCGAGGCGCAGACCGTCGCCGTGCAGCGGCTGATGCCGCTGGCGCCGTCGTTCGGCCTCAGCGACGAGCAGTACGCGAACGTGCTCAGCCTGGGCCTGAAGGTGATGAAGGCCTTCCGCCTGCGCTGACCGCCCCCGCGGCGGCGGGCCGCACCACGCCCGCCGCCGCACCAGGGTCTCCGCAGCCGCCCTCCCCGCAACCGCCTTTCCCCCGCAACCGCCCTTCCCCCCGCAGTCGACCACCGCACCGGACCCGTCCCACCGCACCGGACCGACCGGTCGGACCGCCGCACCGGACCGCCTTACCCATCGCCCGCCCCGGTTCTCAACCGTTCTCAGTGAGGAGCGCGCACGTGTCGCAGGAGAACGCTTCGCAGGAGAAGACCGCAGGCCTTTCCGACGCCCCGCAGGGCCGGCCGCCCTACGACTACGACGTGGTCGTGGTCGGCTCCGGCTTCGGGGGTTCCGTCACCGCGCTGCGGCTCACCGAGAAGGGCTACCGGGTCGGTGTCCTGGAGGCGGGCCGCAGGTTCACCCGGGAGACCCTGCCGAAGAACTCGTGGGACCTGAAGAAGTTCCTCTGGGCCCCGCAACTCGGCATGTACGGCATCCAGCGCATCCACCTGCTGGGCAACGTGATGGTGCTGGCCGGCGCCGGGGTCGGCGGTGGCTCGCTCAACTACGCCAACACCCTGTACGTGCCGCCGACGCCCTTCTTCAAGGACCCGCAGTGGAAGGACATCACCGACTGGGAGGAGGAGCTGAAGCCGTACTACGACCAGGCGCAGCGCATGCTGGGCGTGCGGCTCAACCCCACCATGACCCCCTCGGACGTCCACCTGAAGGCGACCGCCGAGCGGATGGGCGTGGGGGACAGCTTCCACCTGGCGCCGGTCGGCGTGTTCTTCGGCGACGGCGAGGACGCGGACGGCGGCGTCACCGCGCGGCCCGGCGAGGCGGTCGCCGACCCGTACTTCGGCGGGGTCGGCCCCAGCCGCACGGCCTGCTCCGAGTGCGGCGAGTGCATGACGGGCTGCCGCCACGGCGCCAAGAACACCCTCAACGAGAACTACCTGTACCTCGCCGAGAAGGCCGGCACGACGGTGCACCCGATGACCACCGTGCGGTCCGTCACCGAGGACGGCCACGGCGGATTCCTGGTCGACGCCGTCGGCACCGACCGCAAGAGGCTCGGCAAGGGGCGCGTCTTCCGCGCACGTCACGTGGTGGTGGCCGCCGGCACCTACGGCACGCAGACGCTGCTGCACCGGATGAAGGCGGGCGGGCAGCTGCCCCGGATCTCCGGCAAGCTGGGCATGCTCACCCGCACCAACTCCGAGGCGCTGGTGGGCGCGCAGACCGACGACCGGCGCTACCGCCGGGTGACCGGGCAGCCCAAGGTCGACTTCACCCGGGGCGTCGCCATCACCTCGTCCATCCACCCGGACGCCAACACCCACATCGAACCCGTCCGCTACGGCAAGGGCTCCAACGCCATGGGTGCCCTCACGGTGCTCCAGGTGCCGTACGCCGCCAAGGGCACGGGCCCGGCGCGGGTCCTGGGCTGGCTGGGCAACGGGCTGCGCCACCCGCTGCTGACCCTGCGGTCGCTGTCCAACCGGCGCTGGTCGGAGCGGACCATCATCGGCCTGGTGATGCAGTCCCTGGACAACTCGCTGACCACGCACCTGAAGCGCACGGGCCTCGGCAAGGGCCTGCTCACCGCGCGGCAGGGCCACGGGGCGCCCAACCCGAAGCAGATCAAGGCGGCGGTGGAGGCGGCCTCGCTGCTGTCGGAGGAGATCAACGGTTTCGCCGGCAGCAACGTCGGCGAGCTCACCGGCATGCCGCTGACCGCGCACTTCCTGGGCGGCTGCCCCATCGGCGACTCGCCGGAGACCGGCGTGATCGACCCGTACCACCG
This sequence comes from Streptomyces sp. NPDC002640, assembly GCF_053592575.1. NCBI lineage: Bacteria > Bacillati > Actinomycetota > Actinomycetes > Kitasatosporales > Streptomycetaceae > Streptomyces > Streptomyces sp. NPDC002640. The sequence goes on along the minus strand of NZ_JBSFVZ010000002.1, from coordinate 225,753 downwards.
GCTGTACGGACACCCGGGGATCTCCGTGGTGGACGGCTCGGCGGTCTCCGCGAACCTGGGCGTCAACCCCTCGCTGACCATCACGGCGCAGGCCGAGCGGGCGATGTCGTTCTGGCCCAACAAGGGCGAGGAGGACCCGCGGCCGGCGCAGGGCGAGGCGTACCGGCGACTGGCCGCGGTGCCGCCGCGGACACCGGTGGTGCCGGAGAAGGCCTTCGCGGCGCTGAAGCTGCCGTTCCTCGGCATGCCGGTGGTGCCGCCGAAGAAGGCGGACACGGGAGCGGCGGCGTCAGGAGCGGCGTTGGGAGCGGCGTCGGAGTCGCCCGCGGCGATCACCATGCCGAAGCCGGCCGAGACGGACCCGGCGGACCCGCCGACCGTTGAGGCCGCGGGGACGGCCGAGTAGCGCCCGTCCTCGACAACTCCCTGGACCGGGACCGTGGGTGGCGGTCCCTGTCGGCCGGCTCCGGGCGTCCCCGGAGCCGGCCGTTTTTCCGGTTGGACCGGGCTGCTGTCCCCTGCCGTCCGGTCACCACCCTGGAGCGACGGTCCCACGGCGCACGGCACGGTGTTCCGTGCGCCTCATCGCTCCAGCAAGCCACGCGTGGGTTTTTTCGGGAGCCGTGCCTGGCCGGCACGGACAACCGGACCAACGAAGGGTGCGGGTGGACGGTCACGGTCCCGGACGGGTGACCGTGCGGCGGTCCGGCGTCGACGGGTGGGCGGGGCGGCTGGTCCGGTCCGTCCGGCCCGTCCGGTCCATCTGGTCTGCCTGGTCCGTCCGGTGCGTCGGCCCGTGCGGGCGGGCTCTTCGGGACGGCGGTTCACACGCGGCCGCGGGAGAGCTCCAGGATGGTCATCGCCAGGGAGGTGCCCGGCCGGCCCAGGGCGTCGCGGTAGCGGGAGAGGACCTCCATCTCGCGGGACAGGTTCACCCGGCGGCCACCGGCGGAGATGCGGGTCTGCTGGATCACGGAGGACACGGCCATGCGTTCCTGCACCAGCCCCAGGATGCGGTCGTCGAGGGCGTCGATCCGCGTCCGGGCGTCGGCGATGACCTCGGCCGGGTCCGTGTCCTGGGCGGTGGGGCCGGTGGACGCGGGGGTGGCCAGGGGGGTCGTGGTGGGGGTGATGCTCATCGGGGTCTCCTCCGTGGTGTGCGGTGAGGCCCCGGCGCCGGTGGGTCCGGGAAAACGACAGGCGCCCCGGGCCTTGCCGGCCCGGGGCGCCTGGGAAGTCGCTCTGCGGTCTATCCGCGGTGAGCAGCACGACCATGGCAGCCGGCGGGCCGGGTGCCATAGGTAAACGTGTAGCTCGAAAGCGCGGACATGAGGCCAGTATGGCCGGAGGGACGCCCGGGCTCCAACCCGGCCCGCATCGTGAGACTCCCGTCCACGGTGAGGCGCGCCGCGGCGCCGCGGGTGTCAGGTCGCGGGGTCGTCGCCGGAGTCCCGTCCGGAGCGGAGGGTGCGGGCGACCAGGCCGGCCGCCCCGGCCAGCGAGAGGCCGCCCACCACCAGCGGAATCGCCACGAACCACGGCACGCTCCACTCCCCGGCGGCGTCGCCCGCGAAGAGCACGCCGGTCGTGATCAGGACCAGGCCGGCGGTGAAGCGCCCCGGCTGGAACTCATGACGCCACACGGGTCACCTCCACGTTCCCGGCGCCCACCTCGAGGCGCAGGTCGATCGTCCCGGCCGGCCGGTCGTCCTGGCCGTCGCCGTCCCCGCCGTCCGCCGCGGGCAGTGTGTACTCCTCGATCAGCCCGCCGCCGAGGCCGGTGTCCTTCCCGGCGGCGGCGGGCGAACGGATGTCGCCCATGCCGACCTCGATCCGCGTCCTGACCCTCAGGTCGTCCGGGACGATCACCTCCAGCCGCCCGGTGCCGACATCGGCCTCGACCGGCACCGTCTGCCCGTCCGTCACCGGCAGGCGTGTCAGGTCCAGTCGGGCCAGGCCCATGCCCAGCTGGTAGCCGTCGCGGGCCTCGGCCGCGGAGGCCGGACGCCATTCCACGCGCATCCAGTCCGCGTCCACGCTCCTCGGCAGGGCCGCCGACACGGTCAGCAGGGCCGCCGTGACCAGGCCCCAGAAGACGGTGCCGGCGCCGGTGCGGCCGAGGAAGGAGCTGACGGCCAGGCCGAGCCCGAGGACCAGCAGGGCGCAGGCCAGGCCCTGCTGGACGGCGCTGACGGCCGGGGTGCCGTCCCCGCCCAGGCCGGTGGCCAGCACTCCCGCCGCCACGGCCAGCAGGAACGTCGTCCCGCCGAGGGAACGGGGGCGCGGCCCCGCGCTCCGGGACCGGCCCGCACTCGGAGCCCGGCCGGCCGCGCCATCCGCGGCGGTGGCGCCGCCGCGGGAGATGGTGAGCGCCGCCGCGAGGTCCCTGTCGGAGGTGTTCCGCAGGTCGCCGGGGCCCCACAGGTAGCCCGTGCCCCCGACGAAGGTGCCGTCCTTGACGATCGGCTCCCGCCACCAGGACGGGCCCGGGACCGCGACCGGGGGAGCCTGCGCCTCCGGCGGGGCGTCGGCCGCGGCCTGGGCGGCCAGCGGGTCCGGCCCGGGAGCGTCCCGGTGACGGGACCAGTAGCCCGCCCCGGCCAGCAGCAGGGCGAGCACCGCGCCGAAGGTCAGCACCCCGCCGTTGCCCAGCATGGACAGGAACACCCCGCAGCCCACCAGGGCGAACAGCACCGAGGCCAGCGCCGGACCGTCCACCCGGCCGGTGAGCAGGCGGCGTATCTCGTTCTCCTCCTCGCCCTCGTAGGGGACCAGGAGCCAGGCGAAACCGTAGAAGACGAGACCGATGCCGCCGGTCGCCGAGAGCACCGCGAGGGTGATCCGGAAGATCACCGGGTCCATGTCGCACTGCCGGCCCAGACCCGCGCAGACGCCGCCGAGCATCTTGTACCGCCGGTCGCGCCGCAGCGGCCGTGGTTCCCGCTCCTGTTCCGGCCGCTCGTCGGCGGTCGCGGACGCACCGGCGCGCCGCCCCGCGTCGGCGGACGCGGGGTCGTGCGGGTGGTGGTGATCCGTCATGCCTTCATGGTGACGGGCGGGACGCCCCAGCGGGAGTCGGGACGACCCTGGGAAGACCCTGAGATCCTCCCCGAGGTCCCGGGCCGAAGCCTCTTGTGCTGAAGCCTCTCGTGCCGAAGCCCTGGGCCGAAGCCCTGGGCCGAGGACCCGGTCGAGGTCCCGGGCGCCGAGGCTGGACACCGAGGCAGGGCCGACGCCGGGCCGAGATCGGAGCCGACGCCGCCGGGCCTGGGCCGGAGCGGAGCAGGCCGGGGGGGCGAGGCCGACGCCGGGCCGGGGCCGAGGCCGAGGCAGGCCGGGGTGTCGGGGCCGACGGTATGCCCTGGGCGCCCGCCGCGGAGTGGTCCGCCGTCCCGGCGGTGGGCCGCGCCCCGGCGTCCCGGAGGGGAACCGTTCGAGGCGCGCCGGGGTGGGGATCAGGGTCCTCTCGGGGGCGGACCCTGATGACCCGGAGGACGCGGCGTGTGACGATCGTGGCATGCCGGAAGCCGCAGCAGTACTCGACGAACAGCGGCCGCCGCGCAAGCTCTACCGCAGCGGCGACGGACGCTGGCTCGGGGGCGTGGCGCGGGGGCTCGCCGGGCATCTCGGCCTGCCCGTGGCCTGGGTCCGCCTGACCTTCGTGGGCCTGTTCGTGGCGCAGGGGCTGGGGGCGCTGCTCTACGCGGCGTTCTGGTTCTTCGTCCCGCTGGGCGTCGGCGGCGTCGGTGCGGCGGACGGCCGGAAGCAGCAGGCCGCGTCGGCGTCCGGGGCCTCCTCGCCGCGCCGACTGGTGGCGCGCAAGCCCGACCGGGGGCAACTGGTCGCGCTGCTGCTGATGGTGGTGGTCGCGCTGGTCTTCGTGGGCAGTGTGGACCTGGGCGGCGGGACGCGGGCCTACCTGTGGCCCGCGGTGCTGGTCGCGGCCGGTGTGGCCCTGGTGTGGCGTCAGGCGGACAACGCGCGGCGGGCCCGCTGGATGGAGGTCGGCCGCCGTCGCCGCACGGTGACGCTGGCCCGCGCGGCGGCGGGCGTCCTGCTGGTGACGGCCGGCGTCTCGGGGATGTTCGTCCTGCAGGGCTCGGCCGCCCACCTCGGCTCCGTGCTGCAGGCCGCGCTGGCCGTCCTGGTCGGCGTGGCCCTGCTCGCCGGCCCCTACCTGGTGCGGATGACCCAGGACCTCTCCGCGGAACGGCTGATGCGCATCCGCGCCCAGGAACGCGCCGAGGTGGCCGCCCACGTCCACGACTCGGTGCTGCACACGCTGACGCTGATCCAGCGCAACGCCGACAGCCCCGGCGAGGTCCGCCGGCTGGCCCGGGCCCAGGAGCGCGAGCTGCGGGCCTGGCTGTACCGGCCCGAGGGCTCCGGCAAGGAGGAGGAGACCGAGCCGGAGACGCTCGCCGAGGCGGTCCGGAGCACCGCGGCCGAGGTGGAGGACAAGCACGGCGTCCCCCTCGAGGTCGTGGTGGTCGGCGACTGCCCGCTCGACGAGAAACTGGCCGCCCAGATCCAGGCCGCGCGGGAGGCCATGGTGAACGCCGCCAAGTACGGTGGCGACGGCGGGCCGGTCCAGGTCTACGCCGAGGTGGAGGGGAGGACGGTGTTCGTGTCCATCCGCGACCGCGGCCCCGGCTTCGACCTGGACGCGATACCCGCCGACCGGATGGGTGTCCGGGAGTCGATCATCGGCCGCATGGAACGCAACGGCGGCACGGCCCGTGTGCGGGCCGCGCCCGACGGGGGCACCGAGGTCGAGCTGGAGATGGAGAGGGCGGAGAGGACGTCATGAGCGACGCGACCGGAGCCACCGGCCCCGAGGGCACGGGCATCGAGGCGGGCACGGGCGGCGAGCCGGGTGCCGGACGCCGGGTGAGGGTCGTGCTCGTCGACGACCACCGCATGTTCCGCACGGGGGTGCGCGCCGAGATCGGCGAGACGGAGCGCACCGGAGTGGAGGTGGTCGGCGAGGCCGCCGACGTCGACCAGGCGGTCACGGTGATCACCGCCACGCGGCCCGAGGTCGTCCTGCTCGACGTCCACCTGCCGGGCGGCGGCGGCGTCGAGGTGCTGCGCCGGTGCGCGGGCCTCGCCTCCGACCCGGAGCAGCCGGTCCGGTTCCTCGCCCTCTCGGTGTCCGACGCCGCGGAGGACGTGATCGGCGTCATCCGCGGCGGTGCCCGCGGGTACGTCACCAAGACGATCACCGGGTCGGACCTGGTCGACTCGGTCTTCCGGGTCCAGGAGGGCGACGCGGTGTTCTCGCCCCGGCTGGCCGGCTTCGTCCTGGACGCCTTCGCCTCCACCGACGCCCCGCCGGTGGACGAGGACCTGGACCGGCTCACCCAGCGGGAGCGGGAGGTGCTCCGGCTGATCGCGCGCGGCTACGCCTACAAGGAGATCGCCAAGCAGCTCTTCATCTCGGTGAAGACGGTGGAGTCGCACGTCTCGGCGGTCCTGCGCAAGCTCCAGCTCTCCAACCGGCACGAGCTGACCCGCTGGGCCACGGCCCGACGCCTGGTCTGACGGCGGGCCTGCCCGTCCCCGCCCCGCGCGCTCCGGTCCGCTCAGACCACGCGGGTCGCCCCGGCGAAGGGCATTTCGTCGATGGGGGCGATCCGGACCGGGGCCGAGGGGTTCGGCGCGTGGATCATCCTGCCCTGGCCGATGTACATGCCCACATGGGTGACGCCCGGGTAGAAGAACACCAGGTCGCCGGGGCGGAGCTGGGAACGGGACACGCGCCGGCCGGCGTCGATCTGGGCGTAGGTGGTGCGGGGCAGGGAGACCCCCGCGGAGCGGTAGGCGGCCTGGATCAGTCCGGAGCAGTCGAAGGCGTTGGGCCCGGTGGCGCCCCAGACGTAGGGGCTGCCGAGCTTCCGCTGGGCGTAGGCGATGGCGGCCGCCGCGCGGGAGTCGGGTGCGGAGATCCTGCCGCCGGAGCCCTGGGTGCCGGCGGACCCGCCGCCCTTGCCCGGTGACGCCTCCGCGCCGCCGCCCGACGCCTCCGCGAGGCGGGCGCGTTCCTCGGCGGTCAGCCGGGAGAGCAGCCGGCGGGCCTTCTCCAGCTTCCCGGTGACGGTCCGCTTGTGACGCTCGGCCCGCTCCTGCTGGTCGCGCAGCCGCTCCAGTTCGGTCCGGGCGTCGTCCCGCACCTCGTCGAGTTCGCGGATCTGCTGCGACACGGAGGCGATCTCGGTGGCCTGGAGGTCGCCGGCGCGCTGGGCGAAACCCGCGTCCCGCAGGAAGCGGTCGGGGTCGGAGGAGAGCGCCAGCTGCATGGCGGGGTCGAGACCGTTCCCGGAGCGGTACTGGGCGGCGGCGGCCGAGCCCAGTGCCTCACGCGCCTCGTTCAGCTCCTCGGCCCGCCGGGCGGCCTCGTCCTGCAGCTGGTCCACCCGGCGTTCGGCGACCCGGGTCCTCTCCTGGGCGCCGTTGTACTTCTCGGTGGCCGCCTCGGCCTCCCGGTACAGCTGGTCGACCTCTTCCCTGACCTGTTCCGGCGTCGGCTTCGGCGCCGCGTGTCCGACCCCCTCGAGTCCCGCCGAGGCCGCCGCTCCCGCGAGTACCGCGGTGAGCAGGGTGCGTGCCCTGCCGCCGCTCCGGTGCTGTGGGGGTTTGCGGTGCGATGCCACGTTGGAGTCCACGTCCTTCCGTACGTCCCGCCCCACTGGAGGGACGGTCACACAATCCGGCGGCGGCCCGCACAGGGGAGGCGGGCCGCCGCCGGACCTTCGATGGGGTGGCCGACGCCGTCCGGTCGGGACGACAGGTGGGGGAGCCGGTCACCTGGGGGAGGACGCTAATCCGGTAGGTCACCGTACGGTAACGGTTTGTGCGGAGATGACTGCAAAGAGTCACGGGCGGACTCGAGAGGGTTGTAAGGCGCTTCGGTCATGACGGATCGATGTGCTCTCACGACCGTTTGTGCACGTCCGGGGCGGGTGGGGCGGGAGGGGCGTTACGCGGCGGCCCGCCGCGGGAGCCGCCGCGGGCGGTGGCTAGGCTCCCCGGCATGGACGTACTCCTGCACATCTTCGTCGGTCTTCACATCATCGGTATCGCCGCGCTGCTCGGCGGTTTCTTCCACCAGATGAAGGCCATCGGTCAGGGCACCGCCCGCTTCACCCCGGGCATGCTGCACGGCGCCCTCACCATGCTGGTCACCGGCATCGTCCTGGTGGGCCTCAACGAGGCCCAGGGCGCCTCGGTCAACCACGTCAAGATCGGCATCAAGCTGCTGCTGCTGATCGTGATCCTCGGCCTGGTCTACGTGAAGCGTGACGAGGAGCGGGTGTCCAAGGGGCAGTTCGCCCTGGTGGGGGCGCTCACCACGGTCAACATCTTCATCGCGGTGCTGTGGACGTGATCCCGCGTCCCTGACGCGTACCGCGACGGCCCGCACGCCAGGAGCGTGCGGGCCGTCGCGCGTCCTCGGGGCCGTTCAGGAGGGGCGCACGATGCTGTGGATGGAGCCCTCGCCGTCGTAGTAGATCGACTCCTCGCGGACGTTCGTGCCCGGCTTCGGAGCGTGGACCATCATGCCGCCGCCGATGTAGACGCCCACGTGGGTGACGTCGTCGTAGAAGAAGACCAGGTCGCCCGGCTGCGCCTGGGAGACCGGGACGGTGGTCCCGGCGTCGACCTGGTCGTAGGTGGTGCGCGGCAGGTCCACGCCGGCGGCCTTCCAGGCGGCCTGGGTGAGACCCGAGCAGTCGTAGGAGTCCGGGCCGGTCGCGCCCCACACGTAGGGCAGGCCGATCTGGGCCTCGGCGAACGCGACGGCCTTCTGGCCCTGCGAGGCGGAGGCGTCGGTGGAGCCGCCGGAGCCGGTGTCGCCGCCGGTGGAGCCCTCCTCGGCGGCTTCCTCGGCCTCCTCGGCCGCCGCCTCCTGACGGGCCTTCTCCTCGGCGGCCTGCTGCCGTGCCAGTTCCTCGGCCTTGCGGCGGGCCTCCTCCTCCTTTGTCCGCTCGATCTCGGCGAGCCGCGCCTTCTCCTCGGCGGTCAGCTCGGCCAGCAGTTCGCGGGCGTCGCTCAGCTTCTTCTGGACGGTCGCCTTGCTGGTGCGGAGCTCCTCCTCGGAGGAGCTCAGGGTCTCCATGCTCTCGGAGGCCTCCTGCCGCTTCTCGGCGGTGGCGGCCTGCCGCTCCACGAACGCGTCGACCGCCTCCTGCTGGCGGGCGGTCAGACGGTCCATCAGCTGGGCCTGCCCGAAGTAGTCCTCGGGGGCCTCGGCGAGGAGGAAGGTGGCGGTGTCGGGGAGCGCGGTGCCGGAGCGGTACTGGGCGGCGGCGTACGAACCGAGCTTCTCGCGGGCCTCGTTCAGCTCGTCGGTGCGCTCGGCGACCTCGTCGAGCAGCTTGTCGAGCTCCTGGCGCTGGGCCTCGCTCTGCTCCTTGGCGGAGTTGTACTTCTCGGTCGCCGCCTCGGCCTGGCGGTAGAGGCCGTCGACCTTCTCCTGGACCTCTTCGAGGCTCGGGCGGTCGGACGGGGCGGCCTGGGCGGTCTGGCCCAGCAGGGCCAGGGAGGTGAGGGCGACGGTCGCCAGGGCGGGGGTGCGTATGCCCGCGAGCAGACCCGCGGGGCGGGGTTTTCGGTGCGACGCCAAGGCGGCGACTCCTTCCGTCTCCCGCCTACCGGGTCAGCTGTCGGGTTCGGGCGGCAGTTCCGGAAGGGTTGCCCTACGGTCCGGCGGGGCCGGAACGATTCACCCCAGGTGGTGCGTGCGGGCCCGGCTCCGGCGCGGGGCCGGACTCGGCGGGGGCCGCACGGACCGGCGAGGTTCGCGGGTCGGGGTCGGACGGCCCGCGCGGCACGTTAGCCAACGTGTGGGGTCCGTGTGAAGGACGGTGTGCGATATGCCCGATACGTTTTCGTGACCTTGTCCTGAGCGTGGCGCTGCGTCACACCGGGGCGGCTGGTGGTAACCATCGCCCCCGCGTCCCGCTCCTCCTGGCGTATGCCCCGCAAGGGGGTGCCGCGCGGACGCAAGGGGGTCACTCGGTGACGTCGACGACCACCCGGTTGGTCTCGAGGCCGGCCGCGGTGACGACCTGGACCTCGACGCGGCCGGGCTCGACGTCGGCCGGCACCGGCACCGTCAGCACCGTGTCGGACGGGTTGCTGAAACCGCCCGCCACCGGCACCAGCGGCACGTGGACGTTGACCGCTCCTATGCGGACGACCATCCGCGACAGACGGTCCGCGCCCTGCGCCCCCGGCGGCACGAAGCCCGCCCCGCGGATCTCGATGTCGTCGCCTGTGCGGATCGGCCCGTCGAGGTCCCCCGCCTCCCGGGCCCGCACCACGGAGAGCACGACCGGACGGCCGCCCTCCGCGTACTTGCCGGCCAGGTAGGTCGCCGCCGAGATCAGCACCACCACGGCCAGCCCCCACGGCAGGTCGGGCAACTGCTCCGGCTTGCGCGCCAGCCGGACCAGGCCGAAGACCAGCGCCACCGCGGAGATCACGACGTACTGGATGTCGGCGAAGCTGCCGCGCCCGGCGTCGTCGGTCAGCAGGTCCGCCGCGCGCGGCCGGTGCGCGCGCACCTTCTGCAGCCGCTGCCCCTGCACGCGCAGGCTCACCACCCGGCGGACCAGTACCGCGATGGCGCACACCACGGCCAGCACCGTCACCATGCCCGCCCCGCGCGCCAGGTCGAGGCCCGCGATCAGCGCGTCGCGCTCCCGGTGCCCGGAGGCGGCGGCGAGCTGGCCGGCCAGGGTGAGCACGGCGAAGGCGGTGAACAGCACCCACGCGACGGCCACCGCGCGCGAGGTGGACAGACGGTTGTCCTCGCCGATCACCGGCGCGAGCACCCCGCCGCGAGCGCGGTGGTACCAGGAGGCGGCGGAGAGCGCGGCGGCCGTCACCAGGGCCGCGAGCAGCCCGGCCGTCCGGGCCGGTGTCCATCCCGCCCCGATCGCGGTGAGGGCCTGCACCAGCAGGAGCAGCAGTACCGCTCCCCACACGGCGTAGAGCGTGACCCGCCACAGCCGTGCCAGCCAGGCCTGGCCCTCGGCCCGGCTGCGCTCGGCGACCTCCGCGGCGGACTGGGTCAGCTCGTCGGAGACCCACTGCCGCGAGGCGGACGCCGAGTGGGCGACCGCGGCGGGCAGTCCCTTTCCGGCGGCGAACTCGTCCCGCTGGTGGAGGAAGGCCGCCACGGCCTTCCGGTGTCCCGCGCGTGCGCCGTGCGGACAGTCCCCGCACGTGCAGCCGCCCTCATGGGTGTCCTTCGCCGCGTCGGCGCCCTGCCGCGCCTCCTGCACCGCCACGCCGTGTCCGCCTTCCGCAACGATCGTCACAACGGCAACTCCGCTGCCGCGTAGGGGAATTGTGCCGTACCGCCCGCCCCGTCCGGTCCACGGGGCCCGCTCCGCCGCGGGGTGCCGCCGGGAGCCGGGGGCGCGTCCCGGCCTCTCCCTTCACAACCGTCCCGGCGCCCTGCGGGTCTCGGTCGCGGCCCAAGAATTTCGGCCCGTTTCCCGGCCGCGGGGCGACATCCCGGGCGGTTCGGCCGGAATCCGTCCTCCGGGAGGGGCGGGGACGGCGAAGGGCGCCGTCCGGAAGGCCGGACGGCGCCCTGCGTCACGCGGTGGTGGGAAGGGTCACTCCCACTCGATGGTGCCCGGCGGCTTGGAGGTGACGTCCAGCACCACGCGGTTGACGTCCCGCACCTCGTTGGTGATGCGGGTGGAGATACGCTCCAGCACCTCGTACGGCAGCCGCGACCAGTCGGCCGTCATGGCGTCCTCGGACGAGACCGGGCGCAGCACGATCGGGTGGCCGTAGGTGCGGCCGTCGCCCTGGACGCCGACGCTGCGGACGTCCGCGAGCAGGACCACCGGGCACTGCCAGATCTTGCTGTCCTGGCCGGCCGCGGTGAGCTCCTCGCGGGCGATGGCGTCGGCCTCGCGCAGCAGGTCCAGGCGCTCCTTGGTGACCTCGCCGACGATGCGGATGCCGAGGCCGGGGCCGGGGAACGGCTGCCGCTGGACGATCTCCTCCGGCAGGCCGAGCTCCTGGCCGACCATCCGGACCTCGTCCTTGAACAGCTGGCGCAGCGGCTCGATCAGCTGGAACTCGAGGTCCTCCGGCAGGCCGCCCACGTTGTGGTGGGACTTGATGTTGGCCGTGCCGGTGCCGCCGCCGGACTCGACGACGTCCGGGTACAGGGTGCCCTGGACCAGGAACTCGACGGGCTGGTCGCCCGGCGCCTCGGCGACGATCTCGGCCTGCGCCTGCTCGAAGACGCGGATGAACTCCCGGCCGATGATCTTGCGCTTCTCCTCGGGGTCGCTGACGCCCTTGAGCGCGGTCAGGAACCGCTCCTCGGCGTCGACGACCTTGAGCTCCACGCCGGTGGCGGCGACGAAGTCCTTCTCGACCTGCTCGGTCTCACCCTTGCGCATCAGGCCGTGGTCGACGTAGACGCAGGTCAGCTGCTTGCCGATGGCCTTCTGGACGAGCGCCGCGGCGACCGCGGAGTCCACGCCGCCGGACAGGCCGCAGATGGCGCGACGGTCGCCGACCATCTCGCGGATCGCGGTGACCTGCTCGTCGATGACGTTGCCCGTGGTCCAGGTGGGCTGCAGGCCCGCGCCGCGGTACAGGAAGTGCTCGAGGATCTGCTGGCCGAACGTGGAGTGCATCACCTCGGGGTGGTACTGCACGCCGTACAGCTTCTTGTCGTCGTTCTCGAACGCGGCGACCGGCACCACGTCGGTCGAGGCCGTGACCGCGAAGCCCTCGGGGGCGGCGGAGCAGGCGTCGCCGTGCGACATCCACACCGGCTGCTCGTCCGGGGTGCCCTCGAAGAGGGTGGAACCCGACCGGCTCACGTGGAGCTGGGTACGGCCGTACTCACGGGCGCCCGTGTTGTCGACCTGGCCGCCCAGGGTCTGCGCCATCAGCTGGAAGCCGTAGCACATGCCGAAGACGGGGACGCCGGCCTCGAAGAGGGCGCGGTCCAGGGTCGGCGCACCCGGCTCGTACACGGACGAGGGGCCGCCGGAGAGGATGATCGCCGCCGGGTTCTTGGCGAGGATCTCCTCGACCGGCATGGTGCTCGGCACGATCTCGCTGTAGACCCGTGCCTCGCGGACGCGACGGGCGATGAGCTGGGCGTACTGCGCACCGAAGTCGACGACCAGGACGGTGTCGGGGGCGGCGGACGCAGCGGTGGGCGCTGATGACACGGGGGGCCTTCCGGCGTCAGGGTGTGGGTCTGTCCGCCCAATTCTACCGGTGTGCGGAGAACGCCGTGTCCGCCCGCGGGCCGCCCCGGGCCCCCGCGGCGGCCCGCGGGGCGGGACCTTCGTCACACCGGGAGGGACGGGGAGGCGCCGGTCCGCGCGTGGGGCGCGCGTGCGGACGCGCCGGGGGGCGCGTGCAACGGTTCGGGGGCGGTTTCGTCCACCGGCCACGGGTGTCGGTGCGGGCACCTAGACTCGGAGGGCGATGAGCAGCCTCTTTGACGAAAGCTACCTGGCGAGCCTCCAGGCCCCTCCGGCCCACGACGAGGCCCCGCCGCCGCCCGACGAGGAGCACGGCGAATACCCTCCGGAGCCGATCCCGGACGACCTGTTCGCGGGCCGCTTCGACGTGCCGCCCGCCCGGGACGCCTACTACCGCGACGGCGCCCCGCGCCCCGCCCTGAGCGGCGCCGCCCTGCTGGACGGGCTGAACGAGAACCAGCGCGCCGCCGTGGTGCACGCCGGGTCCCCGCTGCTCATCGTGGCCGGAGCCGGCTCCGGCAAGACCCGGGTGCTGACCCACCGCATCGCCTACCTGCTCGCCGAGCGCGGCGTCCACCCCGGCCAGATCCTCGCCATCACCTTCACCAACAAGGCGGCCGGCGAGATGAAGGAGCGCGTCGAGCAGCTGGTGGGCCCGCGCGCCTCGGCGATGTGGGTGATGACGTTCCACAGCGCCTGCGTGCGCATCCTGCGCCGGGAGAGCAAGCGCCTCGGCTTCACCTCGTCCTTCTCGATCTACGACGCCGCCGACAGCAAGCGCCTGATGGCGCTGGTCTGCCGCGACCTGGACCTGGACCCGAAGCGGTTCCCGCCCAAGTCGTTCAGCGCGAAGATCTCCAACCTGAAGAACGAGCTGATCGACGAGGAGGACTTCGCGGCCCAGGCGACCGACGGCTTCGAGAAGACCCTTGCCCAGGCCTACGCGATGTACCAGTCCCGCCTCCGCGAGGCGAACGCGCTGGACTTCGACGACCTGATCATGACGACGGTCAACCTGTTCCGCGCCTTCCCGGACGTGGCGGAGAGCTACCGGCGCCGTTTCCGGCACGTCATGGTCGACGAGTACCAGGACACCAACCACGCCCAGTACGCGCTGGTCCGTGAGCTGGTGGGCGGGGCCTCGGAGACGCACGACGAGGACGTGCCGCCCGCGCCGGAGGACGTGCCGCCGGCCGAGCTGTGCGTGGTGGGTGACGCCGACCAGTCGATCTACGCGTTCCGCGGGGCGACCATCCGCAACATCCTCGACTTCGAGGAGGACTACCCGAACGCCACGACGATCCTCCTCGAGCAGAACTACCGCTCCACGCAGACCATCCTCAGCGCCGCCAACGCGGTCATCGAGCGCAACGAGTCCCGCAGGCCCAAGAACCTGTGGACCAACGCCGGCGCGGGCGCCAGGATCACCGGCTACGTCGCGCCGTCCGAGCACGACGAGGCGCAGTTCGTCGCCGACGAGATAGACCGCCTCACCGACGCCGGCGACGCCAAGCCGGGCGACGTCGCGGTGTTCTACCGGACCAACGCGCAGTCCCGTGTCTTCGAAGAGGTCTTCATCCGGGTCGGGCTGCCCTACAAGGTCGTCGGCGGCGTGCGCTTCTACGAGCGCAAGGAGGTCCGCGACGTCCTCTCCTACCTGCGGGTGCTGGCCAACCCGGAGGACGCGGTGCCGCTGCGCCGCATCCTCAACGTGCCCAAGCGGGGCATCGGCGACCGGGCCGAGGCGATGATCGAGGCACTGGCGCGGCGGGAGCGGATCAGCTTCCCGCAGGCGCTGGTCCGGGTCGACGAGGCGTACGGCATGGCGGCCCGCTCGACGAACGCGGTCAAGCGGTTCAACACGCTGATGGAGGACCTGCGCACGGTGGTGGAGTCCGGCGCCGGTCCGGCGACGGTCCTGGAGGCCGTGCTGGAGCGGACCGGCTACCTCGCCGAGCTCCAGGCGTCCACGGACCCGCAGGACGAGACGCGGATCGAGAACCTCCAGGAGCTCGCCGCGGTCGCCCTCGAGTTCGAGCAGGAGACCGCGGAGGCCGAAAGCGGTTCCACGCTCGCCGACTTCCTGGAGCGGGTGGCGCTGGTCGCCGACTCCGACCAGATCCCGGACGAGGAGGACGGCGACGGCGTCATCACGCTGATGACGCTGCACACCGCCAAGGGCCTGGAGTTCCCGGTGGTCTTCCTGACCGGCATGGAGGAAGGCGTCTTCCCGCACATGCGGGCGCTGAGCCAGACCAAGGAGCTCGAGGAGGAGCGGCGGCTCGCCTACGTCGGCATCACCCGCGCCCGTGAGCGGCTGTACCTGACGCGCGCCGAACTGCGCAGTGCGTGGGGGCAGCCGTCGTACAACCCGGCGTCGCGGTTCCTGGACGAGATCCCGGACGGGCACGTCGACTGGAAGCGCAAGGGCGGCTCGTCCTCGGGCGGCGGCTTCGGCAGCGGCCCCGCGGCGGGCGTCGCGGCCTCGCTGTCGTCCACGCGGGCCCGTTCCTCCGCCGCGGGCGGTTCCGGCTTCGCCACGCGGCGGGCGGGGGAGAAGCCGGTGGTCGACCTGTCCGTCGGCGACCGGGTCACCCACGACCAGTTCGGCCTCGGCACGGTGGTCGGCGTGGCCGGAGCGGGCGACAAGGCGCAGGCCACGATCGACTTCGGGGACGGCAGCCCGAAGCGGTTGCTGCTGCGGTACGCGCCGGTCGAGAAGCTGTAACGGGGGTCCCCGCGGCGGCGCGCCGCACCACGCCGGAGCCGGTGTGCGCCGCCGCGGGACGACGCTCGGGTGTCAGGTCGGGTCGATGCCGTGGCTGCGGAGCCAGGCCAGGGGGTCGACCGCACCGCCGCCGCCCGGGCGGACCTCGAAGTGGAGGTGGGGACCGGTGGAGTTGCCCGAGTTGCCCGAGTAGGCGATGGTGTCGCCGGCCTTCACGGCCGTGCCGTCGGCCAGCTTGTACGTGGAGAGGTGGCAGTACCAGGTCTCCGTGCCGTCCTTGGCCGTCACGATCATCATGTTGCCGTACGCGCTGTTGTACTGGGTGCGGACCACCCCGTCCGTCGCGGCCATCACCGGCGTGCCGTACGAGACGGGGAAGTCGATGCCGGTGTGCACCGACATCCAGTTCACGCCCGCCGCGCCGTAGTAGGCGCTGAGACCGTGCGCGGAGACCGGGCTGGCGAACTTGGGGCGGAGCCGCTCCTTCTTGGCGGCCTCCTCCGCGGCCTTCCTGATCTCGGCCTCGCGCTGGGCCTCGAGGTCGATCCGCTCCTGCTCGCGGCTGGCGCGGTCGCCGAAGTCGGCGGCGGCCACGGTCACTTCGCTGAACTGCGCGGAGACCTTGTCGTTGGCGACGGAGGGCTTCACCGGCTGGGCGTCGGACGCGGCCTGGGTGGTGGTCTCCTCGGCGGCGCCGCCCACCGAGGCGGCGGCGACACCGGCCACGCCCATCACGCAGACCGAGGGCACCGCGACGGTCAGCAGGGCGGACCTGCGGGCGGGGGTGCGGCGGCGTCCGCGCGAACCGGACCGGGGGACGTGCGGCAGCGCCTCGTCCTGGCCGTCCAGGAGGTGCGGCCGGCCGTCGGGCTGGTCGTCGTGGCCTCTGGGCCGGTCGCGGTCCTCGCCGTCCGCGTCCTCACGCCGGCCGTCGGCGGACTCCGGCGTGTCGTGGGCGTCGCCCTCGGCGGAGTTCCACGCGGTGGCGTCGTAGGCGCCGGTCTCGGTGTCCTGCTCGTTCCAGTTCCACTGCCCGGTGCTCTCGTGGCCGCCGGTCGCCTGCTCGGGAACGTCGGCGGAGTACGGGTCACCGCCGCCCCAGCCGTCGGAGTCGGACGACCCGGTCTCCTGGGCGGCGTAGTGCTGCTCTGCGTAGAACTGGGCGGCGTAGGCGTCGTACTGGGCGCCCATGTCCCACTGGCCGCTGTCGTAGGAGGAGTTCGAGCCGTAACCGTCGCCGGTGTACTGGGCCGTCATCGACGGATCGGTCCAGGCGGACGTGTCGGTCGTGTCGTAGGAACCGCTCGGGTACGAGCCGGCGTCGTAGGAGCCGGACAGCGTGGCGTAGGAACCCGTGTCGTATCCACCGCCGGGGTGGATATGCGTCTCGTAGGACCCGGTGCCGTAGTCCTGGGAGGCCTGACCGTCGTACGGGGTGAAGTCCGCGTAGTAGGGCTCGGACGCGCCGTACGCCGGGTAAGGCGCCGACGACGAGTCGGAGGCCGGGGCCGGGGTCGTCATGCTCCCCGACGGGTGACGCTCGTCCACCAACTTCTCTTTCGCCTCGACGACAGGGGCTGCCAGAGCAGTGCGGCGACTGTACCCGGCGGTATGCGGACTGGACAATCTTCGGCGGCCATACTGCGGGCACCAATGGGACAGGAGGGCCTGTTTCGGTGTTCCTCGGGCGTGTCCTTGGGGATGTGTTCGGCAAACGTTCGACGTGTGCGGCACCGTTTTGGGGTGAACGGGCCGGTTGCCTATGCCAGGGTCACGCCGACCGGCGGTTCTACCGTCCCCCGAGTGCCGTGTCGGGGCTCGTGGGACCGGCGTGTCGGAACCCTGCGGGAGGGGCCGACGGACGTGTTCGAGGGCCGGTCGAGCGGGTGGCCGTGTGATGTTGCCCTCCCTCTTCACCGGGCGACTGACGGTTGAGGGATGCTGTGGATAACGTGCGTTCACTTCCCCGGCCGGTGCGGCGGGCTTGAGTCGGTTGATGGAGGCGTTGATGGGTGTGGCAGTCGGTCCGATCCGTGTGGTCGTAGCCAAGCCGGGACTGGACGGTCACGATCGTGGGGCCAAGGTCATCGCGCGTGCCCTGCGGGACGCGGGCATGGAGGTCATCTACACGGGCCTCCACCAGACCCCCGAGCAGATCGTGGACACCGCGATCCAGGAGGACGCCGACGCGATCGGCCTGTCCATCCTCTCCGGTGCGCACAACACGCTGTTCGCCAAGGTGATCGACCTGCTCAAGGAGCGCGACGCGGCGGACATCCTGGTGTTCGGCGGCGGGATCATCCCGGAGGCCGACATCGCGCCGCTCAAGGAGAAGGGTGTGGCGGAGATCTTCACCCCGGGCGCGCCGACGCAGGCGGTCGTCGACTGGGTGCGCGCCAACGTCCGCGAGGACGCGCAGGCCTGACCCGGCGCCGAACGGCCGCCGAGTCCCCTCTCATCGGTGTGTCTCTGTTGATGTGTCTCTACTGGCGCGTCGCCAGAGGCCGTTGTCGGCCGTTGTCGGCCGTTGTCGGGGGTGTCGTCCCGCGTCGACCCGTCCTCCTGATCGGCCCGGCCGCCCGGTGCGACGGCACGGCACCGGGGGCCGGCCTCTTCACCCGTCTGGTCCGTGCGGCTCCGAGGGCACGCGCTCGCGGAGCCGCGGCGGAGCGCGCCGGTGGGTCTGGGCGGTGCGTGCCGGTGCCTGGCGCCGAGCCGTGACCGCGTCAACTGCGGGTCCGCGGAACGCCGCGCCGCAGGGGCGGCCCGCCTTCGGGGCGCGGCCGTCCCCTTCCTTCCGCGGGGAGGGCGGACCGCGCCGCGCCCGCCGCTCGACGGCGGCCCGGCGGCGGTCGAGCGCGCGGGGCCGCCCGTGCGGTGGCTGACCGACGGGGCCTCAGCGTTCCCGGCGCCCCGGCTGGGCCGATGCCCTGGTGAGCGAGCCCCGTCCGGCCCCGCCGTTGGTCGACGCCTCGTCAGGTCACCCCCAGTTCCTGGGCCATGGTGGCGCGGAGACGGAGGGTGCTGTCGAGGCGCTGGAAGGCCTCCGACCAGTAGCCGCCGGCCCCCGGCGCCGTGTCCTCGCCGTCGGCGGACGTCGCGGTGAGGGGCGCGAGGCGGGTGGCCTCGGCCGGATCCAGGCAGCGTTCGGCCAGGCCCATCACCCCGCTGAAGCTCCACGGGTAGCTCCCGGCGTCCCGGGCGATGTCCAGGGCGTCCACGACGGCCCGCCCCAGCGGCGCCGACCACGGCACCGCGCAGACGCCGAGCAGCTGGAAGGCCTCCGACAGTCCGTGCGCGGCGATGAACTCGGCCACCCAGGCCGCCCGTTCCTCGTCGGCGAGGGTGGTGAGCAGCTTGGCCCGCTGGGCCGGGCCGACCGCGCCCGGGCCGGCGGCCTCCGGCGCGGAGGGGGAGCCGAGCAGGGCGCGGGCCCAGGCGGCGTCACCCTGCCGGACGGCCGCCCGGCACCAGGCCGCGTGAAGTTCGCCCTCCCAGCCGTCGGCCACCTCGAGGGCCACGATCTCCTCGGGCGTGAGCCCGCCGAGCCGTTCCGGCCAGGTCGCGAGGGGGGCGGCTTCGACGAGCTGGCCCAGCCACCAGGAGCGTTCGCCGCGCCCGTTCGGCGCCTTGGCGACCACGCCGTCGCGCTCCATCTCCGTGTTGCAGGCGTGCGGCGCCTCGACGACGACGCACGGTTCCGCGTCCGTGCGGTCCAGGGCCACGCAGGTGGTGGCCCGCGCGGCCATCCGCAGGGACAGGGCGGATCCCGGCAGGGCCGACAGCAGTTCCGCGGCGGTCGCCCGCACGTTGCGGCTGCGGTCGCCCAGCGCCCGCTCGAGGAACGGCTCGTCCTCCGCGCACAGCCCGGCCCGCAGCGAGTCGAGGAACATCAGCCGGTCCTCCGCGCGCTCGGTCGTCCAGGTGGACTCCAGCAGGACGCGGGCGGCGGCCGGGTCCTGGCCGCGCAGGGAGGTCAGCAGGGCGACCCGCTCGGCGAACAGGCCTTCCTCCCAGAGCTGCCGTGCGCCGTCCGGGTCGGTGGCGGCGGGCAGCCTGCCACTGCCTCCCGGAGCGGAGCGCAGCGCGAAACGCCACTCGGGATTGAGCCCGGCCAGCCAGAGGGCTCGCGGCCCGGCGAAGGAGAGCACGGCGGGCCGCAGGTCGGTGCGGCTGCGGGCGGCCTCCAGCAGGGCGGGCAGCGCCTCCGGCGGCGCGGCGAACCCGCGCCCGTCGGCCAGGGCCAGCCACTGCGGCAGCAGTTCCACCAGGTCGGGCGTGGTGCCCCGGCGTCCGCCGCCCCCGCTGCCGGGGCGTGCGGTGAGCAGCAGGGAGAGCCGGCGGGCCGCGGCCGGCGGCAGCGGGGGCCGGAGGTCCGCGGGCGCGGGGCGGGGGAGCGGCGCGGCCTGGGCGGGGCGGAGCCCGGCCCTCCGGCGCAGCGTCTGCTGCGCGGCCTCGTCCAGCAGGGCGATCGGCGCCTCCCGCCCCTCGGAGGGAACGGACGGCGGGCGCCGCTCGGTGCCCAGCAGGGCCGTGGTGACCAGGTCCTCCCAGGCGGAGGCGGTGGCAGTCATGAGGGGAGCGTCCCTTCGGTGAGGCGACGGTGGCCGCGGAGACGACGGGCGGGCCGGTGGGCGGGGCGGGTCATCGGACCGTCACCGGCTCGCCGGGGCCGGCGGGCCAGGCGGTGAGCGGGGTGAAGCCGCGGTGGCCGTACTCGCCGAAGACGCGCAGCGGGGCGCCGCCGGAGAGGGAGACCAGCCGCCAGAAACCCGTGCCGGGGGACGCCGACCCGGTGACGGGCACGGCGCCGCCCGCGGCGTCGGCCAGCTGCCAGCCGTCGGCGTGCGGGACCGGGGTGACGGCCTCCAGCGTCACCGGTACGGAGTCCAGCCAGGGGTCGTGGCACAGCGCGTCGCCGTACCGGGCGGCGGCCTCCGCCGTGGTGAGGCCCGGCGGGCGCAGCGTGCTCGGGGCCGGGGCGGCGAACTGCTTCTCCAGCGCCGCCCTCGGCTGCCCGGACCCCGGATAGGAGGAGAGCTCCGCGTCGAGGGCGAGCCCCGTCGGCAGCACCAGTTCCGGCGCGCGGCCGGCGGCGCCGTAGGAGAGGAGCAGCGCCGTCCGGCCGCTCTCCTCGCCGTGCACCCATATGCGGCGGGTGGTCAGGCGGGCGTCGGCCGTGTCGTAGTGGGCGAGCACCAGCCACCGGTCGCGGACCGCGGGCCCCTCCGCGGAGCCGGTCAGGCCGACCCGGGAGCGGACCGTGGCGGCCAGTTCCGCGGGGAGCCCGTCGCGGCGCAGCCAGCCCTGGACCAGAGTGTGGAGCAGCGCGCACTCCTCCAGCAGCCGCACCGGCCAGCCGGGGCCGGAGCCGGGTATCGCCCCCAGTTCCCGCACCCGCGCGGCCAGTCCGGGCGCCTGGGCGTCGACCATGCGGGCCGCCGTCTCCTCCCAGAGCGCGTATCCGGCCTGCTCCGCGCCGGCCAGGCCGGTCCGCAGCAGGTCGGCGAGTCGTCGTTCCAGCTCCGCGGCGCCCGCGTCGATGCGCTGCGCGCGGCGCTCGGCGCGCTTGCGCGCCGCCTCCCCGTCGGCCGCGGCCGTCTCCTTGCGCTCGGCCCGCTGCCGCCGGCCGTCCAGCCACTGCGCCGCCCAGTCCGGAGGCCGCTGTCCGTCCGGGACGGCCACCGGGTCGGCCGCCCACAGCAGCAGCAGCCCCAGGGCGTGCTTGCAGGGGAACTTGCGGCTCGGACAGCTGCACTTGTAGGCGGGAGCCGCCGGGTCCCCCAGGTCCACGATCGTCTGGTAGGGCTTGCTGCCGCTTCCCTTGCAGAGCCCCCACACCGTTCCCTCGTCGCCGCAGCCCGTGCCGGACCACGGCCCGGACGCAGCGAGTTTGCTGCCGGCTTTGCGTGACGCCGCGTCAGGCGCCAGTGCCAGCACTTGTTCCGCGCTCCAGCGCACCCCCTGCTGAGTCATGTCTACGACGGTAGGGCCCGGCACTGACAACGCTCCCCCGGACTGCCCTACCGACTTCGTTTCCGCAGGTCGTGACCGATTGTCAGTGGCGTCGTGCAAGGTGGTCACCAGATCCGAACCGGCCGAGCTGGAGGGGGCCTCAGCCATGTCTGTGTCCATCGACCCGACGTCCGTCACCGAGCGTTCCGACGACCCCGCGCCCGCGAACGGCGCAAACGCCGAGCAGGCCCTGCGGCCGCACGCCGAGGACGCCTTCGCCCACGAACTGAGGGCGCTGGCGGCCGCCGACGACCGCCCTCGCCCGGCCCGCTGGAAGATGTCCCCGTGGGCCGTCGCCACCTACCTGCTGGGCGGCACGCTCGACGACGGCACGGTGATCACGCCGAAGTACGTCGGTCCGCGCCGCATCGTCGAGGTGGCCGTCACCACGCTCGCCACCGACCGCGCCCTGCTGCTGCTCGGTGTGCCGGGCACGGCCAAGACCTGGGTCTCCGAGCACCTGGCGGCCGCCGTGAGCGGCGACTCGACGCTGCTCGTGCAGGGCACCGCCGGCACGCCGGAGGAGGCCATCCGCTACGGATGGAACTACGCCCAGCTGCTGGCCCACGGCCCCAGCCGGGACGCGCTGGTGCCGAGCCCGGTGATGCGGGCCATGGGCGAGGGCATGATCGCCCGCGTCGAGGAGCTCACCCGCATCCCCGCCGACGTCCAGGACACCCTGATCACCATCCTGTCCGAGAAGACGCTCCCGATACCGGAGCTCGGCCAGGAGGTCCAGGCGGTGCGCGGCTTCAACCTGATCGCCACCGCCAACGACCGCGACCGCGGGGTCAACGACCTGTCCAGCGCGCTGCGCCGCCGCTTCAACACGGTGGTGCTGCCGCTGCCGGACAGCCCGGAGGCCGAGGTGGAGATCGTCTCCCGCCGGGTCGACCAGCTCGGCCGCTCCCTGGACCTGCCGCAGGCCCCCGACGGCATCGACGAGATCCGCCGGGTCGTCACGGTCTTCCGCGAGCTGCGCGACGGACTCACCACCGACGGGCGCACCAAGCTCAAGTCGCCCAGCGGCACGCTCTCCACGGCGGAGGCCATCTCGGTGGTCACCAACGGCCTGGCGCTCGCCGCCCACTTCGGCGACGGCGTGCTGCGCCCCGGCGACGTGGCCGCCGGCATCCTGGGCGCCGTGGTCCGCGACCCGGCCGCAGACCGGGTGATCTGGCAGGAGTACCTGGAGACGGTGGTCCGCGAGCGGGACGGCTGGAAGGACTTCTACCGCGCTTGCCGGGAGGTGTCGGCATGACCGGCGCGCAGGCGCTGCCGCTGCTGCTCGGGGTGCGGCACCACGGGCCGGGTTCCGCCCGCGCGGTACGGGCGGCCCTGGAGGCGACCCGCCCCCGGGCGGTCCTGATCGAGGGGCCGCCCGAGGCCGACGCCCTCGTACCGCTGGTCGGCGACGAGGAGATGCGGCCGCCGGTCGCCCTGCTCGCCCACGCGGTCGACGAGCCGGGACGCTCCGCGTTCTGGCCGCTGGCCGAGTTCTCCCCGGAGTGGGTGGCCCTGCGCTGGGCCGTGGAGAACGACGTGCCGGTCCGGTTCGTCGACCTGCCCGCCACCCACGTCCTGGCCCTGCGGGGCGAGGAGGAGGCGGCGGCAGCCCCGGACGCGGGTCCGGTCGCGGCTCCCGCCGGTGAGGCCGACCCCGCCGGCGCTGCCGACGACGCCGGCCCGGTCGGCCCGGCCGGCTCCGCCGGGGCCGAGGAGGCCGCCGGGGCCGGTGCCGCGGACCCGCGGGTCGACCCGCTGGCCGTGCTGGCGGACGCCGCCGGGTACGACGACCCGGAGCGCTGGTGGGAGGACGTCGTCGAGCACCGCGGGGCCGGGGAGGACCCGCTCGCGCCGTTCGCCGCCGTCGAGGAGGCGATGGAAGCCCTCCGCGAGGCCTACGGCACCGGCGGACACGACCGCGACCCGGTCCGCGAGGCGTACATGCGCCTCCAGCTCCGCGCCGCCCGCAAGGACTTCGGGGACCACGTCGCCGTGGTCTGCGGCGCCTGGCACGTGCCGGCGCTGCGGCAGAAGAGCACCGTCACCGCCGACCGCGCCCTGCTCAAGGGCCTGCCCAAGGTGAAGACGGAGATGACCTGGGTGCCCTGGACCCACCGCCGGCTCTCCCGGTTCAGCGGCTACGGCGCCGGTATCGACTCCCCGGGCTGGTACGGGCACCTCTTCTCCGCCCCCGACCGCCCGGTCGAACGCTGGATGACCAAGGTCGCCGGCCTGCTGCGCGACGAGGACCTGAGCGTCTCCTCCGCCCACGTCATCGAGGCGGTCCGGCTCGCCGAGACCCTCGCGGTGATGCGCGGCCGCCCGCTGCCCGGTCTCGGCGAGACCGTCGACGCGGTGCGCGCGGTGATGTGCGAGGGCTCCGACGTGCCGCTGGAGCTGGTCCGCGACCGGCTGATCGTCGGCGACGTGCTCGGCGAGGTGCCGTCCGCCACGCCCTCGGTGCCGCTGCGCCGGGACCTGGAGCGGCAGCAGCGGACGCTGCGCCTCAAGCCCGAGGCGCTCGAGCGGGAACTCGAACTGGACCTGCGCAAGGAGAACGACGCCGCCCGCAGCCGTCTGCTGCACCGGCTCCGCCTCCTCTCCGTGGCCTGGGGCGAACCCGTCTCCGCGCGGGGCGGCACCGGCACCTTCCGGGAGACCTGGCGGCTGCGCTGGGAGCCGGAGCTGGCGGTCCGGGTGGCGGAGGCCGGGGTGTGGGGCACCACCGTGCTCTCCGCCGCCACCGCCAGGGCCGAGTCCGACGCCCGGGACGCCACCGCCCTCGCCGAGATCACCGCGCTCGCCGAACGGTGCCTGCTCGCCGACCTCCCCGACGCCCTGCCCACCGTGATGCGGGCCCTCGCCGACCGGGCCGCGCTCGACACCGACGTCGCCCACCTGGCGGCGGCCCTCCCCGCGCTGGTGCGGACCCTGCGCTACGGCGACGTACGCGGCACCGACACCGGGGCGCTCGCAGGGGTCGCCGCCGGGCTCGCCGAGCGGATATGCGTCGGCCTGCCGCCGGCCTGCTCCGCGCTGGACACCGACGCGGCCGACGAGATGCGCCGTCACGTCGACGCGGTGCACACCGCGGTGGGACTCCTCGGTGGCGTCCCCGCCGTCGACCCGGAGGGACTGCGCGCCCGCTGGCACGGGGTGCTGCGGAAGCTCGCCGGACGGGACACCGTCCCCGGCGTGCTCCGCGGCCGCTCGGTGCGGCTGCTGCTCGACGACGGTTCGCTGGACACCGACGAGGCCGCCCGGCGGATGGGCCTGGTCCTGTCGCCCGGCACCGAGCCGGCCGACGCGGCGGCCTGGATCGAAGGCTTCGTCGGCGGCGGCTCCGGCGGACTCCTGCTGGTCCACGACGAGCGGCTGCTCGGCCTGGTCGACGCCTGGCTCACCGGCGTACCGGCCGAGGCGTTCACCGACGTCCTGCCGCTGCTGCGCCGCACCTTCTCCGCCTACGAGCCGGGAGTCCGCCGCAGCCTGGGCGAACTGGTCCGGCGCGGACCGGCGGCCGGCGGCGGGGGGACGGCCACCGTGTCCGCCCCCGGCTTCGGCGAGGGCCTCGACGCGGCCCGTGCCGACGCCGTCCTGCCCGTGGTCCGGCTGCTGCTGGGCCTCGACCCCGCCCCCGGCCCTCAGCCCGACGACCTCGTGGAGGCAGCGGCATGACCACATCTCCGACCCGGACCGCCACGGCGTCCGCCCAGGCTTCCGCCCAGGGGTCCGCCCAGGCGTCCGCCCCGGCTTCCGACGCGGACGTGGAGCGGCTGCGGCGCTGGCGTCTGGTGCTCGGCGGCGACCGCGCCGACGGCACCGGTCACGGCCTCACCGGCCGGGACGCGGCGATGGACGCCGCCCTCGCCGCGCTCTACGGCAACGGCGAGCAGGGCGCGCGCGGCTCCGGCCGTCCGCGCGGCGGTGAGCGTTCGGCGGGCCTCGGCGGCTCGGCGCCGTCGGTGGCGCGGTGGCTGGGCGACATCCGGACGTACTTCCCGTCCTCCGTCGTCCAGGTGATGCAGAAGGACGCCATCGACCGCCTCGGGCTGGCGTCGTTGCTGCTGGAGCCCGAGATGCTGGAGGCGGTGCAGCCCGACGTCCATCTGGTCGGCACCCTGCTGTCGCTCAACCGGGCGATGCCGGAGACGACCAAGGAGACCGCCCGCGCGGTGGTGCGCAAGGTCGTCGAGGACCTGGAGAAGCGGCTCGCCTCACGCACCCGGGCCACCCTCACCGGAGCGCTGGACCGCAGCGCCAAGGTCAGCCGGCCGCGCCACCACGACATCGACTGGAACCGCACCATCGCGGCCAACCTGAAGAACTACCTGCCCGAGTACAACACCGTCGTGCCGGAGCGCCTGATCGGTTACGGGCGGGCCTCCCAGGCGGTGAAGAAGGAGGTCGTGCTCTGCATCGACCAGTCCGGCTCGATGGCCGCGTCGGTCGTCTACGCCTCCGTCTTCGGGGCGGTGCTGGCGTCCATGCGGTCCATAGCGACCCGGCTGGTGGTCTTCGACACCGCCGTGGTCGACCTGACCGACCAGCTCGACGACCCGGTCGACGTCCTCTTCGGCACCCAGCTGGGCGGCGGCACCGACATCAACCGCGCGCTCGCCTACTGCCAGTCGCAGATCACCCGGCCGTCGGAGACGGTGGTCGTGCTGATCAGCGACCTCTACGAGGGCGGCATCCGCGACGAGATGCTCAAGCGGGTCGCGGCGATGAAGGCGGCGGGCGTGCAGTTCGTGGCGCTGCTGGCGCTCTCCGACGAGGGCGCCCCGGCCTACGACCGTGATCACGCGGCGGCGCTGGCCGCGCTCGGGGCACCGGCGTTCGCCTGCACGCCGGACCTGTTCCCCGAGGTGATGGCGGCGGCGCTGGAGAAGCGGCCGTTGCCGATACCGGACACGGCGTGAGGCAACGGGACATCACAGCGCATCCCTGACAGGGGGCTTGCGTGGCCGAGGGAGGCGCGTGCGAGGATCGGTGCGCCGTGGGCGTGGCCGGATCTCGCCGCTCCCGCCTCCGCCATCCGTTGCCGCACGGAGGAACTCCTTCCCCTTGAACTCGCCAGCGTCCTTCGCCGGGACCGTTCCGCGCGCCGTGCGCGGGGCGGCCGGGCGGCGTGCGCTGTGGCTGGCGGTGCTGGTGGCCGGGCTGTTCGCGCTCGGTCTGCTCTGCGGAGAGCGGGCGGGGGCGACGGAGCGGCTCACCGGTGACGGCGACCTGCCCGTGCGGGCCGTGACGGAGCGTCTGGTCGGGCTCGCCGGGAGCACCGCTGCCGGTGCGGAGGCTGACGCCGTGTCGGTCCCGGGCGGTGCGACGGTGACGGAGCCGGGTGGTCCGACCGCGCGTCGGGCGGCGCCGGAGCCCGTGGAGGCCACCGCGGCCGAGGCGGCGCGAGAGCCGTCCCGCTCGGCGGCCGACCGGGAGGCGCCGCCTGTGAGGGGCGCCGACATCGGTCCGGAGAGGCTGTCGTCCGCGGTCGCCTCGTCGTCGACCGGGGTGCAGGCGTCCCGTGCCGGTGCCTCGCGGACCGCTAGCCCGGAGGTGCCGAACCTTCCCGCCCCGCCCGCGGCCCGCGGCACCGACCACGGCACCGCGCCGTCGGCACAGCCCGACGTCCCCGCGGCGGCCGGTCGGGCGGACCTCGCCGGGCCGGCGACCGTGGTCGCCCTGCCGGACGGTGCAGCGCTGCCGGTCCTCACCGGTCTGCCGGGCCTCGCCGGTCTGCCGGGCCTCGCCGGTCTGCCGGACCACACCGAGCTGCCGGACCTCACCGGGCTGCCCGGGCTCACCGAGCTGCCCTCGCTGGGGGCGCTGTCGACGCTGCCGGTGCTGTCCGACCTGTCCCGGCTGCCCGCGCTGCCGACGCTTCCGGGACTGCCGGGCCTCCCCGGCCTCCCCGGCCTCCCGAGTCTCCCCGGCCTTCCGGCTGTCCCCGGCCCGGCCGCACCGGACACCTCTCACGAGCCGGCCGCCCCGGCGGGTGACGGTTCGGCCCGGGACACCGAGGCCGGGACGCCGCGCCCCGCGGGCGGGGCGGAGCAGGGCCCGGGGCTGCGGCCGTGGCTCGCGGACCTCTCCGGTCAGGGCGCGGGCGAGGAGGCCCAGCGCGCGGCCGCCGGGACCGTGCCGTCCCCCGCCGACCGGTCGCCCGCAGGCGCTCCGTTCCCCGTGCCGGCCGGTACCGCGTCGGCCGACAACGGGCCGTCCCGCAACGGCGACACCCACGCCGTCACCCTCGACGCCCGGCCGCCCCTGCGGCTGAGCGCCGGTGCCGCTGCGCCCGACGACGCGGCCGAGACCCGCGACCGGCACCGCGACGTTCCCGTCTTCCCCGGCTGAGGCAGGCCCTTCCCCCGCCACGACCTGCCGCGCGGGGGCGGAACAGGTCTGCCCGCCTGGCCGGACGCACTCCGGTACGGGAACGTCTTCAGTCTTCCGATCGTCCTTCGACGCCTCGGAACGCTCATGATCCGAAGGATCCGCAGCACCTCATGAACAAGAACCTTCGTCGCTCCATCGCGATAGCCGCCGGCGTCACCGGCGCCTGGGCCCTCGGCACGGCCACCGCCTCGGCCGACGAGTTGCCCACCACCACCTCCCTGACCCTGCCCGACCTGCCCGTCGAGGACGCCGCCGCCGAGGTCGCGTCCGGCACCGCCGCCGACGCCGCGTCCGAGGTGGAGGCGGATCTCGCCACCGTCCGGGAGGAGCTCCCCGTGTCCGAGGACACCGTGCCCGAGACCCTCGCCCGGGCAACGGCCGCCACGGAGGTCGACTACCTCTTCGGTCCCCTGGAGGACTTCGCGCCCGACCTGGCGGAGGCCCGCTCCGCGGCCGTCACCGGCGCCGGCGAGGCGGTGGACGGCGCGGCCGCGGCGGCCGTCCCGCCGGTGGCGCACACCGCTGTGGACGGGGCTCGGCCCGCCGTGGACGGCACGGTCGGCCGGATCGCGGCGGTCGCCGGACAGGCCGTCACCGGAGCCACCACCGCCCTCACCCATCTGGGTGAGGTTGCCGGGCACGCGGTTGACGGGGTGCGGCCGGTCGCCGGCGGTCTCGTCGAGGACGTGGCCCCGTACGCCACCGGGATCGTCGGCGACGTCGCCACCGACACCGGGCAGGCCGTGCTGCCGCCCGTCGCGGGGGCCGCGGTGCGCGGCGTCGCCCCGGTCGCGGAGCAGGCCGTCGCCGACGCGGGTGACCTCGCGACCGGCACCACCGGGCTGGTCCGGCCGTTCGTGGCCCGCCTCGCGGACCAGGTCCCGCCGCTCGCCCAGGGGGTGGCCGACCACGCCGCTCCGTTCGCCCAGGCGGTCGTCGGCGAGGTGCCGCAGGCCGTGCACGGTGTGACCGGCACCGCCGACGCCGCGGTCGGCGCGGTCGCCCCCGCCGTCGCCCCGGCGGTCGACCGGGCCGACGCGACCGCCGCCGGAGCCGTCCGGGACGTCCACACCACGGCCGTGCCGCTGGTGGAGCGGGCCGACGCGACCGCCGCCGACGCCCTGTACGGCGTGCACGGCGCCGCCGACCAGGCGGTCCGGCAGGTGGCGGGCACCGCGTACGACACGGTCGGCGCGGTCCACGCGACAGCGGCCCCGGCGGTGGGCGGGGTGTGGGACGTCGCGGGCACCGCCGTCCGGCACACCGACGGCACCGTCACCGCCGTCGGTCACGGCCTGCACGGCACCGTCGCCCCGGTGACCCACGGAGCGGCGGGCGCCGTCGACGCCACCGCGTACGGGGTGGCGGCCACCGCCGACGGCACGGTCCGGACCGTGGCCGGGGAGGCCGCGCCGCTCGCCTTCGGGGTCACCGGTGAGGCCGGCGCCTTCGTCCGGGGCGCCACCGGCGAGGCCGCGGGCCTCGCGCACGGTGCCGTCGGCGAGGTCTCCGGGGGCGTGGCCGGCACCGCCGCACACGCGGTGGACGGCGCCCACGGCGTCACCCACGGCGCCACCCACGACGTCACCCACGGCGCCGCCCATGACGCCGTGGGCGACATCGCCCCGCACCACTCCACGCACCCGTACTTCGGCTGATCGCCGGCAGATCATCGGCTGATCACCCGTCGACCTCACCGGACCGGGCCCCGGTCCGGTGAGGTCGGTCGAGCGGGGCCGAACGGGTGAAAACCCGTGATCACCTGCGACAACATGTGACCGGTATCACCGCTCATGTGTGATGCCCTAATTAGAGCCGTCGTGGGTGGCGGGGATACCCTGCCGGACGGACATGCCGCGCGCTCGGACACCGTGTGCGCCCCCCTTGTGACACAGCGGACGTCACGTTGCCCTTCGCGGCACGCCCACGCATCCAACGAACCGCGAGATCACTGATAGGGACGGAAGCGCGTGGACCTGTTCGAGTACCAGGCGAGGGACCTCTTCGCCAAGCACGATGTACCGGTGCTTGCCGGTGAAGTCATCGACACGCCTGAGGCGGCGCGCGAGATCACCGAGCGGCTCGGCGGCAAGTCGGTCGTCAAGGCGCAGGTGAAGGTCGGTGGCCGCGGCAAGGCCGGCGGCGTGAAGCTCGCCGGCACGCCCGACGAGGCCGTCGCCCGGGCCAACGACATCCTCGGCATGGACATCAAGGGCCACACGGTCCACAAGGTCATGCTGGCGGAGATGGCGCCGGAGATCGCGGAGGAGTACTACGTCTCCTTCCTCCTCGACCGCGCCAACCGCACCTTCCTCTCCATCGCCTCCGTCGAGGGCGGCATGGACATCGAGGAGGTGGCGGCCAGCCGCCCCGAGGCCGTCGCCAAGACCCCGATCGACGCGATCGACGGTGTCACCCCGGAGAAGGCCCGCGAGATCGTCGAGGCCGCCAAGTTCCCGGCCGAGGTCGCCGACAAGGTGGCCGCGGTGCTGGTGAAGCTCTGGGACGTCTTCATCAAGGAGGACGCCCTCCTGGTCGAGGTGAACCCGCTGGCCAAGGTGGCCTCCGGCGACATCATCGCCCTGGACGGCAAGGTCTCCCTGGACGACAACGCCGAGTTCCGTCACCCCGACTTCGAGGAGCTCCACGACAAGGCCGCGGCGAACCCGCTCGAGGCCGCTGCCAAGGAGAAGGGCCTCAACTACGTCAAGCTCGACGGCGAGGTCGGCATCATCGGCAACGGCGCCGGCCTGGTCATGTCGACCCTGGACGTCGTCGCGTACGCCGGTGAGGCCCACGGCGGCGTGAAGCCGGCCAACTTCCTCGACATCGGTGGCGGCGCGTCCGCCCAGGTGATGGCGAACGGCCTGGAGATCATCCTCGGCGACCCGGACGTCCGCTCCGTGTTCGTCAACGTCTTCGGTGGCATCACCGCCTGCGACGAGGTCGCCAACGGCATCGTCCAGGCGCTGCAGCTCCTCGAGGAGCGCGGCGAGAAGGTCGAGAAGCCGCTCGTCGTCCGCCTCGACGGCAACAACGCCGAGCTGGGCCGCAAGATCCTCAGCGACGCCAACCACCCGCTGGTCCAGCGCGTCGACACCATGGACGGTGCGGCCGCGAAGGCCGCCGAGCTCGCCGCCGCCAAGTAAGCACCGAGGACGAGGACATCCACACACCATGTCTATCTGGCTCAACAAGGACAGCAAGGTCATCGTCCAGGGCATGACCGGTGCCACGGGCATGAAGCACACCAAGCTCATGCTCGGCGACGGCACCAACGTCGTGGGCGGCGTCAACCCGCGCAAGGCGGGTCAGACGGTCGACTTCGACGGCACCGAGGTACCGGTCTTCGGCTCCGTCAAGGACGCCATCGACAAGACCGGCGCCGACGTCACCGTCATCTTCGTCCCGGAGAAGTTCACCAAGGACGCGGTCATCGAGGCGATCGACGCCGAGATCCCGCTGGCCGTGGTGATCACCGAGGGCATCGCCGTGCACGACAGCGCCGCGTTCTGGGCGTACGCCGGCAAGAAGGGCAACAAGACCCGGATCATCGGCCCGAACTGCCCCGGCATCATCACGCCGGGCGGCTCGAACGTCGGCATCATCCCGGGCGACATCACCAAGCCGGGCCGCATCGGCCTGGTCTCGAAGTCCGGCACGCTGACGTACCAGATGATGTACGAGCTGCGCGACATCGGCTTCACCACCGCCGTCGGCATCGGTGGCGACCCGATCATCGGCACCACGCACATCGACGCGCTCGCCGCGTTCCAGGACGACCCCGACACCGACCTGATCGTGATGATCGGTGAGATCGGCGGCGACGCCGAGGAGCGTGCCGCGGCGTTCATCAAGGAGAACGTGACCAAGCCGGTCGTCGGCTACGTCGCGGGCTTCACCGCGCCGGAGGGCAAGACCATGGGTCACGCCGGCGCCATCGTCTCCGGTTCCTCCGGTACCGCGCAGGCGAAGAAGGAGGCCCTCGAGGCCGCCGGCGTGAAGGTCGGCAAGACGCCGACCGAGACGGCGAAGCTCGCCCGCGAGATCCTCGCCGGCTGAGCACCGCTCCTGTCTCGACGGGCCCGCGCCCGGGATCACCTCCCGGCCGCGGGCCCGCCGCCGTTTCCGGTCGGGGACGGGTTCGGGCCCGGTGCGGGCGGTGGCGGCGCCGAGCCAGCGCGGTTGGCGGCGCCGAGCCAGCGCGGTTGGTGGCGGTGCCGGGCCCGGTGCGGTCGGTGACGGGTCCGGGCCAAGCGCGGTCGGTGACGGCGCCGAGCCAGCGCGGGCGGTGGCGGGTCCGGGCCGGGGGCGGTCGGTGACGGGTTCGGGCCCGGTGCGGTCGGTGGCGGGTTCGGGCCAGCGCGGTTGGCGGCGCCGAGCCAGCGCGGGCGGTGGCGGGTCCGGGGCGGGTGCGGTTGGTGGCGGCGCCGGGCACGGTGCGGTCGGTGACAGGTGCGGGCCTAGCGCGGTTGGTGGCGGGTCCAGGCCCGGTGCGGGCGGGTACGGCGCCGGGTCAGCGCGGTTGGCGGCGCCGAGCCAGCGCGGGCGGTGGCGGGTCCGGGCCGGGTGCGGGCGGTGGCGGGTTCGGGCCCGGTGCGGTCAGGGGCGGCGTCGGGTCCAGCGGGTGAGGAGCGCGGCGGGGAGGGCGGCCGGGAGGACCCAGACCGTGGCGGCGAGGGCGGACCGCCACCAGACGGGCCCGAACGCGGCGAGCGCACCGGTGCCGAGCGGCCCCGTGGAGAGGGCGGTCAGCACGCCGAGGGCGGCGCCGCACAGGACGCACGCGGCCGCCGCCAGCACGACCGTCCGCGGCCACGGCCACGGGACGGCCCCCGCCGCGGCCCGCCGGCCCGTCCGCACCCCGATGGCCACCCCCGCCGCCGACGGCACCGCCGCCAGCGCCCACACCACCGGCCCCGGCGCCGCGGCCGGCACCGCCGCCAGCCAGGGGAAGGCCGGGAGCGCGTCCACCGGGCCCGACACCGCGAGCGGCCCCACCACCGCGGGCCCCACCACGAAACCGGGCCCCAGCGCGTACGCCGCCGCCCACACCGCCGCGTTCGGCAGCAGCGCGAGGCAGAGCAGCAGCAGCGTCGTGCCGCCGAGCAGGCCGTCGGCCAGCCTGCCGAAGGCGTGGCCCGCGTCCCCGGCCCGCAGCACCAGGGCGGCCAGGGCAAGCAGCGCCCCGCCCGCCACCAGCACCGCCGTGCCCTCGGCGGCCGCGCGCACGGTGGCGGTCAGCCGGCGGCCCCGGTCGGCGTGGCCGAGGAGGAGGACGGGGAGCCGTCCGGGCAGCCGGTCGACCGCCCGCCGGGGGTGCTCGCACCCGGCCCACACCCCCGACAGGGCCGCCGCGGCGGTCAGCGCCGGCAGGGCGAGCACCGGCGGGCCCCAGCCCGGGCGGTACTCCCCGCCCGTGGCGTACGCCGCGGCGGCCAGCCCGGCGACCAGGTACCCGGCCGTCACCCCGGCCCAGGCGGCGAGCGGGCTCGGCGGCGGCACGTCCTCGCGGCCGTCGCCCTCCGCGGCCGCACGCCCGGCCCGGTACAGCAGCCGCACCGGCAGCACGGTGAGCAGCAGCGGGGCCACCCCCATCGGCGCGGGCACGCCGGTGAGTGTCTCGGTGCGGACCAGTTCGACCCCGTGCGCCAGCAGCCAGACCGCGGCCGTGGTGTGCAGCGCGTTGCCGGGGCCGCTGTCCGGGTACGGCGAGGTCATCCACAGGAGGACCAGCGGCACGGCGAGGAAGGCGAGGCCCGCGCCGGCCGCCGCCAGGCCGGTCACGACCGCGGGCAGAGGCAGGGTGGTCAGGGTGGTCCGGAGCGCCGGGCGGGCGCCGGAGCGGGGCGACGCCTCGGCGGCGGCCCCGCCGGTCACGCCGCTCGCCGCGGTCCGGCCGAGGAGCAGCCGCAGCCGGAGCCGGAGGGCGAACCGGAGCAGCACCCGGGCCGGCAACCGGTGCGGGGCGGACGGCGCCCCCGCCCCCAGGGGCGCGGGCGACGGCGGAGACGGAGACGGAGGCGAGGGCGCGGGTGTGGGCGGCGGAGTGGCGGGGGCTGGTGGGGGAGGCGTGGTCCGGGACACGTCGCCATGCTGCCAACGGCACCCGCATTCCCCATGCAACAGGCGCACACAGGACGTGTCGCCCATGATGCGCTTATGGGTTTTTTCGTGCGGAAGGGTGACGGGGTGACGGCCCGTGACGCCTGAGCAGGCGTTCGACGAGCTGTACGTGTCGTGCGCGCCGACCCTGGTCCGGCAGACCTACCTGCTCACCGGGCGGCACAGTCTGGCGCTGGAAGCCGTGGAGCAGGCGTTCCGGCGTGCCTGGCACCACTGGCCGGAGGTGGCGCTGGACCCGGATCCGCCGAGCTGGGTGCGGGCGGCGGCCCACGACCACGCGCTGTCGCCCTGGCGGCGGCTGAGCCGCCGGCACCGGCGGGAGGAACGCGCCCCGGCCGCCACCCGCTCCTCGCCCGCGGACCGGGCGCTGCTGGCGGCGCTCACGGCGCTGCCGCCGCGGCACCGGCGCACGCTGCTGCTCTACGACGGCCTCGGCCTCGACCTGCCGGAGACCGCGGCGGAGACCGAGGCGTCCACGGTGGCGACGGCCGGGCGGCTGCGGCACGCGCGTGAGGCGGTGGCGGCCGTGCTGCCGGAGCTCGCCGACCCGGAGACGCTGGCGCGGCGGATGGCGGAGACCGCGCAGGCGGCGACCTCCACGACCCGGCCCCGGCCGCTGCGGCCGCCCGCGGTACGGGGGCGGGCGGAGCGGCAGGCCCGGTGGTGGACCGTGGTGTCGGCCGGGACGACGGCGGTCCTCGGCGTGCTCACGCTGGTCGGGCTGTTCACGGCGGCGACCCGGTACGAACCGCCGGTGCCGGAGGGCGAGCGGGTGCGGGGAGTGCCGGTGCAGGGCGCGCCGGGTCCGCTGTCGAAGCCCGAACGCAAGCTCAGGACCCACCTGGAGAAGGCCCCGGGCGCGGGCCCGCCCCGCCTGCTCCCCCAGCCCGGCTGACCGGGCGAGCCGCACGGCCGGCCACGCACAAGACACGCACAAGAAACGGGGCGCCCCACAGTCGACCGAGCGCACAGCCGACCGCGCCGCAGAACCCGGCCCCAGCTCCGGCCGGCCGCGGCCCCCCCGCCGCCCCGTGGGCGGCGGGGCTTGCGGTCAGTTCGGGACGGTGAGGCTGTCGCGGAGGTCGTCCGGGATGCCCTCGGGCAGGTGCTCGACGCAGGCCTGACGGGCGTCGCGGGTGAGCGCCTCGTCGGTGCAGACGTAGAAGTCCCGCAGGAACACCTGCTGGGCCAGGACGAGCAGGGCCACCAGGAGCAGCGCGATCGAGCCGGTGACGATGCCGATGATCGCGGCCCGCCGCTGCGGGTTCCGCCCCGCTCCGGCCGCCCCCGCGCCGGTCGCGGGCGAGCGGTCCACGGGACGGTCCGGGTCCTGCGGGCGCGACGGCGCGCGCAGCGCGCTGATGCCCCAGTGGAGGGCGAGCGCGCCGAGCAGCAGGGCCAGCCACGGCAGGCCGAAGAGCGTGAAGATCAGACCCCAGGTGCCGCTGAGCAGGGCGTACCGGGCGCGGCGCTGCGCGGGGTCGGTGGGGTCCCAGCGCAGCCCGCCGGGGCCGCCCTGGCCGCCGCCGGAACCGTCCGGGCCCTGGCCGGACCCGCCCTGGCCGCCGCCGGAGCCGCCCGGCCGCTGACCCCAGCCGGACCAGCCGCCGCCCCCGCCCTCGGGCTGACGGTCGCTCCAGCGGCCCTCCTGCGAGGGCTGGCCGGGCGGCGGCGGGGCGAACGGGTTGTCGTCCTCGCGGGGGCCGGGGTCCTGCCGGTCGTCGCGGGCGGGCGAGCCCGGCTCGGAGGGCTTCCGCAGCAGCATGCCGCCACGCTCCCCTCCCGGCGAGGAGAGTCCTCGCGTGCCGGGCGCGAGGCGCGTGGGGAGGGTGAGGAGTCGCGGGCTGCTGCGGTCGGGCATCGGGTGTGCGTCTTCCCCTTGGCTGGAACGGGCTGGAACGGGCTGGAACGGGCTTCGGACGGACGGGACGGCTTGCCGCCACCGCCCCGGTCGGGACGGCGGACGGTCGCGGCGGCGCCGTCCGGGGGAGCGGGGGAAGGAGCCCCGCGGATGTGCCGTGCGGCACATCCGGCGCCGGGGAAGACCCCGGGCCCCGGCCCCTGCTCCTTTCGGAACGTGTGGCGCACCTGGGACGTTCCCGCCCGGTGCCGCGTCGCACACGGCAGACGGTACCGCCCGGCTCCGCCCCCGTCCCGTGGGGGCGTCCGAAGTGCCGGGTATCGTTGCTGCCGGTCGACCGCTTCGTAGACTTCCCCGTATCCCGGGGCGCGAAGCATTCGTACGTCCGTACAAAGCCGCGCGTACGACCGGCCGGAACAGCCGCTCCCCCGAGAAAGGGCCCCGCCGTGGCCGCCGCCCAGCCGCCCGCGTCCGTGTCCGTCGGCGTCAAGCGCCTCGTCGTGCTGGTGTCCGGCTCCGGTACGAACCTCCAGGCGCTCCTGGACGCCATCGGCGGCACCGGCGCCGAGGAGTACGGGGCCGAGATCGTCGCCGTCGGCGCCGACCGCGACGGGATCGAGGGGCTGGCCCGCGCCGAGCGCGCCGGGCTGCCGACCTTCGTCGTCCGGGTGAAGGACCACGCGAGCCGCGAGGAGTGGGACGCCGCCCTCGCCGAGGCGGTCGCCGCCCACCGGCCGGACCTGGTGGTCTCCGCCGGCTTCATGAAGATCGTGGGCAAGGAGTTCCTGGCCCGTTTCGGCGGACGGTTCGTCAACACGCACCCCGCCCTGCTGCCCAGTTTTCCCGGAGCCCACGGCGTGCGGGACGCGCTCGCGTACGGCGCCAGGGTCACCGGATGCACCGTCCACTTCGTCGACGACGGCGTCGACACCGGCCCGATCATCGCCCAGGGCGTGGTCGAGATCCGGGACGAGGACGACGAGAGCGCTCTGCACGAGCGCATCAAGGAAGTCGAGCGAAGGCTGCTCGTCGATGTCGTGGGGCGTCTCGCCCGCAACGGCTACCGCATTGAGGGACGAAAGGTACTTATCCCGTGACCGCCGACAGCACTGCCACCCAGCGGCCCATCCGTCGCGCGCTGGTCAGCGTCTACGACAAGACCGGCCTCGAGGAGCTCGCGAAGGGCCTCCACGAGGCGGGTGTCGAGCTGGTCTCCACCGGCTCCACCGCCGGCCGGATCGCCGCCGCGGGCGTCCCCGTCACCAAGGTCGAGGAGCTGACCGGCTTCCCCGAGTGCCTCGACGGCCGCGTGAAGACGCTGCACCCGAAGGTCCACGCCGGCATCCTGGCCGACCTGCGCCTGGACAGCCACCGGCAGCAGCTCGACGAGCTGGGCGTCGCCCCGTTCGACCTGGTGGTCGTCAACCTCTACCCGTTCCGGGAGACGGTCGCCTCCGGCGCCTCGGCCGACGAGTGCGTGGAGCAGATCGACATCGGCGGCCCCTCCATGGTCCGCGCCGCCGCCAAGAACCACCCCTCGGTCGCCGTGGTCACCAGCCCCGCCCGCTACGCCGACGTGCTGGCCGCCGTGCAGGGCGGCGGGTTCGACCTGGCCACCCGCAAGCGCCTGGCCGCCGAGGCCTTCCAGCACACCGCCTCCTACGACGTGGCCGTGGCCTCCTGGTTCGCCTCCGACTACGCCCCGGCCGACGAGCAGTCGGGCTTCCCCGACTTCCTCGGCGCCACCTGGAAGCGCAGCCACACCCTGCGCTACGGCGAGAACCCGCACCAGCCCGCCGCCCTGTACCTGTCGGAGGACGGCGACGGAGGCCTCGCCCGCGCCGAGCAGCTGCACGGCAAGGAGATGTCCTACAACAACTACACGGACACGGACGCCGCGCGCCGTGCCGCGTACGACCACGACGAGCCCTGCGTCGCGATCATCAAGCACGCCAACCCGTGCGGCATCGCGGTCGGCGCCGACATCGCCGAGGCGCACCGCAAGGCGCACGCCTGCGACCCGCTCTCCGCGTTCGGCGGCGTGATCGCGGTCAACCGGCCGGTGTCCAAGGAGATGGCCGAGCAGGTCGCCGAGATCTTCACCGAGGTCATCGTCGCCCCCGGCTACGAGGACGGCGCGGTCGAGGTCCTCGCCCGCAAGAAGAACATCCGCGTGCTGCGCGCCCCCGAGGCCCCGGCCGCGCCCGTCGAGGTCAAGCCGATCGACGGCGGCGCGCTGCTGCAGGTCACCGACCGGCTCCAGGCCGACGGCGACGACCCCGCCAACTGGACGCTGGCCTGCGGCGACGCGCTCTCCGAGGCCGAGCTGGCCGAGCTGGCGTTCGCCTGGAAGGCGTGCCGCGCGGTGAAGTCCAACGCGATCCTGCTCGCCAAGGACGGCGCCTCGGTCGGCGTCGGCATGGGCCAGGTCAACCGCGTCGACTCCGCGAAGCTGGCCGTCGAGCGGGCCGGCGAGGAGCGCGCCCGCGGCTCGTACGCCGCGTCCGACGCCTTCTTCCCGTTCCCGGACGGGCTGGAGATCCTCACCGCCGCGGGCGTCAAGGCCGTGGTCCAGCCCGGCGGTTCGGTCCGCGACGAGCAGGTGGTCGAGGCCGCGAAGAAGGCCGGCGTGACCATGTACCTCACCGGCACGCGGCACTTCTTCCACTGACGCCCGGCCGCCCGCGGGCGGCACGCGAACGGCGGCGGCGCCGGCCACCCTCGGGGGGTGACCGGCGCCGCCGCCGTTCACGTGGTGCCGGTGTGCTCCGCGACGTCAGTACCGCGGGCGGTTGAACCAGGCCTTGCCGTTGGCGTTGCCGACGAACACGGCGACCAGGACGGCCAGCACGGTGTGGATCAGGCCCACGACGATGAAGGGGTAGATGCCCAGCACGGCGGTGATGATCGCGAACACCAGGATCGCGATGCGCACGCCGTTGCCGCCGGAGCCGAACTTGACCGCCAGCACGATCGCGGCGGCGGCCCAGACCAGCGCGAACACGGTCAGGCCCCACAGCATGCCGGACGAGTAGTCGGCGAGCTGCTGGAAGGCGGCGTCGTCCTGGAGGGTCGCGTCGTTCTTCGCGGCGTTGACGCTCACCGCGCTGAAGGCGAACAGGGCGAGGCCGATGAGCTGCAGGCCCACGATGACCCAGAGCAGCACGCGGGCGGTGCTCACGGTGCCGGGCATGGTCGTCATGACGGGACCGCCGCCGTACTGCTGCGACTGCTGGGGGTAGCCGTACCCCTGCTGGGCGGGCTGCTGCTGCGGGTAGCCGTAACCGGGACCGGACGGCTGCTGCTGCGGCGCTCCGTAGGGGTTGTTGGGGTCGCCATAGCTCATGGGCGGTTGCCTTTCTCCGAAACTCGATCGCACGACAGGGCCACGACGGGCGAACGTCTGCGGAGGAAGGTGCGCGTGTGCGGTCTTGGCCCCCCGGTACTGCCCGCTGCACTGCCGTCCCATCGTTTCCGCACCGATCGGTCCGTGTCCACCCGTCCGGCGGAGGCGTTGCGGAAGCGCAACCTGGGGTTCACCCTGCGTGGTCGCGTGCGGGGCCGTGCGCGCGGGTGCGGGCCGGGTGCGGGCCGAGTGCGGGCCCGGCCGTGGACGCGTTTTGAACAGGGCCCGGTCCATCCGGGAGGATGGGGGCATGAGCGCCCAGATTCTCGATGGCAAGGCCACCGCGGCCGAGATCAAGTCCGAGCTTGCCGCCCGCGTGGCGAAGCTGAAGGAGAAGGGCGTCACGCCCGGTCTCGGCACCCTGCTGGTGGGGGACGACCCCGGCAGCCACAAGTACGTCGCCGGCAAGCACCGTGACTGTGCCCAGGTAGGCATCGCCTCCATCCAGCGCGAGCTGCCCGCCACGGCCACCCAGGAGGAGATCGAGGCGGTCGTCCGCGAGCTGAACGAGGACCCGGCCTGCACCGGCTACATCGTCCAGCTCCCGCTGCCCAAGGGCATCGACGAGAACCGGATCCTCGAGCTGATGGACCCGGACAAGGACGCCGACGGCCTCCACCCGATGAACCTGGGCCGCCTGGTGCTCAACGAGCCCGCCCCGCTGCCCTGCACCCCCAACGGCATCCTCACCCTGCTGCGCCGCTACGGCGTGGAGACCAAGGGCGCCGAGGTGGTCGTGGTCGGCCGCGGCGTCACCATCGGCCGGCCGATGCCGCTGCTGATGACCCGTCGCTCGGAGAACGCCACGGTCACCCAGTGCCACACGGGCACCAAGGACCTTGCCGCCCACCTCAAGCGGGCGGACATCGTGGTCGCGGCGGCCGGTTCGCCGCACCTGATCCGCGCCGAGGACATCAAGCCGGGCGCGGCGGTGCTGGACGTCGGCGTCTCGCGCAACGCCGAGGGCAAGATCGTCGGCGACGTCCACCCGGACGTGGCCGAGGTCGCCGGGTACCTGTCGCCCAACCCGGGCGGTGTGGGCCCGATGACGCGGGCGCTCCTGCTGGTCAACGTGGTCGAGGCGGCGGAGCGTCGTGCCGGCTGAGACCAGGGGCGGGAACGGCGCCACGGACGCGGCGCGGGTCCCGGACGACCGGGAGCGGGACGCCCCGGCCGCCGCCGACGCCCCGGCCGCCGCCGACGCCCCGGTCGCGGCCGACGCCCCGGTCGCGGCCGACGCCCCGGCCGACGCCGCCGACGACGTGGACGCCCCGGACACGGTGGTGACGCGGGACGCGGTCAGCGCGCCCGACGCACAGGGGAGGCCGCGCCGGGTCACCCGGCGGTTCCCCCTGTTCACCCGCGACACCGCGCGGCCCGAGGGCGGCGGCCGGGCCGCCCCCGGCGACGCGCCCGCGCCCGCCCGGCAGTGGCCGATCATCCTGGTCATCTCCGTGGTGGCGGTGGGCCTGCTGCTCACGGCGTTCGACCTGTTCCGGGCCGGGACCATCGTGATCGGCGCGGGGCTGCTGCTCGGCGCGGTGCTGCGCTCCACGCGGCCCAACGTGGGCATCCTCGCGGTGCGGTCACGGTTCACCGACGTCGTGACGTACGCCCTGCTCGGCACGGTGATCGTGCTGCTCGCGCTGATGGCGCAGCCCCACCCCCTGCTGGAGCTGCCGTTCTTCAAGGACGCCCTCCACTTCACCGTCAACGACGGCTGACGCGCCCCGCCGTGTGCTCCTGCGCGCCGGTGCGGGGAACACGAGGTGTTCTCCCGCAACGGCGCGCAGCGGGCTAACGTGGTCGGGACGTCCGGAATGCCGTGTGCGGGGGAGGCACGCGGCAGGGGGCCGGACGCTCGGGCCAAGGGGGGAACATGCCGCGTTGGAAGGCGTTGCCGGAGGAGCTCGACCCGGAGGTCAGGGAGCTCACGGAGACCCTGCGGATGCTGGTCGACCGCGGCGGACTGGGCATCGCGGCCGTCGCCGACAACACCGGGTACAGCAGGACGTCCTGGGAGCGGTACCTCAACGGGCGGCTGCTGCCGCCGCAGGGCGCGGTGATCGCGCTCGCCGAGGTCACCGGCGTCAACCCGCTCCACCTGACCACCCTGTGGGAACTGGCCGAGCGGGCCTGGAGCCGCTCGGAGATGCGGCACGACCTGACCATCGAGGCGATGCGCATCGCCCAGGCACGGCAGGAACTGGAGGAGTACGCCGGGCCCCAGGCCCCGCCCGCCCCTTCCCCGCCGCCCGCCGCCGCGCCGCCGCCGGCGCCCATGGCACCGCTCCCGCCGCCGCCCGCTCCCGCCCCGCCGCCCGCTCCCGCCCCGCCGCCCGCGCCCGCCGAGCCGTCGCCGGCCCCGGTCCCGGCTGCCCCGGGAGCCGCCCCGCGGCCCCCGTCCTCCGGCCCCGCCGTCGCGGACGCCCGGCCCGCCCAGGACGCCCGGGACGCCCAGGACGCCCAGGTCCAGCACGCCCTGCAGGCACGCGCACAGGCCCAGGAACAGGCCCCCGCACCGGCCGTGAACCCGGCCAGGGACGCCCCGGGCCCCGCCCGTCCCGCCGCCCGGGGGCAGGCCAGTCGCGCGGTCACCTTCCTGGCCGGAACGCTCGGCGCCCTGCTGATCGTCGCGGCGGCCGTCTTCCTCACCCAGTCCGACCCCGAGGACGAGGCGCGGGCCTCGGACCGCGCGACGCCCACCGCGCCCGCCACCAGCGGGCCGCCGCTGCCCGACGGGGTGAAGTGCCAGGGCTCCGGCTGCGCGGGCGAGGACCCGGAGGCGATGGGCTGCGGAGGGCAGCGCGCCACCACCGGAAAGAGCGTCACCGTGGGCAAGGCGCTGCTCGAGGTGCGGTTCAGCGAGGTGTGCGGCGCCGCCTGGGCCAGGATCACCGGCGCCGCGCCGGGGGACCGGGTGACGGTGAGCGGCCGGGGCGGCCCGGAGCGGAGGGCCGAGGTCGGGCAGGACCCCGACGCGTACACCCCGATGGTCGCCGTGGGCCGCGCGCGGGACGCGAAGGCGTGCGTCACCCCCGTCAAGGGGCCTGCCGCCTGCACCCGTTGACACGTTCGGGTCATTCCGCGGACGTCCGCGCATGACTCCCGCCGGGTTGGGCAGGCGAGCGCCATCCCCCCACGGGAGGCGGGTCCGCCGGGCCGCCGCGACGGGTGGTGTGGCCCTGCTGTGGGCCGGGCCACACGCACCCGTCCCTAGCGGTACGGCGCAGGCGCGATAGCCTGACGCCCGGATCTCTTGACGCCAAGAGATCGATCATTTGTATCGTTGATCGATCATCATGGTGGGCAGCCGGGCCGATCGTCCGGGGGCCGCCTCGCGACGGGCGCCGGGGATCCCCGCATCCCGGGGCGGACCGCCCCACCGCCTGCTGTCCTACGGAGAACGCCATGACCCGCACTCCCGTGAACGTCACCGTCACCGGCGCCGCCGGCCAGATCGGTTACGCCCTGCTCTTCCGCATCGCCTCCGGCCAGCTGCTCGGCGCGGACGTGCCGGTCAAGCTGCGCCTTCTGGAGATCACCCCGGCGCTCAAGGCCGCCGAGGGCACCGCCATGGAGCTCGACGACTGCGCCTTCCCGCTCCTCCAGGGCATCGAGATCACCGACGACCCGAACGTCGCCTTCGCCGGCGCCAACGTGGCCCTCCTGGTCGGCGCCCGTCCGCGCACCAAGGGCATGGAGCGCGGTGACCTCCTGGAGGCCAACGGCGGCATCTTCAAGCCGCAGGGCAAGGCCATCAACGACAACGCCGCGGACGACATCCGCGTCCTGGTCGTCGGCAACCCGGCCAACACCAACGCCCTGATCGCCCAGGCCGCCGCCCCGGACGTGCCGGCCGAGCGCTTCACCGCGATGACCCGCCTGGACCACAACCGCGCGCTGACCCAGCTCGCCAAGAAGACGGGCACGTCGGTCTCCGACATCAAGCGCCTGACCATCTGGGGCAACCACTCCGCCACCCAGTACTCGGACATCCACCACGCCACCATCGGCGGCAAGTCCGCCGTCGAGGTCGTGAACGACGAGAAGTGGCTGACCGAGGAGTTCATCCCGACCGTCGCCAAGCGCGGCGCCGCGATCATCGAGGCCCGTGGCGCGTCCTCGGCCGCCTCCGCCGCCAACGCCGCCATCGACCACGTCCACACCTGGGTCAACGGCACCGAGGAGGGCAACTGGACCTCCATGGCGATCCCGTCGGACGGCTCCTACGGCGTCCCGGAGGGCCTGATCTCCTCCTTCCCGGTCACCTGCAAGGACGGCAAGTACGAGATCGTCCAGGGCCTGGAGATCAACGACTTCTCCCGCGCCAAGATCGACGCCTCGGTCGCCGAGCTGGCCGAGGAGCGCGAGGCCGTCCGTTCGCTGGGCCTCATCTGAGCCCGACGCCACCACGGCATCCCTGACCGCCCCGGCGGGCCCCTCGCGGGCCCCCGGGGCGGTTCCGCGTTCCTGGGCGCAACTCGCCGGTAACGGCGTCGACTTCACGCCACGACCGGACGGAACCGGCCACGCGACCCCGGGTGCAACGTGGGCAACAGGGACAACTCGCGCGCTTCGCAG
This sequence comes from Streptomyces sp. NPDC002640, assembly GCF_053592575.1. Classification (NCBI taxonomy): domain Bacteria; kingdom Bacillati; phylum Actinomycetota; class Actinomycetes; order Kitasatosporales; family Streptomycetaceae; genus Streptomyces; species Streptomyces sp. NPDC002640. The sequence goes on along the minus strand of NZ_JBSFVZ010000002.1, from coordinate 182,371 downwards.
GGGATTTCGGAACCACGGGAACCAGGTGTTCCAGCGTGTGATTATCATGTGGCACTCGGTCGCGTTCGCGACCGTTCGCAAGCACCCCCAGGTCTTGGGGAGTTGCAGATTTCGCGGGCTGGTGTGCGCTCTCCGTCAGTCTGTTGCCGTGACGTGACGCTGCCACGCCCGGAGGGGAAACCTATGTTCCGTATACGGAGACGTGCCACCGCGCGGCTGTCCGCCGCGATACTCGTCGCCGGTCTCAGTGTCGGCGGCTCCCTCGCCACCGCGGGCGTCGCCGCCGCCGACGACGCCCCGGCCGGCGGAGCCACGGCGACGCTCAGGGACGAGATGGCCTACAAGGGCGACGCCACCATCGACGGCGACGACGTCCCCGCCGGCCTCTTCCAGATGGACGTGGCGGGCGGCGGTGGCACGCTGCAGACCTACTGCATCGACGCGCACACCGACACGGCCTTCCGGGCCTCCTACCGGGAAGCCTCCTGGGCCCAGTCCTCCCTGGCCAACAACCCTGACGCGGGCAAGATCCACTGGATCCTGAAGAACTCCTTCCCGCAGGTGAGCGACGTCGCCGCGCTCGCGAAGCAGGCCGGGATCACGGGTGAGCTGACCAAGGACGACGCCGCCGCCGGCACCCAGGTCGCCATCTGGCGCTACTCGGACCACGTGAAGGCCGAGGCGAAGGACACCGAGGCGGAGGCCCTCGCCGACTACCTCGAGGAGCAGGCCAAGACCAAGGCCGTCGAGGAGCCGGCCGCGTCGCTCTCGCTGAGCTCGGCGTCCGTGGCGGGCAAGGCGGGCGAGAAGCTCGGCCCCGTCACCGTCACCACCAACGCCGGAAGTGTCGCGGTCAAGGTCGCCGGTGCGGGCGTCCAGGTCGTCGACGGGTCGGGCAACCCGGTCACCAGCGCTTCCAACGGCACCGAGCTGTACCTGGACGTTCCGGCCGCCACCCCGGCCGGCACCGCCACCGTCACCCTCGAAGGGTCGCTGGCCCTGTCGGTCGGCCGGGCGTTCGTCGGCGAGAAGGTGCGGACCCAGACCCAGATCCTCGCCGGTTCCACGGAGAGCAAGGTCGCCGCGTCCTTCACCGCCACGTGGGGCGAGAAGGACCACACCGGCCCCGTGCTCGCGGCCGAGGCCGTGAAGAACTGCGCCAAGGGCGGCGTCGACGTCAAGGTCACCAACAGCGGTGACGAGGCGGGCGAGGTCACCGTCGGCGGCGAGAAGCACACCGTCGAGGCGGGCAAGGACGTCACCGTCACCGTTCCGGTGAAGGAGGACGCCGAGTACAGCATCGCCGTGACCGGTCCGAACGGTCTCGACCAGACCTTCACCGGCGTGCTCGACTGCCAGACCGCCGGCGACGGCGGCTCCGAGAGCCCCGCGCCCTCCACCGCACCGAGCCCGGCCGGTGAGCAGGGCGGCAACGCCGACGGCGGCAACCTCGCCGAGACCGGCAGCAACAGCGCCACCCCGGTGATCGCCGGTGTCGCCGTGGCGCTGGTGGTCGTGGGCGGCGTCACCATGGTGGTGCTGCGCAAGCGCCGGACCTCCTGACCCGGCGGTCCGACGACCCGGTGCCGCCGTCCTGAGCGCACGTCCTGACCAGCGGGCGCTCGCACGGAGGCACGGAGGGGCGGTCCCCGTCACCGGGGACCGCCCCTTTCTCGTGCCCACTGCCTGTCATGCTCGCGACATTCAGCGCCGCACGCCCCCGCGCTATGTCCGGATTGCCCGCCGGATTCGGTGACTCATTCCACTTTCCGCGCCGAATCCGCATGCGCCTCGCCCGCTCGGGCAGGCGCAGCCGGTCCCCGAGGGTCACACCGTGGTGACTCAGGGATATGGCACAGCAAGGGAAGGCGATACGGCAGCATGGACCATAGAAACGAAGGTCAATTCGGGACACGTCGCACCATTTCCGCGGGGGGAGAATGGCGCGAGGCGGTCTCGGGGGCGACCCGGGAGGTGCTCGACCCGGCGGACGGACGGCCGTTCGCCGTCGTCGCCGAGGGCGACGAGCGGGACGTCGACCTCGCCGTGGAGGCCGCGCGCCGCGCCTTCGACTGCGGGCAGGGCGTCTGGCCCCGCACCCCGGCCGCTCGGCGCGCGGACGTCCTGCGCCGCACCGCCGAACTGCTCCGCCGCGACCGCGAGGAGCTGGGGCGGCTGGAGGCCCGCGACGCCGGCAAGACCGTCGAGGAGGGCCGCGTCGACATCGACTGCGTGGCCGACGCGTTCCGGTACTTCGCGGACCTGGTCGCGGCCGAGGCGCCCGGCCGGGTGGTCGACGCGGGCAGCGACGAGATCCACAGCGTGGTCGTGCACGAGCCGGTCGGCGTCTGCGCGCTGATCACTCCGTGGAACTACCCGCTGCTCCAGGCCAGTTGGAAGATCGCCCCGGCGCTGGCCGCGGGCAACACCTTCGTGGTCAAGCCCAGCGAGATCACCCCGCTCTCCACCGTCGCGCTGATCCGCCTCCTCGAAGAGGCCGGACTTCCCGCCGGGGTGGCCAACATCGTCACCGGCCCGGGGCACAGCGTGGGCGCCCGGATGGCCGAGCACCCCGACGTCGGCCTGGTCTCGTTCACCGGCGGCCTGGTCAGCGGCACCAAGGTGGCCAAGGCGGCCGCGGACACCGCCAAGAAGGTCGCGCTGGAGCTCGGCGGCAAGAACCCCAACGTGGTCTTCGCCGACGCCTGCGCCACCGAGGAGGGCTTCGACACCGCGGTCGACCAGGCGCTCAACGCGGCGTTCGTCCACAGCGGCCAGGTCTGCTCCGCGGGCGGCCGGCTGATCGTCGAGGAGGCGGTGAAGGAACGGTTCGTCGGTGAACTGGCCCGCCGCGCCGCGCGGATCCGGATCGGCCGAGGCACCGCCGAGGGCGTCGAGGTTGGTCCCATGGTCTCCGCCGCGCAGCGCGCGAAGACCGAGGAGTACGTGGCCTCCGCGCTCGCCGACGGCGCCGTGCTGCGCGCCGGCGGCCGCCGTCCGGAGCCGTCCGAGGACCGTCCCGAGGGCGGCTTCTACTACCTGCCCACCGTCCTCGACGACTGCGACCGTTCGATGCGCGTGGTCCGCGAGGAGGTCTTCGGTCCGGTCCTGACCGTGGAGACCTTCCGCACCGAGGACGAGGCCGTCGCGCTGGCCAACGACACCGAGTACGGGCTGGCCGGGGCCGTGTGGACCGCCGACGCGGGCCGCGCCCGCCGGGTCGCCGGCCGACTGCGCCACGGCACCGTCTGGATCAACGACTTCCACCCCTACCTGCCGCAGGCGGAGTGGGGCGGGTTCGGGAAGAGCGGCGTCGGCCGCGAGCTCGGTCCCGCCGGGCTCGCCGAGTACCGCGAGACCAAGCACGTCTACCAGAACCTCGCCCCCCGCCCGGTCCGGTGGTTCGCGGGCTGACCCGCCCGCCCGACCGCCCCTTCTCCCGCACACGCATTTTCGAGTTTCAGGAGGACCTCCTCCCATGACCACCTCCCCCACCCCCGGCACGCCCCGACCCACCGAGTACGACTACGTGGTGGTCGGCGGCGGCACCGCCGGCTCGGTGATCGCCGCCCGGCTCACCGAGAACCCGGACGTCACCGTCGCCGTCATCGAGGGCGGCCCCAGCGACCGCGACCGCGAGGACGTGCTGACCCTGCGCCGCTGGATGGGCCTGCTCGGCGGCGACCTCGACTACGACTACCCGACCGTCGAGCAGCCCCGCGGCAACTCCCACATCCGCCACAGCCGCGCCAAGGTGCTCGGCGGCTGCTCCTCGCACAACACCCTGATCTCCTTCAAGCCGCTGCCCTCCGACTGGGACGAGTGGGAGGAGGCGGGCGCCAAGGGCTGGAACGCGGTGGCCATGGAGGCCTACTTCGCGCGCCTGCAGAACAACATCGTCCCGGTGGACGAGAAGGACCGGAACGCCATCGCCCGGGACTTCGTGGACGCCGCGCAGAAGGCGACCGGGGTGCCGCGCGTCGAGGGCTTCAACAAGAAGCCCTTCGCGGAGGGCGTCGGCTTCTTCGACCTGGCCTACCACCCGGAGGACAACAAGCGCTCCTCCGCCTCGGTGGCCTACCTGCACCCGATCATGGACGACCGCGCCAACCTCCACCTGTGGCTGGAGACCTGGGCGTACAAGCTGCACCTGGAGGGCACCCGCGCCGAGGGCGTGCACGTGCGCACCAAGGACGGCGCCGAGCACCTGGTCCGTGCCCGCCGCGAGGTGCTGCTGTGCGCCGGAGCCGTGGACACCCCGCGGCTGCTGCTGCACTCCGGCATCGGCCCCCGCCAGGACCTGGAGGCGCTGGGCATCCCCGTCGTCCAGGACCTGCCGGGCGTGGGGGAGAACCTGCTGGACCACCCCGAGTCGGTGATCGTCTGGGAGACCGACGGCCCGATCCCGGAGAACTCCGCGATGGACTCCGACGCAGGCCTCTTCGTCCGCCGCGACCCCGGGCACGCGGGCCCGGACCTGATGTTCCACTTCTACCAGGTGCCCTTCACCGACAACCCGGAGCGCCTCGGCTACCGGCGGCCCGAGCACGGCGTGTCGATGACGCCGAACATCCCCAAGCCGCGGAGCCGCGGCCGCCTCTACCTGACCAGCGCCGACCCCGAGGTCAAACCCGCTCTGGACTTCCGGTACTTCACCGACGAGGACGACCACGACGCCCGGACCCTGGTCGACGGCATCCGCATCGCCCGCGAGATCGCGCGGACCGAGCCGCTGGCCGGCTGGCTCAAGCGCGAGGTCTGCCCCGGCCCGGGGATCACCTCCGACGAGGAACTGAGCGAGTACGCCCGCAAGGTCGCGCACACCGTCTACCACCCCGCCGGCACCTGCCGGATGGGCGCCGCCGACGACGAGGCGGCCGTCGTCGATCCCGAACTGCGGATCCGCGGCCTGCAGAACATCCGCGTCGCCGACGCCTCGGTCTTCCCGACCATGACCGCCGTCAACCCGATGATCGGCGTGCTGATGGTCGGGGAGAAGGCCGCCGAGCTGGTCGGGGGCGACGCCCGATGACCGTCACGGACACCACGGAGCACACCACCATGAGCAGTCCCGAGTCCGCCGCCGCGCCCGTCTTCTCGGTCCGCGGCCTGTGGAAGGTCTTCGGCCCCAAGGCCGACCGCATCCCCGGCGACCAGGAGCTGGCGGGCCTCTCGCAGGCCGAGCTGCGGGAGCGCACCGGCTGCACCGCCGCCGTCCGCGACGTCTCCTTCGACGTCCACCAGGGCGAGGTCTTCGTCGTGATGGGCCTCTCCGGCTCCGGCAAGTCCACGCTGGTGCGCTGCCTGACCCGGCTGATCGAACCGACCTCCGGCGCCCTGGAGTTCGACGGTGACGACCTGCTCGCCATGGACAAGGACAAGCTGCGCGAACTGCGCCGCCGCCGCGCCTCCATGGTGTTCCAGCACTTCGGGCTGCTGCCGCACCGCACCGTGCTGGACAACGTCGCCTACGGCCTGGAGATCCAGGGCGTCGGCCGCGCCGAACGCCGCGCCCGCGCCGCCGAGATGGTCGCCAAGGTCGGTCTCGACGGCCTGGAGAACCGCCGCCCCGGCCAGCTCTCCGGCGGCCAGCAGCAGCGCGTCGGCCTCGCCCGCGCGCTCGCCGTCGACCCCGAGGTCCTGCTCTTCGACGAGCCCTTCAGCGCCCTGGACCCGCTGATCCGCCGTGACATGCAGGAGGAGGTCATCCGCCTCCACCGCGAGGAGGGCCGGACCATGGTCTTCATCACCCACGACCTCGGCGAGGCACTGCGGGTCGGCGACCGCATCGCGCTGATGCGCGACGGCGAGGTCGTCCAGCTCGGCACCCCCGAGGAGATCGTCGGCTCCCCGGCCGACGCGTACGTCCGCGACTTCGTCCGGGACGTGCCGCGCGAGCAGGTCATGACGGTGCGCCGGGCCATGCGCCCGCTCGCCTCCGGTGAGGTGGCCGACGGCCCCGTGGTCGCCCCGACCGCCACCGTCTCCGAGGCCGTCGAGGCCGTCGCCCGCACCGGGTCGCCCGCCCGGGTGATGGAGAACGGCCGCTGCCTCGGTGTCGTCGACCAGGACGGCCTGCTGCGCGTGGTCGCCGGCCTGGGCGCCGGCCGCGAGGAGGTGGCCGCCTGATGCGCCGCTGCCTCCACGGCCCCGCCCCCGTGCCGACGGCCGCCCGCCGCGGCCCGCACGCCCCGTCGCACCCCGGCACGCCCCGGCCGGTCTCCGGTCCCGTCCCGCCCCGGGGCCCCGCGCGGAGGCCGGTGACCCGGATCCGGCCCGCGGCCGCCGGCGGAAGGAGGCGATGCGCATGAGCACCGCCACCGACCCCACCCGCACCGGCCGCGCCGACGACCACCGGGACGGCCGCGCCGAAGGACATGCCGAGGGAAGTGGCGCGGACCGCGCCGAGGGACGTTCCGCGGGCCGCGCCGCGGGCCCTGCCGCCGAGCGCACCGCCCCGGCCGGCGACCGCCCCACCACCTGGCGCGGCACCGACTCCGCCTCCCCGCCGGCCCCCGGCGGGAAGACCACCGGCACCCCCGGCGAGGACACCACCGGCCGCGCCGCCGCCCCGTCCCGGCTGCGCGCGGCCCTGGCCGGACGCCCCGCCCTGCGCCGGCTGCTCCCGCTGCTCGCCGCCGCGGTGGTCCTGATCCCCGTGGCCGCCGCCCTCTGGGGCAGCGGCGGATGGCCGCAGCAGCTCGCCGTCGACGTCAAGACGCCGCTGGACGACGCCTACGACTGGGTGATCGACAACCGCGAGACCAACCCCGTCTTCCTCTACTTCCTGCTCCACCTGAGCAACTGGGCGGAGATCTCGGTCGACGCCGTCACCGTCTTCCTGCTCCAGCTCGGCTGGTTCGGCGTGATCGCCGCCGCGGTCCTGCTGGCCTGGCGGGTCGGCGGCGCCGGCCTGCGCGGGCTGCGCACCGCGGGCGTGGCCCTGGCCGCGTTCGCCGTCTGCGGCGTCCTCGACATGTGGGAAGCCACCATGGAGACGCTGGCGCTCATGGTGGTCGCGGTGGCCGTCTCCGTGGCGATCGGCCTGCTCCTGGGCCTCGCCGCCGGACTCTCCGACCGCTTCGACCGCTTCCTGCGGCCGGTGCTGGACACCATGCAGATCATGCCGGCGTTCGCCTACCTGCTGCCGCTGGTGCTGCTCTTCCAGATCGGCGTGCCCGCCGCGCTGATCGCCACCGTGATCTACGCCGTCCCGCCGATGGCCCGCCTGACCTCGCTCGGCCTGCGCGGCGCGGACCAGGGAGTGCTGGAGGCCGTCCGCTCGCTGGGCGCCGGCCCGGTGCAGCGACTGCTGACCGCCCGCCTGCCGCTGGCCCGCAAGGAGATCCTGCTGGGCCTCAACCAGACGATCATGATGGCGCTGTCGATGGTCACCATCGCCTCGGTCGTCGGGGCCGGCGGCCTCGGCGAGGAGGTCTTCAGCGCCCTGTCCACCGTGGACGTCGGCAACGCCCTGGCGGCCGGCATCCCGATCGTGCTGCTCGCCGTCTGGCTGGACCGCACCACCGCGGTCGCCGGCCAGCGGGTCGCCGAGGGCGCCGACCACGAGGCGACCGGTGTGCGCGCGCTGCTGCACGGCTGGCGGGCCTGGGCGCTGGTCGCGGCGGTGTTCGCCGTGGTCGTGCCGCTCGGCCGGAAGTTCCTCATCGAGGAGTGGCCCGAGCTGTGGGTCGTGGAGATCGCCCGGCCGGTCAACGAGGCCGTGCAGTGGTTCACCGCCCACCTCGCCACCGGCGTGCCCGTGGTCGGCGGCACCCGGGTGTGGGCCGACGGCTTCACCACCGGGGTGCTCTCCCCGCTCCGCGACGGCCTGCAGGCGATGCCCTGGTGGTCGCTGGTGCTGGTCGCGGCCGTCCTCGGCCTGCTGGCCGGCGGGTGGAAGGCCATGTGCACGGCCGCCGCCTCCCTCGCGCTGATCGGTGTGATCGGCGTGTGGGACAAGTCCCTCGACACCCTCTCCCAGGCGATCGCCGGCGTGGTCCTCACCCTGGTGCTCGGCTTCGCCGTGGGCGTCGTCGCCGCCCGGGTCGGCTGGGTGGAACGGGCGCTGCGCCCGGTGCTGGACGTGCTGCAGACGCTGCCGCAGTTCATCTACCTCATCCCGGTGGTCGCCCTGTTCAACGTGGGCCGCTCCGCCGCCGTCGCCGCGGCCGTGCTGTACGCGCTCCCCGCCGTCGTGCGGATCACCGTGCAGGGCCTGAAGCAGGTCGACGCCGGCACCCTCGAGGCGTCCCGGTCGCTGGGCGCCGGCACCTTCCAGCAGATCCGCCAGGTGCAGCTCCCGCTGGCGCGGCCGGCGCTGATGCTCGCCCTCAACCAGGGCGTGGTGCTGGTCCTCGCCATGGTCATCGTCGGCGGCTTCGTCGGCTCCGGCGCGCTGGGCTACGACGTGGTCTACGGCCTGCAGAAGAGCGAGCTGGGCACCGGTCTCGCGGCCGGCGTCGCCATCGTCCTGCTCGGCGTCGCCCTCGACCGCGCCACCCAGCGCCGTAGCCCCACGGCCTGACGACCCACCAGCTGACAGCTCACCGGCTGCCGGCTCACCGCCTGACAGCCCACCACCCGACACCCTGCCCGGCCGGGGCGCCCCCGCCCCGGCCGGCGCCGAGCCGGTTTCCCGTGCCCCGGCCGCCGTGGCGAGCCCCGCGCCGCCCCGGCGGTCCGGCCGGACCCGAACGAACGGAACGAGAGAAACCATGAAGCCCCTGCGCCCGTCCCGCATGACCCGCACGTCCCGCCCGACCCGTGTCGCCGTCGCCGCCACCGCCGTGCTCGCCGCCACCGGCCTGAGCGCCTGCGGCGCGGCCGACACCGGCGCCACCGCCTCCTCCGGCGGGGCCGGGGACAAGGTCACCATCGCGGTGCCGTCCTGGGTCGGCGCCGAGGCGAACGCCGCCGTCGCCGCCCACATCCTGGAGCAGGAGTACGACGTCCGCGTCGAGAAGACCCAGATCGACGAGTCGGTCGCCTTCGACGGGCTGGACAGCGGCAAGATCGACGCCATCCTCGAGGACTGGGGCGGCGCCCCCGACAAGATCGAGAAGTACGTCGACGAGCGGAAGAGCGTGGTGTCCGCCGGCGACCTCGGCGTCACCGGGAAGATCGGCTGGTTCGTGCCGGAGTACCTGGCCGAGAAGCACCCGGACATCACCGACTGGAAGAACCTCGACAAGTACGCGGACCTGTTCCGCACCGCGGAGAGCGGCGACAAGGGCCAGCTGCTCGAGGGCTCGCCGTCGTACACCACCAACGACGACGCGCTGGTGAAGAACCTCGACCTCGACTTCAAGACCGTCTACGCCGGCTCCGAGGCCGCGCAGATCACCCAGATCCAGCAGAGCTACAAGGCCAGGAAGCCCTTCCTGACCTACTGGTGGACCCCGAACTGGGTCAACGAGGACGTCAAGATGGTCGAGGTGAAGCTCCCCGGGTGGACCGAGGGCTGCGACGACGACCCCAAGGCCGTCGACTGCGGCTACCCCGAGACCCCGCTGCAGAAGTACCTCAACGCCGACTTCGCGAAGGACGGCGGCAAGCCGGCCGAGTTCCTCAAGCGGATGCAGTGGACCGAGGAGGACCAGAACGAGGTCGCCGCGATGATCGCCGGGGAGCGGATGAGCCCGGAGGACGCCGCCGAGAAGTGGGTGGCCGAGAACGAGGACGTCTGGAAGGCCTGGCTGGCCTGAGGCCGCCCCGGGCCCTGAGCACCCGTTCCGGGCCCTGAGGCCCGCCCCGGCAGGCATTCCGCCCGTCCCCGACGGGTAGGGAGACCGGCGGGCGGTGAACCTGACACCACCGCCCGGGGCCCCGCGGGACACCCCCGTCCATGGGACGGACGGTGCCCGTGGGGCCCTTGTCATGGGACCGACATTGCTCTCCCGCGCGGAGATCCCTAGGCTGCCGGGCGTAGCGCGACGCTGCACACCTGTGCGGAGGGAACCGAACGAGTGCCTCCGGGTGTCTTGGCGTCGGGCACCGCTCGCACCGATCCGGGGGGAAACACCATGGCACAGAAGCAGCGCCGGCGGCTGCGCTCCAGCACGGTCGTCCTGGGCGGCATGGGCGTCGTCGCGGCGACCCTGACGTCCTGCAGCTCCGAGCCCGACCGGCGTTGCGTCGACACCGACAGCTACGAGTACGCCAACGGCTACCGGATCGTCGCGGACTCCAACTGCTCGTCGTACACGAGCGGCAGCGACTGGTACTACGACGCCGACGTCGAGGACGGCTGGGCCGAGGACGGCACCTTCGACCGCGAGGAGGCCGTCGACCGCAACGGCTTCGGCTGCAGCGGCAGCGGCGGGGGCTGACCGGACCCGTGGAACGCCGCACCACCGAACCCCGCGCCGGCTGGCAGGAGACCGTCGAGGCGCAGGGCCTGATCTACCCGCTCACCCGCCACCCCGACGGCGAGCTGCGCCCGTACTGGGACGAGAGCGCGTACTACGTCTTCTCGCTGCCCGAGGTCGAGGCGCTGGAGGAGGTCGTCGAGGAGCTGCACGGCATGTGCCTGGCGGCGGCCGACTTCATCGTGCGGGAGAAGCGGTTCGCGGACCTCGGCATCACCGACGGGCGGGTGGCCGCGGCCATCGCCGAGTCCTGGCGCCGCCGCGACGAGGTCCCCTCCGTCTACGGCCGGTTCGACCTGCGCTACGACGGCACCGGCCCGGCCAAGATGCTGGAGTACAACGCCGACACGCCGACCTCCCTGGTCGAGGCCGCCAGCCCGCAGTGGTTCTGGATGGAGGAGCGCTTCCCCGGCGCCGACCAGTGGAACTCCCTGCACGAGCGGCTGGTGGAGGCCTGGCGCAGCCAGGCGCACCTGCTGCCGCCCGGCGCCCCGCTCCACTTCGCCCACACGGCGGGCGACGAGCTGGGCGAGGACCTGATGACGGTCGCGTACCTGATGGAGACCGCCGAGCAGGCCGGACTGCGGACCGAGTGGATCTCCATGGAGGACATCGGCTGGGACCGGCTGAGCCGCCGCTTCGTCGACAAGAAGCTCCGCTTCATCCGCAGCTGCTTCAAGCTCTACCCGTGGGAGTGGCTGACCACCGACCGCTTCGGGCCGCAGGCGATGAGCACCCTCGACCTCGGCGGCGGCACGGGCTCGACGCTGTGGATCGAGCCGATGTGGAAGATGCTGCTCAGCAACAAGGCGCTGCTGGCGATCCTCTGGGAGCTGTACCCCGGCCACCCCAACCTGCTCGCCTCCTACGTGGATGGCCCGCGCGAACTCGCCGGCACCACCGGCTACGTCACCAAGCCGCTGCTCGGCCGCGAGGGCGCGGGCGTGACGGTCCACGAGGCCGGACCCGGGGCGCCGGCCCCGGACCAGCCCTGCTGCTACCAGGAGCTGGCCCCGCTGCCGTCCTTCGACGGCAACCGGGTGGTGCTGGGGGCCTGGGTGGTCCAGGGCGAGGCGGCGGGCCTCGGCATCCGGGAGTCGGACGGCCTGGTGACCGACGGCTACGCGCGCTTCCTGCCGCACGTCATCCTCTGAGCCGCGCGCCGTCCTGGGCGGTGCCGTCCTGCCGCGCGCCGTCCTGCCGTGCGCCGGCAGTCGGGCCGGCCTGCCCCGCGGTCTGAGGGCGCAGCAGCAGGCCCACCGGTGGCCGGGTCAGCGGCCGGGCCAGGCGGCGCACCGGGGTCGAGCCGAGCACCATGGCAAGCAGCACCGCGCAGGCCACCAGGCCGGCCACCTCCAGCGGCCGGTCCACCCGTTCGATCACGCCCTTCTCGCGGAACGGCAGGATCACCAGTGGGTGGAGCAGGTAGATGGTGAAGCCGCCGGCGCCCATGGAGGAGATCAGCGGCAGCCGCCGGCGCGGCATCACCCGCAGCAGGCAGAGCACCAGCACGGCCGCGCAGGCCAGCACCGTCAGGCGGATCAGCCAGGCCCACTCCAGGCTCATCGGGTCGTCGGGGGAGTACGCGTGCCGCATCGACAGCCAGCGGCCCTCGACGTCCCGGTGCCACAGCAGGCCGACGGCGGCGGACGCCACGATGCCGGCCACCGCCACCGGCAGCGTCCAGCGGCGGGTGAACCAGGAGGCGAGACCGCCCTGCCCGATCCACCAGCCGAGGTAGAACAGCGGCAGGTAGACCAGGGTGCGGGAGGCCGAGAACTGCATGCCGAACTCGGGCAGGTAGCCCACCCCGAGCGCCACGACCGTGGTCGTCGCCAGCGGGAACCGCAGCTGGACCACCAGCGGCAGGAACAGCCGCCAGAAGAACAGCGACATCAGGAACCAGAGGTTCCAGGGGAGCTGGGCGACGTGCACCTGGAACTCCGCGCCCAGCGCCCAGTTCTCCAGCGAGAACAGCAGCCCGAAGAGCAGCCCGGGCAGCGCGATGGACTGGACGAGGGAGCGCAGCGGGCGGGCCCCGAGCGGTCCCGCGCTGCTGAACACGCCGGCCAGCAGCACGAACGTCGGCACCCGGAACGCCCAGGCGCCGAGCTGGAAGGCGTGCAGCGCGTCGATCCGGGGGAGCAGGCTGCCCACGGTGTGCAGCACGACGATCAGCGTGGCGGCCACGAAGCGGGCGTTGTCCCACCACGGGTCCCGGGTGCTCGCCGCGGCGGCCCGGGGCGACGGGGCCGCCGCCGCCTCGGCGAGGGGGAGGGGCGCGGGCAGCGTTCTCGGGGTGGTGGTCATCGGGCGGCGGACTCCTGGAACGGGCCGCGGGCGGTGCGGCGGCGGGGCGACGGGCGACGGCGGGGCGACGGGTGGGGCCGGTGGTGATGCGCGGGGCCGGTGCAGGCTAGGCGCGCCACCCGTCGCCCGGGTGAACACCGGGTGGACTGCGGCCCCCGTCCGCCCCGGGACCGTCACGCACGCCGGACGCGGGTGCCCGGTAGGGTGGCTCCGGGCCGTGACTGGCGCGCTGGGATGGGACGGACCATCGGGGAGCGGCCCGCAGAACGACACGTGCCGTGCGCCTGGGCCACACCGTGACCGCACCCTGCCGGAGGCCGCCATGTCAGACCTTTCCCCCGAGTCCGCCGCGTACCGGGCCGCCCTGGACGTCGTCCGCGCCGTCGAGCCGCGGGTCGCCGACGCGATCGGGCAGGAGCTCACCGACCAGCGCGAGATGCTCAAGCTGATCGCCTCGGAGAACTACGCCTCCCCGGCGACCCTCCTCGCGATGGGCAACTGGTTCAGCGACAAGTACGCCGAGGGCACCGTCGGCCGCCGCTTCTACGCCGGCTGCCGCAACGTCGACACCGTCGAGTCCCTCGCCGCCGAGCACGCCCGCGAGCTGTTCGGCGCCCGCCACGCGTACGTCCAGCCGCACTCCGGCATCGACGCCAACCTGGTCGCCTTCTGGTCGGTGCTCGCCGACCGCGTGGAGGTCCCCGCCCTCGCCAAGGCCGGCGTCCGCCAGGTCAACGAGCTCTCCGACGCCGACTGGGCCGAGCTGCGCGCCGCCTTCGGCAACCAGCGCATGCTCGGCATGTCGCTGGACGCCGGCGGCCACCTCACCCACGGCTTCCGCCCCAACATCTCCGGCAAGATGTTCGACCAGCGCTCCTACGGCACCGACCCGGCCACCGGCCTGGTCGACTACGAGGCGCTGCGCGAGACCGCCCGCGAGTTCAAGCCGCTGATCATCGTGGCCGGCTACTCCGCCTACCCCCGCCTGGTGAACTTCCGGATCATGCGGGAGATCGCCGACGAGGTCGGCGCGACCCTGATGGTCGACATGGCGCACTTCGCGGGCCTGGTGGCCGGCAAGGTGCTCACCGGCGACTTCGACCCGGTCCCGCACGCCCAGATCGTCACCACCACCACCCACAAGTCGCTGCGCGGCCCGCGCGGCGGCATGGTGCTGTGCGACGACTCGCTGAAGGACCAGGTCGACCGCGGCTGCCCGATGGTCCTCGGCGGCCCGCTGCCGCACGTGATGGCCGCCAAGGCCGTCGCCCTCGCCGAGGCGCGGCAGCCCGCCTTCCAGGACTACGCGCAGCGCATCGTGGACAACGCCAAGGCGCTCGCCGAGGGCCTGACGAGCCGCGGCGCCACGCTGGTCACCGGCGGCACCGACAACCACCTCAACCTGATCGACGTGGCGTCCTCCTACGGCCTCACCGGCCGCCAGGCGGAGCAGGCGCTGCTGGACTCCGGCATCGTCACCAACCGCAACGCGATCCCCGCCGACCCGAACGGCGCCTGGTACACCTCCGGCATCCGCATCGGCACCCCCGCGCTGACCACCCGCGGCCTGGGCACCGCGGAGATGGACGAGATCGCCGCCCTGATCGACCGCGTCCTCACCGAGGCCGTCCCGGGCACCACCGCGAAGGGCGCGCCGTCCAAGGCGCAGCACGTCCTCGACGCGAAGATCTCCGACGAGGTCTCCCGCCGGGCCACCGAGCTGGTCGCCGGCTTCCCGCTGTACCCGCAGATCGACCTGGGCTGACCCGCCCGCCGTCCGGGGCGCCCGCCGGCGCCCCGGACCGGCCCCGGCCGGACCGGTTCCGGCCTCCCCGACCCGTTCCCGGGCGTGGGGGGACACCTGAGACAATGAGAGGCATGGCCTCTGATCGTCCTCGCGTGCTCTCCGGTATCCAGCCGACCTCCGGCTCGTTCCACCTCGGCAACTACCTCGGCGCGGTCCGCCAGTGGGTGGACATGCAGAAGACCCACGACGCCTTCTACATGGTCGTCGACCTGCACGCCATCACCGTGCCGCAGGACCCGGAGCAGCTGCGCCGCAACACCCGGCTGTCCGTCGCCCAGCTCCTGGCGGCCGGCCTGGACCCGGAGCACTGCACCCTCTTCGTGCAGAGCCACGTGCCGGAGCACGCCCAGCTCGGCTGGGTCATGAACTGCATCACCGGCTTCGGCGAGGCCTCCCGGATGACGCAGTTCAAGGACAAGTCCGCCAAGCAGGGCAGCGACCGCACCACGGTCGGCCTGTTCACGTACCCGATGCTGATGGTCGCGGACATCCTGCTCTACCAGGCCGACCAGGTCCCGGTCGGCGAGGACCAGCGCCAGCACCTGGAGCTCACCCGCGACCTCGCCGAGCGGTTCAACACCACCTACGGCCCGACCTTCACCGTCCCGAGCGCGTACATCCTCAAGGAGACGGCGAAGATCTACGACCTGCAGGACCCGTCCGCCAAGATGAGCAAGTCGACGGCCAACCCCAAGGGCCTGATCAACCTCATGGACGACCCGAAGGTCACCGCGAAGAAGGTCAAGAGCGCGGTCACCGACACCGAGACCGTGATCCGCTTCGACCGCGAGAACAAGCCGGGCGTCTCCAACCTGCTCACCATCCTCTCCACCCTCACCGGCCGCCCCGTGCCGGCGCTGGAGGCGGAGTACGAGGGCAAGATGTACGGCGCCCTCAAGACGGACCTGGCCGAGGTCATGGTCGACTTCGTGACGCCGTTCCGCGACCGGACCCAGGAGTACCTGGACGACCCCGAGACCCTCGACCAGATCCTCGCCAAGGGCGCGGAGAAGGCGCGCGCGGTCGCGGCGGAGACGCTGGCCTCGACGTACGAGCGGATCGGCCTCGTCGCGGCCAAGCACTGACCGGCCGGCCGGCGGCGCGTCCGGCGCGTCCGGCGCGGCGGGGCAGGACACCGCCGGCGTCCGAGCGCCCCTCGCGCCACCGGTGATACAGGTGCGATCCTCCCGGTTCGGAGGTGCGCCGCCGTACAGTCGATGTCAGTGGTGGCGCCGGAGGGCGAGACGGGTGGCAGCACCCGCCCGGCACAACCCGGGCGTGACGGAAGACGACACGACAGGAGACGACGTGGGGACCGTAACGATCGGCGTGTCGATCTCGGTCCCGGAGCCGCACGGCACCCTGCTCCAGCAGCGCCGCGCGGGCTTCGGCGACGCCGCGGCGTTCGGCATTCCCACGCACGTCACGCTACTCCCGCCGACCGAGGTGGAAGCGTCCGCGCTGCCCGCGATCGAGGCGCACCTCGCGGAGGTGGCCGCGGCGGGCAGACCCTTCCCGATGCGGCTGGCGGGCACCGGAACGTTCCGCCCGCTGTCGCCGGTGGTCTACGTCCGGGTGGTGGCCGGCGCGGAGGAGTGCGCGCAGCTGCAGGCGCGGATCCGGGACGAGGCGGGGCCGGTGGCGCGGGAGCTGCAGTTCCCGTACCACCCGCACGTCACCGTGGCGCACGGGATCGCCGAGGAGGCGATGGACCGGGCGTACGAGGAGCTCGCCGACTACGCGGCCCAGTGGCCGTGCACGGGCTTCGCGCTGTACGAGCAGGGGGCGGACGGGGTCTGGCGCCGCCTGCGCGACTTCCCCTTCGGCGGCCTCACCGTCCCCACCCAGTCCGTCACCGAACGCCACCCCACCCTCAACTGACCCCCGGGGTCCTCTCCGGTGCCGCGGCGGCGGGGCAGCCCGCGGGGCAGCCGGCGGGCCGGCCCGCGGGTCAGAGGGGGAGACGGCGGAAGAGGGGGCGGGGAAGGTGGCGCAGCAGCGCCATGGCGGGGCGCAGCGGTGAGGGGACCCAGATGGTGGAGGCGCGGCGCCGGAGCCCCGCCTCGACCGCCCCGGCCACCGCCCCCGCCGTCGTCGCCAGCGGCACCTCCCGCAGGTGCGCCGTCATCCGGGTCCGCACGAACCCGGGCCGCACCACCATGACGTGCACCCCCGTCCCGCACAGCGAGTCCCCGAGCCCCTGCGCGAACGCGTCCAGCCCGGCCTTGCTGGAGCCGTAGATGAAGTTGCCGCGCCGCGCCCGTTCCGCGGCGACCGACGACAGCACGACCAGCGACCCGTGCCCCTGCCCGCGCAGCGCCGACGCGGCGACCAGCCCGGCCGACACCGCCCCCGTGTAGTTGGTCTGCGCGACCCGCACCGCCCCGGCGGGATCGCGCTCGTCCCGCCGCTGGTCGCCGAGGATCCCGAAGGCGAGCAGCACCA
Source organism: Streptomyces sp. NPDC002640 (assembly GCF_053592575.1). NCBI lineage: Bacteria > Bacillati > Actinomycetota > Actinomycetes > Kitasatosporales > Streptomycetaceae > Streptomyces > Streptomyces sp. NPDC002640. The sequence continues at coordinate 165,439 of NZ_JBSFVZ010000002.1, read as the reverse complement.
GGTCGACGTCGCCCTCCGCGAAGACCTTCCCGAGCACTTCCTCGTGCGTCCCGGTGTCCAGCGCGTCGAACTCCACCGTCCGCACGTCGGCGTCCGGCCGCAGCGCGCGCAGGGAGGCGGCGGCGGACTCCAGGGCGGGGGAGGGGCGGCCCGCCAGCCGGACGGTGCGGCAGCGGCGGGCGAGCATGCGGCGGGCCACCGCGATCCCGATCTCCGAGGCGCCGCCCAGCACCAGCATGGACTGGGGTGCGCCGAAGGCGTCCTTCACTTGAGCTCCTTGGAAGTCGTCACAGGCCGAGGCGGCGGGAGAGGTCGGAGGTGAAGACCCCGCGCGGGTCGAGCTCGGCGCGCAGCGCGCGGAACTCGTCGAGGCGCGGGTACATGGCGGGCAGCAGCTCGGGCCGCAGCCGGGCGTCCTTGGCGAGGTACACCCGGCCGCCGGCCGCGGCGACCTCCTCGTCGAGGCGGTCGAGCAGGTCGCCGAGCCCGGGCAGCCCGGCAGGGATGTCGAGGGCCAGCGTCCAGCCCGCCGTGGGGAACGACAGCCACCCCGGGTCGCCGTCGCCGAACCGCTTGAGCACGGCCAGGAACGACGGGCAGCGGTGGTCGGAGACCCGGCGCACGATCCGCCGCAGCGCCTCCTCCTCGCCGTGGCCGACCACGAACTGGTACTGCACGAACCCGCCCCGGCCGTAGATCCGGTTCCAGTGCGGCACGCCGTCCAGCGGGTGGAAGAAGGTGGGCAGGCGCTGCAGCTCGCCGGTGCGGCGCCGGGGCGCCTTGCGGTACCAGAGCTCGTTGAAGACGCCGACCGTGGTGCGGCCGAGCAGGCCGTCGGGGAGGAACGACGGGGCGGCGGGCAGCCGGGAGGGGCGGAACGCCAGCGGGTCGCGGCGGGCGCGCGAGGAGCGGGGCAGCGCGTCCAGCGGGGCGTGGTCGCCGCGGGTGAGGACCGCCCGGCCGGTGGCGCGGCCGCGGGCCAGCAGGTCGATCCAGGCGACCGAGTAGCGGTAGTGGTGGTCGGTGGCGGTGAGCCGGGCCATCAGGTCGTCGAGGTCCGCCGCCCGCTCGGTGTCCACCGCCATGAGGGACGTCTGCACCGGCTGGAGCCGCAGCGAGGCGGTGAGCACCACCCCGGTGAGGCCCATGCCGCCGCAGGTCGCGTCGAAGAGCGGGTCGCCGGGGGACACCGTGCGGATGGAGCCGTCCGCGGTGAGCAGCTCCATCGACAGCACATGGCGGGAGAAGGCGCCGGAGACGTGGTGGTTCTTGCCGTGGATGTCGGCGCCGATCGCCCCGCCGACCGTGACGTACCGGGTGCCGGGGGTGACCGGCACGAACCAGCCGAGCGGGAGCAGCACCTGCATCAGCCGGTGCAGCGAGACGCCCGCGTCGCACAGCACCACGCCCCCGGCGACGTCCACGGCGTGGATCCGGTCGAGGGCGGTCATGTCCAGCACGGCGCCGCCCGCGTTCTGCGCGGCGTCGCCGTAGGCGCGGCCCAGGCCGCGGGGGATGCCGCCGCGCGCCCCGCAGCCGCGGACGGCGGCGACCGCCTCGTCGTAGCTGCGGGGGCGGACCAGCCGGGCGACGGTGGGCGCGGTGCGGCCCCAGCCGGTGACCGGGACGGTGGGAGCGACGGTCGTCGGGGAGGGCTGCGTGGGCGGCATGGACGCGACGGTAGCGGCGGTCCGTCCGTTGTGCGGAGAGGTGTGGCGCTACGGCGCGAGTCTCGCCGGAACGGGTGATTAGTGGGGCTTTGGAGGTGATTGTCCAGGATCGGGGCCCGCCCCGGTGAACAGTGGGCCGTATGCACGGTGTCCCCCTCCTCGCCGCTCCCGCCCCGGCCCTCGTCACCCCCGGGCCGCCCTCCGCCCCCCTCCGTCCGGCCCACGCCGCCCGGCGGCTCGACGCCCGGCTGCTGGCCGCCCTGCACGCCCGCGGCGACGACCCGCGCACCGCCGCGGCCGCCCGCGCGCTCTCCCGCGCCGGGGAGCACGGCGCGCTCTGGCTGGCCGCGGGCCTCGCCGCGGCCGCCGCCGACCGGACCCGCCGCTCCGCCTGGCTGCGCGGCACGGCCCTGACGGCCGCCGCCCACCTGGCCAGCGTCGGCGTCAAGCAGCTGGTGCGCCGCCCGCGCCCCACCGCCGTCCGGGCCCGCGTGCCCGTCCTCGCGCCGCACTCCTTCCCCAGCTCGCACGCCGCCTCCAGCGCCGCCGCGGCCGTCGCCGCCGGGGTGCTGCTCCCGGCGGCGGGCGCGGTCGCCGCCCCGGTGGCCGTGGCGATGTGCCTGTCCCGGGTGGTGGCCGGCGTGCACTACCCCTCCGACGTCGCCGCGGGCGCGGCGCTGGGCGCGGTCGCCGCCGGACTGGGGGCGCGGGGGCTGCGGAGGAGGCGCCGTGGCTGAGCGCGTCGCCGCCACCGGGCCCCTGCTGGTCGGCCCGCGCGCCCGCCCCGGCGGCGCCCCGCGCCCCTCGCCGCCCCGCCGCCGGGGGACCGGCGCGCTGCTCACCGGGCTGGTGCGCACCGCCCGCCCCCGGCAGTGGGTCAAGAACGTCCTGGTGGTGGCCGCCCCGGCCGCCGCAGGCCAGCTCTTCACCGCGGCCGCCCTCACCCGGCTGCCGCTGGTCCTGGTCCTCTTCACCGCGTGCTCCGCCGCCGTCTACCTGGTCAACGACGCCCGCGACGCGGAGGCCGACCGCGCCCACCCGGTCAAACGCCACCGCCCGGTCGCCGCCGGGCAGGTGCCGGTCCCGGTCGCCTACGCGGCCGGCGGCGCTCTCGCCGTGCTGGCCCCGGCGGCCGCGGTCCTGCTCTGCCCGCCGATGACCGCGGCGGTGCTGGCGGGCTACGTGGTGATGCAGCTCGCCTACTGCCTGCGCCTCAAGCGGGTGCTGGTGGTCGACCTGGCGGTGGTGGCGGCCGGGTTCCTGATGCGGGCCATGACCGGCGGCATCGCCATGGACATCCCGCTCTCCCGCTGGTTCCTGATCACCACCGGGTTCGGGGCGCTCTTCATGGTCTCCGCCAAGCGGTACTCGGAGGCCGTGGAGATGGCCGGCAAGGGCGGCGCCACCCGTGCGCTGCTCACCGAGTACACCACCGGCTACCTCCGCTTCGTCTGGCAGCTCGCGGCGGGCGGCGCGGTCCTCGGCTACTGCCTGTGGGCCCTGGAGCACGGGGGCGTGCCGCAGACCGGGCTGCTGCCGTGGCGGCAGCTCTCCATGGTCGCGTTCATCCTGGGCATCCTCCGCTACGCCGTCTTCGCCGACCGCGGCACGGCCGGCGAACCCGAGGAGGTGGTACTGCGGGACCGGCCGCTGGCGGTGGTCGCCCTCGCCTGGGCGGTGCTCTACGGGCTGGCGGTGACCGGCTGGTGACGTCCGCCCCGGTCACCCGGCGGGAGCTGGCCGGGTTCGCGGCGGCGGGGCTGGCGGCCTACCTGGTGGACCTCGCCACCTTCACCGCCCTCCTCGGGCCGGCCGGCCTGCCGCCGCTGCCGGCGAAGGCCCTCGCCTTCCTCGCCGCCTGCGCCGTCGCCTACGCGGGCAACGCGCTGGGCCCGTACCGCGGTTCGACGCCCGGCCCCGGCCCCGGGCGCGGTCCCGGACCCCGGCCCGGTCAGCGGCCCGTGGTGGCCGAACGCCTGCGCCAGGCACTGCTGTTCACCGCCGTCAACGCCGCCGGGGCGGCGGTGCAGCTCGCCTGTCTGGCCGTCAGCCACTACGGCCTCGGCTTCACCTCGCACCGGGCGGATCTGGTCGCCGGGGCGGGAGTCGGCATGCTCCTGGGCACGGCCGTCCGGTTCTGGGGTACCAGAACCCTCGTGTTCCGCGACCGGCCAGGCCGCGGGGACGACGCGACCGGCGACGGGAACGGGGTCATGGGATGGACTGGCTGAGGAACCTGCCCGTCGTCGGCCCGTGGATGGCCCGGCTGATGGACACCCACGCGTGGCTCGCCTTCGACCGGCTGGACCGCGTGAAGTGGACCCGGCTCGCGGCCGCCATGACCTTCACCAGCTTCCTCGCCCTGTTCCCGCTGCTCACCCTCGCCGCCGCGGCCGGGGCGGCCACCCTCACCACCGCGCAGCAGCGGACGCTGCAGGACAAGGTGGCCGAACAGGTGCCGGGGATCTCCGACCAGCTCGACATCGAGAAACTGGTCGCCAACGCGGGCACCGTCGGCCTCATCGCCGGTGCGCTGCTGCTGTTCACCGGACTGAGCTGGGTCGACTCCATGCGGGGCTGCCTGCGGGCCGTCTGGGAGCTGCCGGACCCGGACGAGAACCTCCTCGTCACCAAGGCCAAGGACCTCGGCCTGCTGTTCGGGCTGGGCGGCGCGGTGCTGGCCACGCTGGTGATCTCCACGGTCGCCAGCGGCATGGTGGGGCGGCTGGCCCGGGCGATGGGACTGGAGGAGGGCGGGATCGGCGGCGTCCTGCTGGGCCTCGCCGCGTTCGCGGTCGCCGTGCTGGCGGACTTCCTGCTGCTCCTCTACGTGCTGCGGGTGGTGCCGGGCGCGCATCCGCGACGGCGGCTCCTGACGCAGGCCGCGTTGATCGGCGCGGCCGGCTTCGAGCTGCTGAAGCTGCTGCTCAGCGGCTACATCCAGGGGGTCGCGGCGAAGAGCATGTACGGCGCGTTCGGCGTGCCGATCGCGCTCCTCCTGTGGATCAACTTCACCAGCAAGCTCCTCCTCTACGCCGCCTCCTGGACCGCCACCGACAAGTCCCCCGCACCGCCCCCGCCCCGGCAGAACCCCCTCCCCCTCACGCCATGACGGGCGCCGACACAGTGGCTGCCCCGGTCTCAGCCGGAGGGGCGTCCGCTAGACGGCAACGAGGCGCACCCGGTCTCCGCAGATCTTCGTCATGTCGTCGACGTCCGAGGTGAGCATGACCACGGGGCGGCGTTGTCGCAGCGCCATCTCGGCCACGGCGGCGTCGATGGCGTACTTGTGGCCGTGCAGCCCGGCACTGATCAGCATGGCGGAAGCGGCCTTGGCCTCCTCGTCGCCGACGGGCACGATCCGCACGCCGGACAGGACCCAGGCGAGCCGTGCCTTCTCCGTCCGGCGGTGCACCGCTTCGATGATGGTGAGCGCGCTGACGGCCACCTCCATGCCCCGCTTGCGGGCCTCCGCCACGAGGGCGACGACGGGCTCGTGATCACCGACGAACCGGGAAAGGCCCTCGCAGTCGAGGACGAGGGTGCCTTCGTGGCTCAGCTTGCGGCGGGCCACTGCCCCTCCTCGGCGAACACCTCGTCGAAGACCCGACGCGCCCGCTCCTGCTCGTGCTCGGAGATCGGCCCTTGACGGCGTTCGTAGTCAGCGAGGTACTCGTCGAGGATCTGGCCGCGCAGCTCCCGCTCCACCGCCTCGGTGATGAAGGCCGAGAACTCACGCTTCCCGACCCGCTGACGGATCGCTTCCGCCGTCCCTTCGGGGAGGGAGAGGCTGACCCGAGTGGCCGGCCCTTCGCCGACGCCGTAGGGAGGCTCGCTCATGGGAGCCAGATTATCAAAGGAGTAGGAAAACCTGCGCCTGGTTGTGGGCATGTAGAGGGCCGCCCGGGTGGAGTGTCGGGCACCCTTTGACCAAGGGAGCCGCCGACGCCTTCCGGGCGGCCAGGGCAGGGCGTGTCAGGCGGGCTGGCCTTCGCCCTTGTCGGCGGTCCGGGGGGCGGAGGCCTGCTGGGGCATCTTGGCCTCGGGGGTTCCGTCCGGGACGGTGTCCTTCGCCGGGGCCGGAACTCCCGCCTCGGGGTCCGCGGCGGTCGCGGGGTCGGCGGCCTCCGGCTCGGAGTCCTCGGCGGCAGCCTTGGGCTTGGCCGTGTCGGCCGCGGCAGGGGGAGTGGCCGGCTCGCTGTCCGCGCCGGCCACGGGGTCGGAGGCCTTGGTGTCCGCGGGAGCGGCGGCGGCCTCCGCCGTGGTCGCGGCGTCGCGGCGGGCCGGGGTGCCGGGGAGGGGCCAGCGGCGGTGGACGAGGTAGCCGCCGCCGGCGAGGAGGAGGAGCACGCCGCCCACGATGGCGAGCGGGATCCACAGCGGCCCCGCCTCACCCTCCGCGGAGGCCGCCACCGCCGCCGTGTCCGTCTCCGCGTCGGCCCCCACCGGCGCCGCCACCGCGGCCGACGGTGACGCCGACGCCGCCGCCTGCGAGGCCGGCGGCACCAGCTCGCCCACCGGCGTCACCTTCCCCGACGCCGCGAACCCCCAGTCCAGCAGCGCCGCCGTCTCCTCGTAGACCCGGTTGAGCTCCTTCTTCTGCGGGTTCATCACGGTGACCAGCAGCACCCGGTCGCCCCGCTCTGCCACGCCGGTGAACGTCGCCCCGGCGTGGGTGGTGTTGCCGTTCTTCACGCCGGCGATGCCCCGGTACTGGTCCATGCCCGCACCGGTGAGCAGCCGGTTGGTGTTCTGGATCTCGAAGGAGCCGCGGGACGTCTTCCCGTCCTTGCCCTTCGTCGTCTCGCCGGGGAACTGCGCCTTGACCGTGGCGGCGTACTCGCGGAAGCCCGCCTTCTGCAGCCCCGACCGGGCTATCAGCGTGAGGTCGTACGCGGACGAGACCTGCCCCTCGGCGTCGTAGCCGTCGGGGCTGACGACGTGCGTGTCCAGCGCCTGGAGGTCCTTCGCGCGGGCGTTCATGTCGGCGACCGTCCGGTCGAGGCCGCCGTTCATCGCGGACAGCACGTGCACCGCGTCGTTGCCGGACCGCAGGAAGACGCCCAGCCACAGGTCGCGGACCGTGTAGGTCTCGTTCTCCTTGACGCCGACGAGGCTGGAGCCGGAGCCGACCTTGGAGAGCTCCTCCCCGGTCACCTTGTGGGTCTGGGTGGCGGGCCACCGGTCCAGCAGGGTGTCCGCGAAGAGCATCTTCAGCGTGCTCGCCGGCGCCATCGGCACATGGGCGCTGTACGAGGCGAGAACCTCGCCGGACTCGGCGTCGGCGACGATCCAGGACTTGGCGGAGATGTCGTCCGGCAGTTCCGGCGCGCCCACCCCGGGCTGGACCTGCACCCCGGCGGCGGCCAGCCGGGCGCCGCCCACCCGCGAGGTCGACGTCGGGGCCGCGTCCTTCCCGGCCGCCCCGGAGGGGGCCTTCGAGGCGTCGCCGCCCGCGACCTTCGTCGGCGTGGACGACGGCCGGGACGTGGGGTTCGCGGTCGACCTCCCCGTGGACGACGAGTCCGAGAGCCGGTTGCCGGGCGTCTTCGGGCCGGGCCGCAGCGGCTGCGCCTGAGCCTGACCGGCGGCCACCGGCAGGACGAGGCCGAGCGCCAGCGACAGCAGAGTGGCGGACGCGAGCAGGGCGGCGGGTCGCCTGGTGGTCTTCTTCACAGCGGGCACGGACGAGAACGTACATGCCACATCGGTCGTGGGCGTAGCCCCGGTGCGCGCCAGCTCCCCGCCGTGATTCCGGTCGCACTCCGCCCCCGGACGGCCACCCCGGCCGCCGGCCGCACCGCCCTGCGGAGATACTGGCGGTATGAAGCTCAGCCGACCCGTCTCCTGGTTCCTTCTCGCCTTCGGGGTGTGGAGCTGGGTCATCTGGATCACTTTCGTCAAGAACCTCTACAAGGACGGCAGCGGTCTCGCGTTCGACGACGCGGGGGACCCGACCGGGTACTTCTGGGTCCACCTGCTGCTCGCGGTGGTCTCCTTCGTACTGGGGACGGTCGTAGGGGTCATCGGGTTGCGCGGAATTCGCGCATTGCGGCGCAACTCATAGCCGCGACCGGTCAATCACACACAGGGACAGGGGACTTACCGGACGTGGGCGTCGTTTTCGTGCTCGTCGCACTGCTGGCTCTCGCCGTGCTGGCGGCACTCCACTGGTACATGTGGCGGCGCCTGGTGCGGGACACCACCGTGCCGCGGAGCCTGGCCCGGCGGCTGGGCACCGCCGTCTTCCTGCTCGCCGTGGTGCTGCTGTTCGGCGCCATGACCAGCCGGGGCGAGACCCTGCCGTTCTCCGTGCGCCAGGTCGTCGCCTGGCCCGGCTTCCTGTGGATGGCGGTGATGATCTACGTGCCGATGGCCCTGATCGTCACCGAGCCGCTGAGGCCCCTGCTGCGCCGCCGGCTCACCCGGCGCGACGCCCGCCGGGCGGGCGTGACCGGAGCCGTCCCCGCCGACGCCGCCGCGCCGCGGGAGACCCCCGCCGCGCAGGCCGGCGCCGCCTCCGCGGCCGCGCCCGCGGAGGCGCTCGCCACCGGGAAGCGGGCCGGCGCCGTCGCCGTGGACCCCGCCGAGCGGCCCGCGGGAGCGACCACCGAGGACGCCACCACGCCCACCGGCGAGCGCACCGCCGCGCCCGCCGGTGACGGGCTCGCCGCTCCCGCCGGGGACGGCGGCACCCTGGCCGCGGAGGGCCTGTCCCGCCGCCTCTTCGTCGCCCGTACCGTCGGCGCCGTGGCCGCCGTGGCGGGCCTCGGCACCGTCGGCGCCGGCACCTACGGCGTGCTGAACGGCCCGACCGTCAAGCGGGTCACCGTCCCGCTGGCCCGGCTGCCCCGCGCCGCGCACGGCTTCCGGATAGCCGTGGTGAGCGACGTCCACCTCAGCCCGGTGCTGGGCCGCTCCTTCGCCCAGCGCGTGGTGGACACCATCAACGGCACCCAGCCCGACCTGATCGCCGTCGTCGGCGACCTGGTCGACGGCACCGTCCGCGACCTGGGCCCGGCCGCCGCCCCCCTCGCCGGGCTGCGCGCGCGGCACGGCGCGTACTTCGTCACCGGCAACCACGAGTACTTCTCCGGCGCCGAGGAGTGGGTGAACGAGGTCCGCGACCTGGGCCTGCGCCCGCTGGAGAACGCCCGCACCGAGTTCGCCCACTTCGACCTGGCCGGGGTCAACGACATCGCGGGCGAGGAGCAGGGCCAGGGCCCCGACTTCGGCAAGGCGCTCGGCGACCGCGACCCCTCCCGCGCCGTCGTCCTCCTCTCCCACCAGCCCGTCACCATCGACGAGGCGGTGAAGCACGGCGTCGACCTCCAGCTCTCCGGGCACACCCACGGCGGCCAGCTGTGGCCGGGCCCGTACCTGGCGGGGCTGGCCAACCCCACGGTGGCCGGGCTGGAGAAGTACGGCGACACCCAGCTCTACGTGAGCCGGGGCGCCGGCGCCTGGGGCCCGCCCACCCGGGTCGGGGCGCCGTCCGACATCACCGTCGTGGAGCTCGCCTCGCTGAAGGCCTGAGCGCACCGGAATCCCCGGTTCGGGCACCCCCCTTTCCCCACGCGTCACTCCTGTGGTTCAGTGTGGCCGCCGATGTGAAGGTCTGTGGAAGATCGGCGACAGGTGATGTGTCGGGCCCTGGGGAGGGACCTGTGCGCTCGATTCGAGTGCGGATTCTCGCGATTGTGCTGACCCTCGCGGTGGTCGGCGTCGGTGCGTGGCAGCTGTTGCCGGACGACTCGGCGGACGCCGAACCCATCGTGGTCGGCACCAGCGACGTGGTGACCTCGCTGGACCCGGCCGGCGCCTACGACGCCGGTTCCTGGGGTGTGTTCTCCAACGTCTACCAGACGTTGCTGACCTACCAGCCCGGCAGCACCGACCCGGTGCCGGACGCCGCCGAGGAGTGCTCCTTCACCAGCGACGAGGCGGTCGAGTACGTCTGCACGCTGCGCGAGGGACTGAAGTTCCCCAGCGGCCGCGAGATGACCGCCGAGGACGTGAAGTACTCGTTCGAACGGGTCGTCACGATCGACTCCGAGGTCGGGCCCGCCTCGCTGTTCTCCACCCTCGAGTCGGTGAAGGCCGACGGCGACGAGGTGACCTTCCAGCTCTCCAGCCCGGACGCCACCTTCCCGTTCAAGGTCGCCACCGGCGCGGGCGCGATCGTCGACAGCACCCTGTACCCGGAGAAGGAGCTGCGCGGCGGCAACAAGGCCGACGGCACCGGCCCGTACCGGCTGACCTCCTACAAGGAGGGCAAGGAGGCCGTCCTCGAGCCCAACCCGGACTACCGGGGCGCCGTCGAGGAGAAGCCCGCACCGGTCACCCTGCGGTACTTCTACGACTCCGAGTCCCTGGACAAGGCGTGGAAGGCCGGGCGGATCGACGTGGCCTCGCGGCAGCTCCCGCCGGACACGATCGCCGAGCTGTCGACCACCGACCCGGACTACCGGGTGACCGAGAGCTCCGGCTCCACCACCAACAACCTGGTCCTCAACGTCCAGGACGGATCGCCGCTCGCCGACACCTCCGTGCGCAAGGCGATGGCCTGGATGATCGACCGCGAGAAGATCGCCGCCGAGGTGATGCAGAACTCGGTGGAGCCGCTCTACTCGCTGATCCCGGCGGGCTTCACCGGTCACAACACCGCCTTCTTCGACGCCTTCCCGGAGCGCGACCCGGACAAGGCCCGTGAGCTGCTGCAGCAGGCCGGCGTGCGGACGCCCGTCCACATCCAGCTCGGCTTCCCGCGGACCGGCGCCCGCGAGCAGGAGGCCTACGAGCTCAAGGATCAGCTGGAGGAGGGCGGCCTCTTCCTCGTCCAGCTCGAGGGCCGCGAGTGGGCCGACTTCCAGAAGCAGTACGCGCAGGGCAAGTTCGACGCCTACACGGTCGGCTGGATCGCCGACTACCCCGACGCGGACAACTTCTCCGCGGTGCTGATCGGCACCGGCAACGGCATGAAGAACGGTTTCAGCGACCAGCGGATCGACGAACTCATCCAGCAGAGCCAGTCGTTCGGCGAGCGCGTGCGGGCGGTGCGGACCTTCGAGGAGATCCAGCGGCGGACGGCCGAGCAGGTGCCGATGATCCCGCTCTGGCAGCGCAAGGAGTACACGGTCACCAGCAAGGACGTCGGCGGTGGCCAGTACCTCAACGACGGCACGGGAGTGTTCCGGCTCTGGCGCCTCAGCCGGCTCTGACGGGCCGTCCCGCGCCGCCGCCCGTGCGCCGCGAGACCCCGCGCCGCGCCACCGCCCGGCCGCTCGGTCCGCGCGGCCGTTCGCTCCGCCCGGCCGCTCAGTCCGAGCGGCCGGGCGCCTCCGCGTCCGGCTCCGCCGTCCCGCCGGCCGTCCTCCCGGCCGTCCCCTCGCCGGCGCCACCGGCCGTCCCGCCGGCCGTGCCGTCGCCCTCGGCGCCCGGCTTCGGGTCGGCCATCCCCGGGAGGAAGTCGGTGAACAGCTCGTGCACCTCGCGGACCAGGGGCCGCAGCACCCGGAAGCGGGCCAGCGAGACGCCCAGGGTGGTGAGGCGGGCGCCGCGTTCGGCGAGCCGGTAGCTGCGCTCGCGGCCCGGGGTGCGGTCGAAGACCCAGTACACGACCAGACCCATCAGCGAGAGCCACATCAGCTCCGGCAGCGTGTCCTTCAGCTCGGTCGGCACCTTGGCCTTCGACCCGGCCAGCACCTCGCGGAAGATGCCGATGGACTCCTCGCGCGGCCCCCTGGAGTCCGGGGAGAACGGGCTCAGCGGGGAGTCCGGGTCGGCGGCGTTCTTGAAGAACTGCGCGGCGAACTCGTGGTACGGCTCGGCCACGTCCAGCCAGGCCGTGAGCACCCCCGCCAGGCGGGCCTGCAGATCGGTCTCCCGGTCCAGGACCGACCGGACCGCCACCTGGTGCTCGGCGCCGATCCGGTCGTAGAAGCCCTGGATCAGGTGCTCCTTGCCCGAGAAGTAGTAGTAGGCGTTGCCCACCGACACCCCGGCCTCCTGGGCGACCGCCCGCATGGTGGTGCGGTCGTAGCCCCGCTCCTGGAAGAGGCGCATCGCCGTCTCCAGGATCAGCGTGCGGGTCTGCTCGCTCTTGGGCCTGGGGGCTCGGGTTTCCTTCGGTTCGGGCACGTTCCCGAGCCTAACCAGTGCCGTCAGCCCGCGGGGCACGCCCGGTCGGCGCCGGTGGACCCCGCCGGGGTGCGGGGTCGGCTCCGCCTACGCTGGGAGGGTGACGACTCCTCACCGGTTCATCGCCACCCTCTGGCGGCGGATCCGCGGCTCGTGGCAGTGGCGGATCCTCTGGCTGGCCAACGCGACCTTCATGGTGGGCGTGACCGGCGTGGTCCGGGACGACCGCGGGCGGGTGCTGCTGCTGCGGCACCGGCTGTGGCACCCGGACCGGCCGTGGGGGCTGCCGACCGGATTCGCCGAGAGGGGCGAGGAGTTCGGGCAGACGGTGGTCCGCGAGGTCAAGGAGGAGACCGGCCTCGACGTGCGCGTCGGCCGGCTGGTCCGGCTGCGGAGCGGGTTCCGGCTGCGGCTGGAGGTCGCCTACGAGGCCGAACTGGTCGGCGGCGAGCTGGTCGTCGACGACTTCGAGATCCTCGAGGCGAGGTGGTGCGACCCGGACGACCTGCCCGAGGGGCTCCAGCCGGCCCACCGCGCGCTGATCGCCGGGGCGACGGAGGGCCTGGACGGCTCGGCCTGACCCGGCGCCCCGCCCCGCGGGCAGCGGCCGGGTGGGCGGGGGATCAGCGGTCGGAGGTGCCGGTGCGGTGGCCGTCGCGCTGGGCGCGGTCGCTGCCGCCCGCGCCCCGGTCGCGGTCGCCCTTGCCGCCGTTGTGGTCGCGGCCGTTGCCGCCGCCCTTGCCGCCGCCGGAGGCGTGGTCGCCGCCGGAGGCGCGGTCGTGGCGGGTGTCCGCGTCGTTCCGGCGGGACGGGCGGTCCAAGTCGCCGCGGCCGGAGGGGGCGTCGCCGCGTTCGCCGTCGTCGGGGCGGCCGCGGCGGTCGTCGTCCTGGTCGTCGTCGCGCTCGACGGTGCCGTCGACCGGGGGACGGGCCTCGCCCACCAGGCGGGCGCAGTAGTCGACGGCGGACAGCCGCGCCTCGCGGGCCGCGGCGTCCAGGCCGCGGCGCTGCTCCGCGCTGAGCGGGCGGCCCGCGAGGTAGGCCCGGCAGGTGGCCCGCAGCTCCCCGCCCGTGCCACGGCCCTGCTTCCCGGCCCGGTCGCCGCCGCCCGCCGAGGCGGCGTCGCCCGCCGAGGTGTCGCCGCCGTCCCGGCCGCGCGGGTCCGCCCCGCCCGCCGTCCCGGTGCCGTCGTGGCCGCCGCCGGGGTTCCGGTCGCCGCCGTGCGCGCCACCGTCCTGCGGGGAGGCCGACGTGAGGCCGGTGAGTCCGGACGCCGCGTCCTGCGGCAGGCCCGTCCCGGGGGTCTCCGAGCCCAGCGGCACCGGGGTGGAGGTGCCGGCCGGCACCGGCGGCGCGGTGGCCGCCGCCCCGGCCGGGGCGCGGTCCGCGGACCCCAGCGCGTGCAGTCCGCCGCCGATCGCCGCTCCGCCGCCGACCACACCGGTCACCAGCACCGCGGCCAGCACGAACCGCTGCCGGGCGGCGCCCCGGCCCCGGGCGCGCCCGCGCACCGGACGCGGGGCGCCCGGCACGTCCGCGGGGGAGGCGGCCCGCGCCGCGCGGAAGGCGGCCAGCGCCGCCTCCTCACCACCGCTCCCGCCCGCGCCACCGGCCGCCGGTGGGGCCGACAGGCGGTCCAGCATCCGCGCCAGGTCCCGGGCCGGCGCCGGGTCCGCCGCGTCCAGGCGCTCACCGCGCAGCAGACGTTCCGCCGTGTCGCGGTCCAGCCACCTGTCGTGCTCGTCGGGCATCACATGTCCTTCTGCGTCCGCGTCGGCGCGTACGTCACTCCGGCGGACGCCGCCAGCCTCGGGCGCGGCCACCGCGGCGGCGGCACCAGGCCGAGGATGCCGATCCGCTCCGCGACGGCCTCCACCGATGCGGCGGCGACCCGCTCCGGCCCCCCTCCCGCCCCCGCCCCGGCCCCCGCCTCCGGCGACGCCGGCTCGGCCAGCAGCTCGGCCAGCTTCCTCAGCCCCCGGTGGGCGGCCTGCCGCACGGCGCCGGGCCGCTTGCCGAGCGTCGCGGCGGCGGACTTGGCGTCCAGCCCCATCACCACGCGCAGCACCACGGCCTCGGCCTGGTCGGCGGGCAGACGGGCGATCAGCGCGAACGCGCGGTCCGTGGCGAGGGCGTCGATCGCCTCGGCCGCCGTGTCGGTGGTGGCCGGCCGGTCGGCGAGTTCCGTCTCGTCGCCCGCGGTCGCCGGGCGGCGGCCCCGCATCCTGATGTGGTCGAGCGCCCGGTTGCGGGCGATCCGCGCGGCCCAGCCGCGGAAGCGGTCCGCGTCGCCGCTGAACCGGTGGAGGTCGCGGGCGATCTGCAGCCACGCCTCCGAGGCGACGTCCTCGGCGTCCGGATCGCCCACCAGTGTCCGTACATAACCGAGCAGCCGCGGATGCACCGAGCGGTACACAGTCCGGAACGCGGTCTCGTCCCCGTCCTGCGCCGCGTGCACCGCGGTGGTCAGCTCCGCGTCGTCCCCCACCCCACGCGTGCCTTTCTCGCGCCCAGACCGGCGCCGCTGCCGCGGCCCGGATTCGTCTCCGTCGCGACAGGCACGTTACGGCGCCGGGGAGCCCACGTCCACGCTCCCATGGAGGACACCAAGATTTTTGTGTGGTTGGTGTGACAAATATGCGAGGAAGGACGCTGACACCATTGCGGGCCGGTGACGGTCCGTCGGCAGCGACGGCCGGGGCCTCTCCTGTGGGGGGTGGCGGCCCCGGCCGTCGCCTCGTCGAGGGACGACCCGCGGGGCCGCCCTCAGCCCAGGCGCTCCGCGAGCTGCTGGAACTCCGTCCAGGTCAGGCCCGGTTCGCGGCGGTCCCAGAGCTTCTGCGCGGTGGCCCGCAGCGGCATCCGCAGCCCGGCCGCGATCTGCTCCTGCGTCTGGGCGTTCGGCCGGTCGCCCCAGACGGCGAACGAGCCGCCGAGGATCTGGTCGTCGTACCGCTCGGGCACTGGCGTGGAACCGCGCACCACCAGCGGCGTCCACTCCTCGTAGATCCGCCGGCCGGTCGGGTAGACGAAGGTCTGCGGCTCGCCGAGCACGTAGTAGAGGTACTCGTCGTTGTAGTTGATCACCTGGCGGCCGGCCTCCAGGAACTCGACGGGCTCGCGGGCGCCGATCTCCTTGCCCGTCCAGTACGCCACCTGGATGTCCTCCGAGGGGTTCACCGCGCCCCCGTCGAAGAAGCCGTCGTTCCAGGCCCGCGGGGTGCGGTCCAGCTTCTTCACGGTGGCGGCCCGGTCGTTGAGCCATCCGGTGGTGAGGTCCTCGACCGTGCCGTCGGGGCCGTACTTCTCCCGGGCGGCAGCGGCCAGGTTCGGGTAGGAGGCCTCCGGGTCCTCGGCCATCAGGGCCAGGTACTCGTCGGCTCCCAGGTGCCATTCGGTGCCGGGCAGGACCTCGGAGTACTCCTGGATCAGTTCGTCGACGATCCGGCCCGAGGCCGGCTTGGAGATGTCGATCGCCCCCGCGGCCGGACGGCCGTTCGCGTTGTACAGCTGGAGGTCCGGATGGGCCTCCAGCACCGCGCCCAGGTGCCCGGGGGAGTCGATCTCCGGGACGATCCGGACGTGCAGGCTGCGCGCGAGGTCGACGATCCGCCGCACCTCGGCCTTGGTGAGGTGGCGGTCGGAGACGACCTCCGGGTGGCCGCTCGACTCGATGCGGAAGCCCTGGTCGTCGGAGAAGTGCAGACCGAACTCGTTGTACTTCAGGTCGGCGATCTCCCGGATCCGGTCCTCGATCCAGTCGGCGGAGTAGAACTTCCGGGCGATGTCGAGCATCAGGCCCCGCTTGGGCTTGGCCGGCTCGTCGCGGATCTCGCCCTCGGGCGCGCCCCCGTCGGCGGCGAGCTGCTTCAGGGTGCGGGTGCCGAGGAAGACCCCGGCCTCGGTCGGGCCGTTGATCACCACGCGGCCGTCCCGGACGGTCATCCGGTACGCCTCCGGGTTGGCGCCCTGGTTCCCGCCGGCCTCCAGCCGCAGGTCGCCGTCCTCGGTGTCGCCGGCGCCCTTCTTCCCGGCGTAGGACAGGCCGAGTTCCTGGGCGACGAGGCGGCCCTCGTCGGCGAGGGCGTCGTCGTTGACGACCACCCGCGCGCCCTCCCGCGGCTTCCAGCCGGGGCCGGACGCGGCGGTGAACGCGCGGACCGCGGGGATGGTCCGGGGCGGTCCGGTGACCGGCGAGGCCGTGGGCGCCGCGCGGGTGCCGGCCGGGGTGCGGCTGCCGGGCTCCGGCCCGCCGTCCCCGGCGGGCCAGAGGTTGTGGGCCAGGACGACCGAGCCGGCGGCGAGGACCGCCGCCCCGGCCCACCGGGCCCGCCTCATCCGCCGCATCCGGTCGGCGGAAGGTCCGGACCTGCCGTGCTTCGGGCTCTTTGCGGTACGACGACTGTGCTGGCTCACCTTGCCAACGTAAGAGCGTTTCGTCCCGCTCGCCCGCCGACGCGCGGCGTCCACCCGTGGCCGGTCCTTTCTCCCCTGCGGGTGAAAGACGGATATTCGGCTACCGCCCCCGTGGTCGCCCCGCTACCGTGTGTCCACAACTCCCACACCGTCCGCGCAACGTTCCCGCCGACCACGACCGGCGCCGCCGCACGGCGCCCCCGGAACCCGCCGAGGACTCCCGCTGCCATCGCCACGTATCCCGGAACAGGGCTCGTACACGCCCGACGGCCTGGAGCGGTTCAACCGGGCATCCGAGACCGCCGCCAGGCACCTGCTCTCCCGCTGCCTGCGCAGTGACCGCTGGGCCGCCCGGATGGCCGCGCACCGCCCCTACCCGGACCCGGCGTCCCTGCTCGCCGCCTCCGACGAGGCCGCCTACGACCTCCCGCCCGACGAACTGCTCGCCGCCGTGCGCGAGGAGTGCCGGCTGCTCCGGACGGATGAACTCGCCCGCGCCTTCCTCGCCGCCGACGAGCCCTCCACCCCCGCCGAGGGGGCCGGGCCGCGGCGCACCGGCGACGGGGGAGGGCTGTGGTCCGAGGCGCAGCTGCGGGTGGTCCGCTCGATGCCGCGGGCGGCGCGGACCGCGGTGCGGGCGGCCTGGGCGGCCTACGAGCAGCGCTTCGGCCACGGCTTCGTGCTCTCGCTGGACGGCGTGGACCCGGAGGACGCGCTGAACCACGTCCTCACCACGGTCCGCAGCAGGCTGGCCCTGACCCCGGAGGACGAGCGGGTGGTCGCCGCCGAGGAGCTCCGGCAACTGGCGCGCGAACGACTCACCCGACTGATTCGTTCCGATCGTGCCCTTGATTTCGGTACGGAATGTGCCGAATTCCCCCCGTTCGCACCCCCGCTGGGGCTACCGGTTTGATCACATCGGCAGGGCTGCGCTAAAGGTTCCGACAGCACGTCGCTACGATGGCCGGGGCCGGTGGACCGTACCCGGCCGGGCCCGTCCGACAGACAAAGCCGGCGAGGCCCCAATCCCCGCTCCCGGAGGGTTCTTCCGTGCCGGCTGGAACGCTTTACCGCGGACGGGAAGGAATGTGGTCGTGGGTGGCTCACCGAGTCACCGGCGTGCTGATCTTCTTCTTCCTGTTCGTCCACGTGCTGGACACCGCTCTCGTGCGTGTCTCCCCCGAGGCCTACGACGAGGTCGTGGCCACGTACAAGACCCCGATCGTCGCGCTGCTGGAGTACGGCCTCGTCGCCGCGATCCTCTTCCACGCGCTCAACGGCCTGCGCGTCATCGCCGTCGACTTCTGGTCGAAGGGCACCCGCTACCAGAAGCAGATGCTCTGGGCCGTCGTCGGCGTCTGGGTCGTGCTGATGATCGGCGCCCTGTACCCCGTCCTCGGCCACGCCGCTGCTGAAGTCTTCGGGAGCTGACGCCAAGCATGTCGAACAACACCGTCAAGACGGACTCCGCCGCCTCGGGCATCGGCCCGGTCGAGGGCGCCTCCCTCTACTCCGTCGACAACCCGGCTCCCGTCATCGAGCCCCCGCGCAAGCGCACGAAGAAGACCGGGCGTTCCACCCGCGGCAACTTCGAGCTGTACGCGTGGCTCTTCATGCGCCTGTCCGGCGTCGTGCTCGTCGTCCTGGTCATCGGCCACCTGCTGGTGCAGCTGGTGCTGGACGGCGGCGTGCAGAAGATCAGCTTCGCCTTCGTGGCCGGCCGCTGGGCCTCGCCGTTCTGGCAGGTCTGGGACCTGCTGATGCTGTGGCTCGCCATGCTCCACGGCACCATCGGCCTGCGCACGATCATCAACGACTACGCGGAGCGCGCGAACACCCGGGTGTGGCTCAAGGGCCTGCTCTACACCGCCACGGTGTTCACCATCCTGCTGGGCACGCTGGTGATCTTCACCTTCGACCCGAACATCCGCTAGATCCGGGGCTGCAGACTTCATGAAGATCCACAAGTACGACACCGTCATCGTCGGCGCCGGCGGCGCCGGCATGCGCGCCGCCATCGAGGCGACGAAGCGCAGCCGCACCGCCGTGCTGACGAAGCTCTACCCCACCCGCTCCCACACGGGCGCCGCGCAGGGCGGCATGGCCGCCGCGCTGGCCAACGTGGAGGAGGACAACTGGGAGTGGCACACCTTCGACACGGTCAAGGGCGGTGACTACCTGGTCGACCAGGACGCCGCGGAGATCCTGGCGAAGGAGGCCATCGACTCGGTCCTCGACCTCGAGAAGATGGGCCTGCCGTTCAACCGCACCCCCGAGGGCCGCATCGACCAGCGCCGCTTCGGCGGACACTCCCGCAACCACGGCGAGGCCCCGGTCCGCCGGTCCTGCTACGCCGCGGACCGCACCGGCCACATGATCCTCCAGACGCTGTACCAGAACTGCGTCAAGGAGGGCGTGGAGTTCTTCAACGAGTTCTACGTCCTGGACCAGCTGCTGGCCGAGGTCGACGGCAAGCAGGTCTCCGCCGGCGTCGTCGCCTACGAGCTGGCCACCGGCGAGATCCACGTCTTCCACGCCAAGTCGGTCATCTACGCCTCCGGCGGCACCGGCAAGTTCTTCCGCGTGACCTCCAACGCGCACACCCTCACCGGTGACGGCCAGGCCGCCGTCTACCGCCGGGGCATCCCGCTGGAGGACATGGAGTTCTTCCAGTTCCACCCGACCGGCATCTGGCGCATGGGCATCCTCCTCACCGAGGGCGCCCGCGGCGAGGGCGGCATCCTCCGCAACAAGCACGGCGAGCGCTTCATGGAGAAGTACGCGCCGGTGATGAAGGACCTCGCCTCGCGTGACGTCGTCTCGCGCTCCATCTACACGGAGATCCGCGAGGGCCGCGGCTGCGGTCCCGAGGGCGACCACGTCTACCTGGACCTCACCCACCTGCCGCCGGAGCAGCTGGACGCGAAGCTCCCGGACATCACCGAGTTCGCGCGCACCTACCTCGGCATCGAGCCCTACACGGACCCGATCCCGATCCAGCCCACCGCGCACTACGCCATGGGTGGCATCCCGACCAACGTGAAGGGCGAGGTCCTCGCCGACAACACCACGGTGGTCCCGGGCCTGTACGCGGCCGGCGAGGTCGCCTGCGTGTCCGTGCACGGCGCCAACCGCCTGGGCACCAACTCGCTGCTCGACATCAACGTGTTCGGCAAGCGGTCCGGCATCGCGGCCGCCGAGTACGCCCACTCCGCCGACTACGCGCCGCTGCCGGAGGACCCGGCCGCGTTCGTGCAGTCCGAGGTGGAGCGCCTGCGCAACGCCACCGGCGGCGAGCGGGTGGCCGACATCCGCCGCGAGCTGCAGGACACCATGGACGCCAACGTCATGGTGTTCCGCACCGAGCAGACGATCAAGGCGGCGCTGGAGAAGATCCAGGAGCTGCGCGCGCGCTACAAGAACGTCGCGATCCAGGACAAGGGCAAGCGGTTCAACACCGACCTGCTCGAGGCCATCGAGCTGGGCAACCTGCTGGAGCTGGCCGAGGTCATGGCCACCTCCGCGCTGGCCCGCAAGGAGTCCCGCGGCGGTCACTACCGCGAGGACTACCCGAACCGCGACGACGTCAACTTCATGCGCCACACCATGGCGTACCGCGAGGTGGCCGAGGACGGCTCGACGAGCATCCGTCTCGACTACAAGCCGGTCGTCCAGACCCGCTACCAGCCGATGGAGCGTAAGTACTGATGGCAACCCCGA
Organism: Streptomyces sp. NPDC002640; assembly: GCF_053592575.1. Lineage (NCBI taxonomy): Bacteria > Bacillati > Actinomycetota > Actinomycetes > Kitasatosporales > Streptomycetaceae > Streptomyces > Streptomyces sp. NPDC002640. The sequence continues at coordinate 145,493 of NZ_JBSFVZ010000002.1, read as the reverse complement.
CCATGGAGAAGTCCTCCGACGCCCCCGAGGCCGGTTTCGGCGACTCCCCGTTCATCACGGTCACCTTCCGCATCCGCCGGTTCAACCCGGAGGTCTCGGCCGAGGCCGAGTGGCAGGACTTCCAGATCGAGATGGACCCGAAGGAGCGCGTGCTCGACGGTCTCCACAAGATCAAGTGGGACCTGGACGGCACGCTGACCTTCCGCCGTTCCTGCGCGCACGGCATCTGCGGCTCCGACGCCATGCGGATCAACGGCAAGAACCGCCTGGCGTGCAAGACGCTGATCAAGGACATCAGCCCCGAGAAGCCGATCACCATCGAGGCGATCAAGGGCCTGACGGTCCTGAAGGACCTCGTCGTGGACATGGAGCCGTTCTTCCAGGCCTACCGCGACGTGATGCCCTTCCTGATCACGAAGGACACCAACGAGCCGACGCGCGAGCGCCTGCAGTCCGCCGAGGACCGCGAGCGGTTCGACGACACCACCAAGTGCATCCTGTGCGCCGCGTGCACGTCGTCCTGCCCGGTGTTCTGGAACGACGGCCAGTACTTCGGTCCGGCCGCCATTGTGAACGCCCACCGCTTCATCTTCGACAGCCGTGACGAGGCGGGCGAGCAGCGCCTGGAGATCCTCAACGACCGTGACGGCGTGTGGCGCTGCCGCACCACCTTCAACTGCACGGACGCCTGCCCGCGTGGCATCGAGATCACCAAGGCGATCCAGGAGGTCAAGCGCGCGCTGATCACGCGTCGCATCTGACCCCCGCCGCCGCGAGGCGGAACGCGCACGACGAGGGCCCCGTACCGGGTGGGACGACCACCGGGTGCGGGGCCCTCGTGCACGGAGTGACGTTTTCGCGGGCGGCGGCGCTGAAGGAAGTGGGCCGACTGGTCATCGGCTGTCGCGCGAGCCGGTGTTCCCCCCCGTACACCCGGCAGCGCATCCCGCGCGGGCGGGGCACGTTCCCCCTGCCCCGCCCGCGCACCCCTCTCCCCGCCCTCCCGCGGTCAGCGGTGCACGACGACCTTGTCGCCCTCCCGCACCGCGGCGTACAGCCGGGCGATCAGGTCCTCGTCCCGCACGTTGACGCAGCCGTGCGAGGCGCCCGCGTAGCCCCGCTCGGCGAAGTCCGGCGAGTAGTGGACCGCCTGGCCGCCGCTGAAGAACATCGCGTAGGGCATCGGCGAGTCGTAGAGCGTCGAGACGTGGTGCCGCGACTTCCAGTAGACGCTGAACACGCCCTCACGGGTGGGCGTGGCCACCGAGCCGAAGCGGACCGGCATGTGGGATACGGTCCGGCCGTCGATCATCCAGCGCAGGGTGCGGGTGGTCTTGTCGATGCACAGCACCCGCCCCTTCCGGCAGCGCTCGTCGGGCGGCCCCGGTTCCTGGCCGCCCATCAGGTACAGGTCCCAGCGCCCCGGTTCGGCGGTCATGTCCAGCAGCCGCTGCCAGCTGACGGAGTCCATCCGCCCGGTGCGGGGCAGACCGCGCTTGTCCTGGAAGCCCCGCACCGCCTCCTCGGTGGCCCGGTCGTACACCCCCGTGGGCCCCTCGAACAGCCAGGCGATCTGCCGCAGCCGGGCCTGGATCTCCCGGACGTCGCGTCCCCGGTCACCGGGTGACCACAGGACCTTCGCCGGGGCGGGCGGGGGAGCGGACGGCGTGGCAGGCCCGGACGGGGAGGAGGGGCCGGACGGGCCGGACGGGCCGGAGGGGGCCGGGGACTTCGGCGGGAGCGTGCTCCGGGACGGCGAGGGCCCCGGAGCGGTCGTCGCCGGGGAGGAGGCGGAGGGCGGGGGAGCGGCGGGCGGGCCGGTCCCGGTGTTCCTGTCGTCCGCGGTGACCTGGGTCCACGCCGGTTCGCTGCCCGGCTGCACCGTGCACCCCGCCAGCGCCGCCGTCACGGCCAGCGCGGCCGCGCCCCACCTCGTCGTTCCGCGTCTTCCCATCCTGCCGACCCCCGTCGTCGCCGCGCCCTGCTCCGTACCGTTTCCGTCATGCTCCCCGCCCCGGGGCCCCGCCGAACCAGGACCCGCTCCAGCGGTTTGTGAGCAAGCTCCCAGCGTGTGCCCCTCCACCGCTCGAGGGCGCGCCGCTACAGTCCGTGGCAGGACCCCCCTTTACCAGCGAGTAACCACCCCAACGGCCCCATCCCAGCAAGGACGCGGAGGAACATTCCATGGCGCGCGAGTCGGAGTCCGGACTGCCCATCGAGCCGGTCTACGGGCCCGGCGCCCTGGAGGGCTGGGAGCACGAGGGGAAACTCGGTGAGCCGGGATCGTACCCGTTCACCCGCGGCGTGTACCCCTCGATGTACACCGGCCGTCCCTGGACCATGCGCCAGTACGCCGGTTTCGGCACCGCCGTCGAGTCCAACCAGCGCTACAAGCAGCTGATCGCCAACGGCACCATGGGCCTGTCGGTCGCCTTCGACCTGCCCACCCAGATGGGCCACGACTCCGACGCCCCGATCGCCTCCGGCGAGGTCGGCAAGGTCGGCGTCGCCATCGACTCCGTCGACGACATGCGGGTCCTGTTCGACGGCATCCCGCTGGACAAGGTGTCCACGTCGATGACGATCAACGCCCCCGCCTCGCTGCTGCTCCTGCTCTACCAACTCGTCGCCGAGGAGCAGGGCGTGAGCGCGGACAAGCTCACCGGCACCATCCAGAACGACGTGCTGAAGGAGTACATCGCCCGCGGCACGTACATCTTCCCGCCCAAGCCCTCGCTGCGGCTGATCGCGGACATCTTCAAGTACTGCAAGGCCGAGATGCCGAAGTGGAACACCATCTCCATCTCCGGCTACCACATGGCGGAGGCCGGCGCCTCACCCGCGCAGGAGATCGCCTTCACCCTCGCCGACGGCATCGAGTACGTCCGCACCGCGGTCGCCGCCGGCATGGACGTGGACGACTTCGCGCCCCGGCTGTCGTTCTTCTTCGTGGCCCGCACGACCATCCTCGAGGAGGTCGCCAAGTTCCGTGCCGCGCGCCGGATCTGGGCCCGGGTGATGCGCGAGGAGTTCGGCGCGAAGAACCCCAAGTCGATGATGCTGCGCTTCCACACCCAGACCGCCGGCGTGCAGCTCACCGCCCAGCAGCCCGAGGTCAACCTGGTCCGCGTGGCCGTGCAGGGCCTGGCCGCGGTCCTCGGCGGCACCCAGTCGCTGCACACCAACTCCTTCGACGAGGCCATCGCGCTGCCCACCGACAAGTCGGCCCGCCTCGCCCTGCGCACCCAGCAGGTGCTGGCCTACGAGACCGACGTCACCGCCACCGTCGACCCGTTCGCCGGCTCGTACGTCGTCGAGAGGATGACCGACGACCTGGAGGCGCTGGTCGTCGAACTGATGGGCAAGGTCGAGGACATGGGCGGCGCGGTCGCCGCCATCGAGCGCGGCTTCCAGAAGGCCGAGATCGAGCGCAGCGCCTACCGGATCTCCCAGGAGACCGACGCCGGCGAGCGGGTCGTGGTGGGCGTCAACCGCTTCCAGCTCGACGAGGAGGAGCCCTACGAGCCGCTGCGCGTCGACCCGGCCATCGAGGCCCAGCAGGCCGAGCGCCTGGCCCGGCTGCGGGCCGAGCGCGACCAGGCGGCCGTCGACGCGGCGCTGACCGCCCTGAAGAAGGCCGCCGAGGGCGACGACAACGTGCTCTACCCGATGAAGGACGCCCTGCGCGCCCGCGCCACCGTGGGCGAGGTCTGCAACGCGCTGCGCGAGGTCTGGGGCGCCTACGTCCCGACCGACGCGTTCTGACGGGCCCGCCCTCCGGCGGGCCGGCCTTCCGGAGGATCGGCCCTCCGGAAGGCCGGAGGCGTCGGGATCTTCATGACGGCCGGGTGACGGGAGCGGCGGATTCGTCCTCCCGTCACCCGGCCGTCGGCCTGAGTTCCCATCATTCGCCCGCGCGCCGGGGTTCATTCACCTCCGCGCCGCTTTCCCTTCCTAGCTTGCTCACAGGACCCATCCGCCCCGGAGACCTTCGAGGGCGCGGCAGCAAGCGGGAGTGGCATGACGGTGGTCGAGGAGAGACGTCCGGGAACCCGGGGCGCGGGGCAGTTGGAGGACTGCCTGGCCGCCTGCGCGGTGCACAGCGGCAAGTTGGTCGGCACCGTCGACCGCCGGCGGGTCGAACTCGCCGAGCGGCTGCGCCAGCTGCTGGCCCTGTGGAGCATGCGGCCGGCGGCCGGCACGGCGCCGCAGGGACCGTCCGGCGCGGCCGCGGTGCTCAAGCGGGTGGTCAAGGGCGGTGGCGGCGGGACCAAGCTCAGCAACGACGTGCTGGACGCCCTGGTCTCCGTGGCCGACAAGGCGCTGCACTGCGGCTACGACGATGAGCGGCGGCTCGCCGAGCAGATCAGCCGGACCGTGCTGGCCCTGCGGGAGAACTCCCGGGCCGGCTGGCGGCTGCGCGCCCGGGTGCTGGAGGCCATGGGCGACGAGACCGCCGCCGTCGAGGCGTTCGAGCGCTACCGGTCGCTCACCGCGAACGACGGCACCGGTGTCGGCGCGAAGATCGCCGGACTGCGGTTCGCCGCCGGGCGCGAGGCGGAGCTGCTGGAGCTCCTCGGCCGTGACTGCCCGGCCGCGAAGGACGTCCCGGCCCGGCCCGTCACCGAGCTGTGGACCGAGGGCCTGGAGCTGCGCGCCCGCGGCGGCGAGGAGGAGGCCCGGCCGCTGCTGGTCGCCGCGCTGCTGGAGCACGCCCGGTCCGGGGCGCCGGTCACCGACCGGCAGGACCTGCTCGCCCAGTACATGGACCTGCGGGTCCAGGACGCCCGTGCCGACGGCGGCCCGGCCGCGGTCGGCGACCTCGCCACGACGGCCCGCCTGTGGGCCGACCAGCACCGCGCGCGGCGCCGCGGCCCGGTCGCCGATCCCACCATGGGCGGCGTGGAGTGGATCGGCCTCGGCGAGTTCCGCAACATGATCGCCGGACGCTCGGTCTGCCTGATCGCCAACTCCGGGCGCGTTGCCACCAGTTCACTGGGCAAGGAGATCGACGACTACGACCTGGTCGTGCGGTTCAACTCCTTCCGGCTGGAGCCCGCCCACACCGGGACCCGGACCGACATCCACGTCACCATCCACAAGCACGGCTTCAACTGGGAGAAGCCGGTGACCACCCGCCTGGTCTTCGGCGGCCTCTCCCACGAGTGGAAGTACTCGCTGCGCAACCGCCTGGTGCCGGGCGCCCAGCAGTACCTGGGCGACGAGTCGCTGCGCTGGCCGCTGCGCAACATCGGCAAGGTCGGCTCCGAGGCATGGCCGGCCATCCCCACCAGCGGCTTCAACATGCTGTGGCTGCTGGACTTCCTGGACGTCAACCCGGTGATCGACCTGATCGGCTTCGACTTCTACGAGAGCGGCGCCTACCGGGTCGACGCCGCGATGAAGCTGCCGATCACCACCGTCCACGAGTACACCAGCGAGAAGGACTGGGTCCTGGAGCGGGCCCGGCGCGTGACCGACATGAGGATCTCCCTGCGATGACCGCCACCTTTCCCGACCGCGCCGCCGCCTCCGCGCAGCCGTCGCGGGCGGCCCTCGCGCCGCCCGACACCGCCGCCCACGCCGTCACCGGCCGGCGCCGCATCGCCTTCGCCTCGTACGTGGACGAGAACTACCTCCCCGGGTTCCTGACCCTGCTGCGCAGCCTCGCCCTGACCAACCCGGGCGTGTGCGAGGACTTCGTCGTGCTGTACGACGACCTGCGGCCCGCCTCCGTCGCCCGGATCCGCGCCCTGCACCCGCGGATCGTGCTGCGCCGGGTGAACGCGGACCACTACGACTCCTACGCCAAGGGCGACCAGCACAACTACCTGGTCCGCAAGGCGTACTTCATCCTCGACGTGTTCCGCATCCGGGACTACGACACGGTGATCACCCTGGACACCGACATGGTGGTGCTCGGGGACCTGGGCGAGCTGCTGCGGCTGCGCGAGGGCATCGCCGCCGTCCCGCAGTTCTTCCACGGGCGGCACAAGCTCAACTCCGGCCTGCTGGTCATCCAGCGGGAGTACCTGTCCGACGCGTTCTGCGCCCGGCTCGACGAGACCGGCCGCACCGGCGCCTACGAGCTGGACAAGCACGACCAGGGCATCCTCAACGCCGTCCTCGACGGCGGCTTCGTCCGCCTCGACGCCCGCTACAACTTCGTCAAGCGGCGCCTCTCCGGCGACCTCGAGGTCCCCGAGGACGTGGCGATCCTGCACTTCACCGGCCGCCACAAGCCCTGGCAGGGCGGCGAGGCCGGTTACGGGCGGGGGGAGGAGCGCTGGCACGCGTACGACATGGGCGACGACGAGTTCCGCGCCGCGTTCGCCGCGCTGCCGGCCGCCGAGACCCACCACGACCTGCTGGTCCACCTCGGCACCGCCCACGTGGCCCGCACCGGTGACGTGGAGACCGCCCGCAAGGTCGCCCTCGCGCACATCGCGGCGGGCGAGTACCAGGAGGCCGTGGACATCCTCGGCCGGGTCGAGTTCCCGGTGCGGGACGCCTGGAGCCACGAGGTGCTGGGGCAGGCGCTGATGAGCGTCTCCCGGTACGAGGAGGCCCGCACCCACCTGCTGCTGGCCACCGCCGACCCCGGCAAGGCCGCCGTCGCCTACGCCCGGCTGGCGCAGATCGCCTGGGTGCACGGCGACGACGCGGAGGCCCAGCGGTACGCGCTGCTCGGTCTGTCCGTCGACCCGACCCACCGGTCCTGCCGCCTGTGGGCGCAGCGCTCCCGCCCGTCCGCCGCGCTCCCCGGCCAGAAGCAGGGCGTCGCGGAGGACCAGCTGGCGCACGTCGCCTTCTACATGGAGCGGCAGGGCAACGCGGGCGACAAGCTGCTCCCGGAGAGCGTGCGGCTGGCCTTCGGCGCGGACACCACCGCCCGGCGCTGGCACCCCGTCCACGCCCACCGGCTGTTCGACCCGGCCGCCCTGGAACGGGTCAACGCCCGCCGCGGCCTGGTCATCGGCGGCGGCGGCCTGTTCATCCCGGACACCATGCCCAACGGCGCCAGCGGCTGGCAGTGGAACGTCTCCGACGAGGCGCTCCGCGCCATCGACGTGCCCGTCATCGTGTACGCCGTCGGGTTCAACGCCTTCGACGGGCAGTCCTACCGGGCCCGCCGGTTCGCCGAGAGCCTGCGCCTGCTGGTGGAACGCTCGGCCTTCTTCGGCCTGCGCAACCACGGCTCCATCGAGAAGGTCCGCGCGATGCTGCCGGCCGGACTGCGGGACAAGGTGCGGTTCCAGCCCTGCCCGACCACCGTCACCCGGCACATCCTGCCCGGCTGGACGGACCCGGCGCGCCGCGAGGACACCGTCCTGCTCAACGCCGCCTACGACCGCGCGGGGCTGCGGTTCGGCCACGACTACGGCCACTTCCTCGCCGAGATGGCCAAGGCGGTCCGGGCGATCGGCGAGCGGGCCGAGGTCCGGTGCGCGGCGCACTCGCTGGACGACGAGCGGATCGCCTTCGACCTGCGGCGCGAGCATGGCATCTCGCTGCCGGTCATCCCCATGTACGACTTCGACAACGACGAGATCAGGGAGACCTACGCGGCCACCCGGCTGGTCGTCGGGATGCGCGGCCACGCGGGGATGATCCCCTTCGGCCTCGGCACCCCGATCGTCAGCCTGATCTCGCACCCGAAGATGGCGTACTTCCTCGCCGACATCGGCCGGCCCGAGTGGGGCGTCTCCGTCCACGACCGGAACCTCGGCGCGGTGCTCACCGAGCGGGCGCTGGGCATCCTCGACGACCACGAGGCCACCGTCGCCGACGTGCACGGGCGCCAGCGCGAGCTGTGGGAGGTCACCCGGAGCAACGCCGCGGAGATCAAGGCGCTGCTGGACCGCTGAACCGGCCGCGCCGCCGAGCCGGCCATGCCGTACCGGCGAGGCCGCTCCGGCGAGGCGGCGCCGCACGAAGAAACGGGCCGCCCCCTCTCCTCGCGAGGGGGCGGCCCGCGTTCACGGGGCGGCGTCAGCGGCGCAGCGTCCGCTTCAGCGACCTGGCCCGCCGCACCGCCCGCTTCAGCGCGCGGTTGCGGGCGAGGAAGGTGAGCTGGTCCGGGACCCCACCGGGCAGGCCCAGGCTGGTCAGGCGGCGGCGCTTGAAGTAGCGCATCCAGCGCGGGTCCTGGTGCTCCCGCAGGAACGCCTCGGCGGCCGGGCGCAGCGCGGGGTGGATCCGCGCCTGCATCGCGAAGCCCACCGCCGTCACCAGTTCGCCGAGCTGCTCGACCGTCATGCCGGGCCGCTGCTCGCGCACCGCCTCGGCGTCCTCCAGGTCGGGCAGCAGGGCGTCGACCACGGTGACCGGGACCCGGTTGCTGTTCTGGTAGGGGGCGAGCCGGTCCAGCAGCAGGGTGGTGCCGGTGCGGGCCACCGGCAGGCCGTGCAGTGCCGACGCGGTGAACAGGGCGGTGGAGAAGCAGCCCGCCACCAGCGCCGGGCGGAGCCGCCGGAACAGCACCTCGGCCAGCATCGGCTCGTCCAGCACCGTCAGTTCGACGCCCAGGCGCTCGGCCTCCGCCACCAGGGCCTGGTTCCAGGAGGCCGGTGCCGTGGGGTGCGGCTTGAAGACGATGGTCCGGTGCCCGAGGGCCACCGCGCCGCGGACCATCCGCAGGTGCAGCTGCTCCTCCTCCGCCGGCGTGAGGATGTTCAGCGCCGCCAGGTACTGGCCGAGCAGCAGCGCCGGCGACCCGGGCACCTCCGGCAGCCCTTCCTGGCCGGTGGCCAGCTCGTCGAGGACCTTCAGGAAGGCGTCGGTGGGCACCAGTTCGGCCGGCACCCCGAACTCGGTGAGCAGCAGCGGGCGCAGTCCGGGGACGAGGTCCAGGTGGAGCAGCCGGGTGACCCGGGTGCCGACCAGGGGGTCCAGCTTGATCCGGGTGGGCCCGTAGCTCATCAGGCCGTCCGCGTAGACGGTCAGGGGAGCGGCGCCGAAGATCTGGGCGATGCCCAGGGAGGGCTGGGCCTGGATCGACTCCACGGCCAGTTCGACGTCGTCGTCGCCGAGGTCCCAGGCCAGGCGCAGGTGGCGCTGCCACAGGACCGCGTCCTCCGGGCGGGGCTCCCAGCCGGAGGGGTGGAACGGGGAGATCGTGTCGTTCCAGGAGACGACCTCGTCGAAGCGCTCGCGCAGCTTCTCGAAGCCGGGCGCCTCGCTCGGCGCGGGGGTGGTCTCCGGCACGGCGGCGTTGTTGGAGACCAGCAGGATCCGGCGGCGGGCCGTGCCGAAGCAGCCCGCGTCCAGGGCGGCGGCCAGGGTGGCGGTGCCGTAGAGGGTCGAGGCGAGGAAGATCTGGGTGGTCATGCGGCTGCTCCCACGGCGGGACGGCGGCGCAGCCGGCGCAGCCGGGTGGCGCGTTCGGTGTCCATGGAGTCCAGGGTCAGGTCGAGTACGTCCTGCGGCATGCGGCGCAGTGCCGCGGCGCTCAGCGCCTTCAGTTTCCGTCCCACCGCCGGCTGGTATCGGCCTTCGGCCTCGGCGGTCAGGTGGTGGCACATCATCGCGCAATACGTGCGGACGACTTTCGGAAGGAAAAGGTCCGCGTCCCGGTCCTCGGAGGTTTCCGCGATCACCTGGTCGAATGCGCGGAGGAAATCGAGCTGCCGTTCGTCACCGATCTGGGTGAGCGACGAGGACACTCCGCGGCGGTAGAAAACGCCGTACATGTCGAGCACCGCGAAGGACTCCGCCTCCCGGTGCAGCCGCCAGGTCCACAGCCGGTCCTCGCAGGTGTGCAGCCCCTCCACGAAGCGCAGCAGGCCCCGGTCGTCGAGCCGGCGGTGGTAGACGTCGGCCCACACGAAGGGGTAGTCGACGGAGGTCGAACGGTCCGCGGGCAGGATCGCCTCCCGCGGGCTGGTCACCACGTTCCTCGGGCCGTGCGGCACCCGCTGCACCACCCGCTCGCGGCCCGTGGAACGGACGTGGTCGGTGCGCACGAAGTCGCAGCCCAGCTCGTCCGTGGCCGCGATCAGCCGCCCGTAGTGGCCGGGCGCGAGCCAGTCGTCGCCGTCCAGGAAGGTGAGGTACTCGCCGCGCGCCGCCTCCAGGCCGGTGTTGCGGGCGGCGGCGATGCCCCGGTTGCGCTCGTGCCGCAGCAGCCGCGCGCCCGGCAGGTCGCGCTCCGCTCTCTCGAGCAGCGCCGGGGTGTCGTCGGTCGAGCAGTCGTCGACCAGAAGGAACTCGACGTCGGACCGGGCGTTGGCCTGCAGGCTCCTCAGGGTGTCGGGCGCGTACTGCCGCACGTTGTAGAAGGGGACGATCACAGAGAGCTTGACCACGCCCCCGACGCTAGGCGCTCGCCCGGCACGCCCCCTTACCCCTCGATGTCCAGCGGGTGAACGAGGGCCGGAAATCATGTGAACCACGTTTTCCGGAATGCCGCATACCGGCCTCCCACCGGCTGATTGGTTTTTCGTCGGCCTTCTGTTCACCCTTTGTTGCAGTGCGGTTGGGCCGCGCCTCGGAATGCGTTCCTAGCGTTTCCGGCGTGCCAGCAAGTACCGCAGAAAACGCAACCACCGGGGCCCTGAGGGTCGCGGTCGTCGCGGACTCCGACACCCGGTGGAAATGGGGCGCCCTCACCGCGCGGCGCCTCGCGCCCGCCGGCCGGGAGATCCGCCTCGACGGCCACCTCCTGCGCGGCCGCGCCACCCCCACGCCCCGCCAGCTCGCCGAGGTCGGCGTCGAGGCCGACTCGCTCCGCGAGGTGAGCGCGGTCGAGTTCCTCCGCGCGGTCACCGAGGAGCCCTACGACGTGGTGGTGCTCGCCCTGGTGGGCGGCGGTGTCCAGGCCATGCTGCACGGACTGCGCCACGCCTGGGGCGCCCGCGACGAGAGCCGCCGGCCCGTGGTGATCACCGGCTACGTCGGGATCGTCTACGAGAAGCTCGCCGACGGCCTGCTGCTGCGCCACGGCGCCGACCTGGTGCTCGCCAACTCCCGCCAGGACGCGGACCGCTTCCGCGCCGTCTACGAGGGCGTGGGCGCCGACCCGGACGCCGTCACCGAGGTGGCCCTGCCCTTCCTCGGGGGCGACCGGTACCGGGAGAGCGGCGAGCGGCCCTACACCGTGGTGTTCGCCGCCCAGCCCTCCGTCCCGGAGTCCCGCAAGGACCGGACGTACCTGCTGGAGCGGCTCGTCGGCCACGCCCGCCGGCACCCCGAGCGCGAGGTGCTGCTCAAGCTGCGCTCCCGGCCCGGCGAGCACACCACCCACATCGAGGAACTGCCCTACCAGAAGCTGGCGCAGCGCCTGGACCTGCCCGCCAACCTCCGCCTGGTCTACGGGCACATGGGCGAGGTCCTGGACCGCACCGACCTGCTGGTCACCGTCTCCTCCACGGCCGCGCTGGAGTCCCTGCACCGCCGCATCCCCACCGCGGTCCTCACCGACCTCGGGGTGCGCGAGGCGCTCGGCAACCACCACTTCACCGGCTCCGGCATCCTCGCCTCCTTCGACCAGCTCGACGCGGGCCACCTGCCGGTGCCCGACGAGGAGTGGCTGGCCCGCCAGGGCGTCGCCGCCGACGGCGGCTACGAGCACGCCTTCGACGCCGCCGGCGAGCGCCTGGCGAAGCTGCTCCAGGCCCCGCAGCTGCCGCCGCTCGCCCCGTACTACACGCACCACACGGCGCCCGGCTACCTGCCCGGCATCCTCGCCCGCCACCACCTGGCCCCCGACGGCGCCCCGCTGCCCGGCGCGCCCGTAGCCGACCGCGAGCCCGGCCCCGTCCGCCGGGTCGTCCGGCAGACCGCCCGCGGCGCGTACCGGCACGGCGTGCAGCGCGTGGCCCCGCTGATCCGACGTCTGGGGGAGCTGTGACCTCCGCGACCACCACGTCCGCGACCACCGCCTCCGCGACCACCACTTCCGCGACGACCACCTCCGCGACCACCACTTCCGCGACCACCACCTCCGCGACCACCGCCTCCACCGGCCGGGGGCGCCGCGTCCTCGCCGTGATCCCCGCCCGGGGCGGCTCCAAGGGGGTCCCCGGCAAGAACCTCGCCGAGGTGGCCGGCGTCCCGCTGGTCGCCCGCGCGGTCCGCGCCTGCCTGGCCGCCCGCCTGGTCACCGACGTGGCGGTCTCCACCGACGACCCCGCCATAGCGTCCGCGGCCCGCGCCGCGGGAGCGGTGGCGGTCATGCGCCCCGCCGCCATCGCCGGGGACACGGCGACCTCCGAGTCCGCCGTCCTGCACGCCCTGGACGCCCACGAGGCGCTCACCGGCCACCCGGCCGACGTGGTCCTCCTCGTCCAGTGCACCAGCCCGTTCCTCACCGCGGCCGACGTCGACGGTGTCGCCGCCGCGGTGGTGGAGAACGGCGCCGACACCGCGGTCACCGTCGCCGCCTTCCACGGCTTCGTCTGGCGCGACGGCGCCGACGCGGACGCGGGCGGACACGGCGTGAACCACGACAAGTCCTACCGGCCGCGCCGCCAGGACCGTCCCCAGGACCTCCTGGAGACCGGCGCCGCCTACGCCATGGACGCGGCCGGTTTCCGCGCCCACCGGCACCGCTTCTTCGGCCGCACCGACCTGGTCCGCACGGACCCGGCACGGGTGCTGGAGATCGACGATCCGCACGACCTCGCCCGCGCCCGCGCGCTGGCCCCGCTCCTCGACCAGGACGGCGGCACCGCACCGGACACGGCAGGTCAGCACCACCCCAACCACGTAAGGAAGTTCCCCCTCATGAGCACCAACCCCCGTCTGCGCTCGTTCGGTTCGCGGCTCGTCGGTCCCGGTCAGCCGGTCTACGTCACCGGTGAGATCGGCATCAACCACAACGGCGACCTCGACAACGCCATCAAGCTGATCGACGCGGCCGTGGAAGCCGGCTGCGACGCGGTGAAGTTCCAGAAGCGCACCCCGGAGATCTGCACCCCGCGCGACCAGTGGGACATCGAGCGCGACACCCCCTGGGGCCGGATGACCTACATCGACTACCGCCACCGCGTGGAGTTCGGCGAGGACGAGTACCGCGCCATCGACGCCCACTGCAAGGAGCGCGGCATCGACTGGTTCGCCTCCCCGTGGGACACCGAGGCCGTCGCCTTCCTCGAGAAGTTCGACCTCCCGGCCCACAAGGTGGCCTCCGCCTCCCTCACCGACGACGAGCTGCTGCGCGCCCTGCGCGCCACCGGCCGCGCCGTCATCCTCTCCACCGGCATGTCGACGCCGAAGCAGATCCGCCACGCGGTCGAGGTCCTCGGCTCCGAGAACATCGTGCTCTGCCACGCCACCTCGACCTACCCGGCCAAGGCCGAGGAGCTCAACCTGCGGGTCATCAACACCCTGCAGCAGGAGTACCCGAACGTCCCGATCGGCTACTCCGGCCACGAGACCGGCCTGCAGACCACGCTCGCCGCGGTCGCCCTCGGCGCCGTCTTCGTAGAGCGCCACATCACCCTCGACCGCGCCATGTGGGGCTCCGACCAGGCCGCCTCCGTGGAGCCGCAGGGCCTGTCCCGCCTGGTGCGCGACATCCGCACCATCGAGGCCTCCCTCGGCGACGGCGTCAAGAAGGTCTACGAGTCCGAGATCGGCCCCATGAAGAAGCTGCGCCGCGTCCCCGGCGTGATCGCCGAGACCGAGGCCGGCGAGGCCGAGCAGGTCCCCGCCGCGGTCTGACCGCACCCCCAACCCCCCCACCGACAGGACGGCGGAACGCCCATGAGCACCGTGAGCCCGCGCACACTCGCCTTCGTCGAGAGCCCCGTTCAGCTGCTCAACGCCCTGGAATGGGCGGCCCACGCCCAGGAGAGGGGCATCTGCCTCGTCGTCCTGTCGCCCACCGACCCGATGAGCCGGGGCCAGCTGCGGCGGATGTCCGAGCTGGCCCGGCGGGAGGGTCACGAGGTCCGCTGGGAGGAGGCCCGGGGCGGCGCCTCGGCCCCCTTCCGGACCATCGGGGGGCTGGCCGGCCCGCTGCGGCGGGCCGAACGGATCGTCATAGGGGACCCGTTCTCGCGGTACGTCCAGCTGCTGCTGACCATCACCCCCACCCGGGACCTGGTGGTCGTCGACGACGGCACCGCCACCATGGAGTTCACCGCGCAGGTCGCGCGGCGCGAACCCCTGGTGCGGTGGCACCGGCGCGGGGCGCGGCCCTCGCCCCGGGAGATGGTGCTCGCGCCGGTCACGCGCTCGGCGCGGCGGCGGCTGACGCCGGGGGAGCGGCGGCAGGTGGAGATCTTCACCTCCATGCCGCTCGCCGAGATCCCGGACGACGCCGTCGTCACCGCGAACGACTTCGCGTGGACCCGGGCCACCTTCGGGCCGCCGACGGTCACCGCCGGGGCCGACCTGGTGGGGACCTCGCTGGTGGAGACCGGCGTCGTCGACGTCGACGCGTACCTCACCGCGGTGGGGCGGCTGGCGCGGGAGCACGGGGTGCGGCGGTACTTCGCGCACCGGCGCGAGAGCACCGAGAAGCTGCACCGGCTCGCCGTGGAGGCGGAGCTGGAGGTGGTGCGGCCGGACCTGCCGCTGGAGCTCATCGCGCGGCGGGGGCCGATCGCGCGGACGGTGCTGTCCTTCCCGTCCACGGTGCTGCACACGTTGCCGCTCGCGCTGGCCGGCACGGGGGCGCGGGTCATCGCGTGCGACATCGACCCCGAGTGGCTCACGCACCGGGCCTCCCCCCGCGCCCAGGGCTTCCTCAGCGGCGTCACCCTCGCCGCCCGCGACATCCACCGCCTCACCCCGGGCCCCACCCCTCTCTGACCGGGGCCGCGCCCCTACGGGGGCCGCCCTCCGCGCGTGACCTCGCGGCGGTGGGCGTCAGCGCCCCCGCGGAACGGGGCCCTTGCCGGAACCGGGGCTCCGGCGCTCCCGCTCGCGGCGGTGACGGAAGGCAGGGTCACGTCGTGGCGTCACGGCGACGGCGGCGGGTCGCGGCGATCGCGGCGAGGACCGCGCCGGCGGCCAGGACGATGCCGCCGCGGGCCCACACCTCGCCCTCCACCTGCGTGGCGAGGACGACGCACGACACCGCCCCCAGCGCCGGCACCACCGCCGGCGCCCGGAAGTGCTCCACCGTCGACTCCCCCTCGGGATCCCGCCGCCGCAGCACCAGCGCCGCCGTGCTGACCACGAAGAACACGACGAGGAGCAGCAGCACCAGCGTGGAGGCGAGCGTCGCCACGCTCCCGGTGACCGCGAGCAGTATCGACAGCAGCGTCGTCGCCGCGATCGCGGCCCACGGCGTCCGCCGCTGCGGCAGCACCCGCGCCAGCGCCGACGGCAGCAGGCCGTCCCGCGCCATCCCGTAGGCGAGGCGGGAGGACATGATCCCGGTGAGCAGCGCCCCGTTGGCCACCGCGACCAGCGCGATCGCGCTGAACAGCCACCCCGGCACCCCGCCGGCCGCCTCGACCACCTCGAGCAGCGGCCCGCTGGATCCGGCCAGCGTCCCGGTCGGGACGGTCGCCGACGCGACCACGCCGACCAGCAGGTACACCACACCCGCCGTGGCGAGCGCGCCGAACAGGGCCCGCGGGTAGGACCGCCGCGGGTTGCGCGTCTCCTCGGCGACGTTCACCGACGTCTCGAAGCCGACGAACGAGTAGAAGGCGAGCACCGCGCCGGTGAGGAGCGCCGCCCAGGCCCCCTGTTCGGGGGTGCCGAGGCGGCCGAGCCGCGAGAGGTCGGCGTCGCCGCGCAGCATCATCCACGCGCCCAGCACCACGACCACCAGCAGCCCGCCCACCTCGATCACGGTGGCGACCACGTTGGCCCGGGTCGACTCCTTGATGCCCCGCGCGTTCACCAGCGCCAGCACCAGCAGGAACACGACGGCGACCAGCGCCACCGGCAGCGTCACGAACTCGGAGAGGTAGTCGCCGCCGAAGCCGCGCGCCAGCGCGCCCACCGAGACGATCCCGGCGGCCAGCATGCAGAACCCGGTGACGAAGCCGGCGAACGGCCCGTACGCCCGCGTGGCGTAGTGGGAGGCGCCGCCGGCCCGCGGGTACTTCGTCGCCAGTTCGGCGTAGGACGCCGCGGTGAGCAGCGCCAGGCCGAGCGCCAGCAGCAGCGGCGCCCACACGGCGCCGCCCGCGTCCGCGGCGATCTCGCCGACCAGGACGTACACACCGGCCCCGAGGGTGTCACCGAGGATGAAGAAGTAGAGCAGCGGCGTGGTCAGCGCCCGCTTCAGCGGGGTGTCCGGCGCGGCGGGCTGAGCTGGGGAGACGGTCGACATGCCCGTCCATGTCCCCCGAACCGCCCCGCGCACGCCTGGCGGGGGATCCGGCTGCGTCCCGATGGACGGACGACACGGCGTGATTTCGCCCGTGCGTGGTAACCGTGGTGCAGGGACCACCGTGCCGGAACGTCCGGTTCGCGGTGGCTCCGCCCGGTTGCTCGAGCAGCGGCGGAGTCTACCCACAGGATGAGTCGCACAACCGTCGAGCGGCGGCATTCCCGTCCCCCGGCGGGCTGATCTTTTGCCGATCGACGGGCGGGGAGCCGCCCACCAGCCCTACCCTGCAGAGGGTGAACCAGTTGAAGTCCAGAGAGTCCGAGGCCGACCCGGCGGACACCGCCGAGGACGCCGTCACCGCCTCCGGCGAGGCCGCCGTCGCGGCTGTCGAGGAGGCCAGGGCGGCGGAGGTCGCCGTGGCCGTCTCCGGTGCCGCACTGCCCGGCGCCGCCCTGCCGGGCACGCTCCCCGACGACCTGCGCGCCGAGCTGATCGCGTTCCGCCGCGACCTGCACATGCACCCCGAGCTCGGCAACCAGGAGTTCCGCACCACCAAGGCGATCAAGACCCGCCTGGAGCGCGCGGGCCTGCGACCGCGGGTGCTCGCGAGCGGGACCGGACTCATCTGCGACATCGGCGTGGAGGGCGGCACCGCCGCCTACGAGGGGGCCCTCGCGCCCGTCGAGGCCGGTCTGCGCGGGATGCTGGCGCTGCGCGCCGACATCGACGCGCTGCCCATCCCGGACATGAAGACCGACTGCGCCTACCGGTCCACGGTCCCCGACCGCGCCCACGCCTGCGGCCACGACGTGCACACCACGGTGGTGCTCGGCGCGGGCCTGGTCCTGGCCGAACTGCACCGCCAGGGGCGGCTGCCGCGCCCGGTGCGGCTGATCTTCCAGCCCGCCGAGGAGGTCCTGCCCGGCGGAGCCGTGGACGCCATCGGCGACGGGGTGCTGGAGGGCGTCGGCAGGATCGTCGCCCTGCACTGCGACCCCAAGGTCGAGGCCGGGAAGATCGGCCTGCGCACCGGCGCCATCACCTCGGCCTGCGACCGGCTCGAGATCGCCCTGGACGGCCCCGGCGGCCACACCGCCCGCCCCCACCTGACCACGGACCTGGTCACGGCCGCCGCGCGGATCGCGATCGACGTGCCGGCCGTGGTGGCGCGCCGGGTCGACGCCCGCAGCGGTCTGTCCGTCACCTGGGGCCGGATCGAGTCCGGGCACGCCCCCAACGTCATCCCGCAGCGCGCCGAACTGTCCGGCACGGTGCGCTGCCTGGACCTCGTGTCCTGGCGCGACGCCCCCGACCTGGTGCACGCCGCGGTCGACGAGGTCGCCGCCCTGCACCGCGCCAAGTCGGAGATCACCTACGTGCGGGGCGTCCCGCCGGTGGTCAACGACCCGACCGTCACCGACCTGCTGTGGGACGCCATGACGGCGCGCCGCGGCACGGAGTCGGTGGAGGGCACCGAGCAGAGCCTCGGCGGCGAGGACTTCTCCTGGTACCTGGAGGAGGTCCCCGGCGCGATGGCCCGCCTCGGCGTCCGCGCCCCCGGCGACCGGCTGGTCCGCGACCTCCACCAGGGCGACTTCGACGTCGACGAGCACGCCATCACGGTCGGCGTGGAACTCTTCACCGCCGCCGCCCTGCTGGACGCCGCGCGCTGACCGACGGTCACCCCCGCCCCGGCGCGCGCCTCCGCGCCGGGGGAGCGGTGCCCGCCCCGTCGTCCGCCTCCGGGGGCCGTGGCACCGGTGTCCGTTACCTCCGGAAACGGGTGATCCTGTTACTGCTCCGTAACCCTGAGGTGACCGGTTTGGGCCCGTGTCGGCACGAATCGATAACAGCCGGGGGGCTGCCGTTCCCCTCGGGTTTCTACGCGCGTTACTGTCGCTGCGGTTTCGCCATGGGAGCGGGCCGGCAGGGGAAAGCGGGCCGGAGACGGTGCCGTGAGTCGAAGGGGTGCTTACAGTGCGTCTCATTTCTCGTAGGAACAGGATCACCCGTGCGGCGGTGACCGTGGCCGTCGTGGCGCTGGCCGCCGCGGGCTGCGGTCAGAGCAGCAAGACCGCCTCCACGGGCGGTGACAAGGAGACGGGCAAGTCCGGCAAGGGCATCGGCCTGGCCTACGACATCGGCGGCGAGGGCGACCAGTCCTTCAACGACGCCGCGCACGCCGGCTTCCTGAAGGCCGACAAGGACTTCGGCATCGGCGGCCAGACCTTCGAGCCCGCCGACGGCGAGGGCGAGGCCGACAAGGTCACCCGCATCGAGAACCTGGCGAAGCAGGGCTACAACCCGGTCATCGGCGTGGGCTTCATCTACGCGCCGGCGATCAAGGAGGTCGCGGCCAAGTACCCCGACACCACCTTCGGCATCATCGACGACGAGTCGGTCAACGCCCCGAACGTCGCCTCCATGGTCTTCAGCGAGGAGCAGGCCTCCTACCTGGCCGGCGTCGCCGCGGCCAAGGCCTCCAAGTCCGGCACGGTCGGCTTCATCGGCGGTGTCGACATCCCGCTGATCCACAAGTTCGGCGCCGGCTTCGAGCAGGGCGCCAAGGCGGCCGACCCGGACGTCAAGGTCATCGAGAAGATCCTGACCTCCACCCCGCAGGAGGGCGGCTTCAACAGCCCCGACAAGGGTCGTGAGGCCGCCAACGGCCAGATCGAGCAGGGCGCCGACGTGCTGTACCACGCCGCGGGCCTCTCCGGTCAGGGCGTCATCTCCGAGGCCGCCAAGAACAAGGTCTGGGCCATCGGCGTCGACTCCGACCAGTACCAGCAGGACGCGCTGAAGGAGTACAAGGACTACATCCTCGGCTCCGCCACCAAGAACGTCGGCGGCGCGGTGTACGACCTCGCCAAGTCCGTCCACGACGGCAAGCCGCTGACCGGCGTCATCCGCGGCGACCTGAAGTCGGGCGCGGTCGGCTTCTCCGACACCAACCCGAAGTACACGGAGATGACCGAGGTCGTCGAGGCCGTCGAGAAGGCCAAGAAGGACATCGTCGACGGCAAGGTCACCGTCAAGACCTCCTGACGCACGGGCACTCGCGTGCGCTGCGCCCCTCGCCCCCGGTGAGGGGCGCAGCGCTGTGAGCCCCGCCCGGTGCTCCCCGGCCACGCCGGAAGGTGCGCGAGCGCACCGGGAGCACCGGTTCACCGGCGGGTCTACGCGCGTTACCCTTGCGCGCGGAACACCACCCGGTACGCCTCCCGGACACAGCGGTACCGGGAGGCATGGCCAAAAGAGCGCTGTAATGGCAGCGTTACGGCCGCGGAACGGAGTGCGGGCAGCCTCGGCCCCGTACCCGGGCCGCGGTACCACCCGGAACGGCAGGGGCGCCGGACGCAGCGCGCGGCGGACGCCCTTCTCCCCCAGGTTTTCTCCAAGGAGTGTGCGCCATCGACGCGTCCAGCAGCCCTCCGCAGACCGAGCGGGCCACCGCGGTCGAGCTGGCGGGCATCACCAAGCGGTTCCCCGGCGTCGTCGCCAACCACGACATCCGGCTCCGCGTCCACGAGGGCACCGTCCACGCCCTCGTCGGCGAGAACGGCGCCGGCAAGTCGACGCTGATGAAGATCCTCTACGGCATGCAGAAGCCGGACGAGGGCACCATCACCGTCGGCGGCCGGGAGGTCGCCTTCTCGTCGCCCGCCGACGCCATCGCCCGAGGCATCGGCATGGTGCACCAGCACTTCATGCTGGCCGACAACCTCACCGTGCTGGAGAACGTGGTGCTGGGCAGCGAGAAGCTGCACGGCATCGGCGGCGCGGCCCGGCGCCGGATCCTGGAGATCTCCGAGCGGTACGGCCTGGGCGTCCGCCCGGACGCGCTGGTCGAGGACCTGGGCGTCGCCGACCGGCAGCGCGTGGAGATCCTCAAGGTCCTCTACCGCGGCGCCCGCATCCTGATCCTGGACGAACCGACCGCCGTGCTGGTCCCGCAGGAGGTCGACGCGCTCTTCGACAACCTGCGCGAGCTCACCTCCGAGGGCCTGTCCGTCATCTTCATCTCGCACAAGCTGGGCGAGGTCCTCTCGGTCGCCGACGAGATCACCGTGATCCGCCGCGGCACCACCGTCGGCACCGCCGACCCGAGGACCATCACCCCGCGCAAGCTGGCCGAGATGATGGTCGGCAGCCAGCTCCCCACCCCGGAGACCGCCGAGTCCACCGTCACCGACCGCCCGGTGCTGACCGTGGAGGGCCTGCGGCTGGAGGCCGAGGGCGGCCGTGCCGTCCTCGACGACATCAGCTTCACCATCCACGCCGGGGAGGTCCTCGGCATCGCGGGCGTCGAGGGCAACGGCCAGACCGAGCTCATCGAGGCCCTGATCGGCCTCGAGCACGCCGACTCCGGCACCATCACGCTGGACGGCGAGGAGATCACCTCCTGGGCCACCCGCCGCCGCCGCGAGTCCGGCATCGGCTACATCCCGGAGGACCGCCACCGGCACGGCCTGCTGCTGGACTCCCCGCTGTGGGAGAACCGCATCCTCGGCCACGTCACCGAGAAGCCCAACGCCAAGGGCGTCTGGCTGGACCCGAAGGGCGCGCAGACCGACACCCGGCGCATCGTCGAGCAGTACGACGTCCGCACCCCCGGCATCGACGTCACGGCCGGCTCCCTGTCCGGCGGCAACCAGCAGAAGCTGATCGTCGGCCGCGAGATGAGCCACGGCCCGCGGTTCCTGATCGCCGCCCACCCCACCCGCGGTGTGGACGTCGGCGCGCAGGCCGCGATCTGGGACGTCATCCGCGACGCCCGCCGCGAGGGCCTGGCGGTGCTGCTGATCTCCGCCGACCTGGACGAGCTGATCGGCCTGTCCGACACCCTGCGCGTGATCTACAACGGCCGCCTGGTCGCCGACGCCGACCCCGCCTCCGTCACCCCGGAGGAACTGGGCTCCGCGATGACCGGCGCGGCCTCGGGCCACCTGGAACACACGGAGCCTGCGGACTCCGCCGCCCCCGCCGCCCCGGAGGACGAGGCACGATGAAGAAGTTCGACAAGGAGCGGCTGCTCCTGGCCGTGGCCGGGCCGGTCATGGCCCTGGTCGCGGCGATCCTGCTGACCTCGGTGGTCCTGCTGGCCTCGGGCCGCAGCCCCATCGAGCCGTACGTCCTGATGGGCGAGCAGCTGGTCTTCTCCGACGTCCAGGTGCAGATCGTCAACCAGGCGACGCTGTACTACATCGCCGCACTGGCGGTCGCCCTCGGCTTCCGGATGAACCTGTTCAACATCGGCGTCGACGGCCAGTACCGCCTCGCCGCCATGACGACCGCCGTGGTCGGCGCCCACGTGGCGCTGCCGGCGTTCCTCCAGGTGCCGCTGCTGCTGCTGGTCGCCGTGCTCACCGGCGCGTTCTGGGCCGGCGTGGCGGGCGTGCTGAAGGTGACCCGCGGCGTCAGCGAGGTCGTCGCGACGATCATGCTGAACTCGATCGCCACCGCGCTGATCCTCTACCTCACCCAGAAGGACAACTGGGGCGTCGAGATCAGCAACAACCGGACCACCGGCGAGATGCACCCCTCCGGCTGGATCCCGGGCATCGACCTGGGCCCCGACATCGGCGAGGTCTACGGCCTGGTCTTCCTCGCCGTGGTGCTCGGCCTGCTGTACTGGCTGGTCCTCAACCGCACCCGGTTCGGCTTCGACCTGCGCGCCTCGGGCCAGTCCCCGGACGCGGCGAAGGCCTCCGGCGTCGACGCCAAGCGGATGACGCTGATGGCCATGCTGATCTCCGGCGGCGTGGCCGGCCTCTCCGGCCTGCCGCTGCTGCTCGGCGACGCCCACACCTACGACCTGAGCTTCCCCGCCACCCTCGGCTTCACCGCGATCGGCATCGCCCTGCTGGGCCGCAACCACCCCGGCGGCATCGCGCTCGCGGCGCTGCTGTGGGCCTTCCTCGACAAGGCCTCCCAGGCGCTCGACTACGCCGAGCCGGAGCCGTACGAGAAGGAAATCGCCATGATCATGCAGGGCGTGATCGTGTTCGCGGTCGTCATCTCCTACGAGGTGGTCCGCGTCTGGGGTCTGCGCCGCCAGCAGCGGCGCGTCGGCGAGGAACTCGCCGCGGCGGCCGCGGCCGCCAAGTCCGACAACGGTGACACGACCGAGAAGGAGGTGGCGGCCCGATGAGTACCGCGACCCTCGCCAAGTCCCGGCCCGCCAAGGCCGCGAAGCCCGGCCGCCGCCGGATGTCGCTGCCCGTGGTGCTGCTGATGATCGCCGGAGCCCTGGTCCTGGTCTCCGTCGTCCGCATGATCACCGGGGTGAACGGCATCACCTCGACCGGCCAGATGTCCACCGCGCTGCGGCTCGCCGTGCCGATCGGCCTGGCCGGCCTCGGCGGCCTGTGGGCCGAACGCGCCGGCGTGGTCAACATCGGCCTCGAGGGCATGATGATCCTCGGCACCTGGTTCGGCGCCTGGGCCGGCTACCAGTGGGGCCCGTGGGTCGGTGTCGCCTTCGGCGTCATCGGCGGCTGCCTCGGCGGCATCCTGCACGCCATCGCCACCGTCACCTTCAACGTCAACCACATCGTCTCCGGTGTGGCGCTGAACATCCTGGCCCTCGGCCTGGCCCGCTACCTGTCGAAGTACGCCTTCGAGGGCGTCGAGGGCGGCACCTCCAAGCAGTCCCCGCCGATCGAGTCGCTGGGCACCTTCGACGTGCCAGGCCTGTCCGGCTGGCTGGAGACGCTCAACGAGAAGCACTGGTTCGTGATCTCCGACGTCGCCGGCCTGCTCGGCGGCATGATCACCAACCTGTCGCCGCTGACCGTCGTCGCGGTCGCGCTGGTCCCGCTGACCTGGTTCATCCTGTGGCGCACCGCCTTCGGCCTGCGCCTGCGCTCCTGCGGCGAGAACCCGGTCGCCGCCGAGTCGCTGGGCGTCAACGTCTACAAGTACAAGTACATCGCGGTGATCATCTCCGGCGGCCTCGCCGGCATGGGCGGCGCCTTCCTGTCGATCGTGGCGTCCAACGTCTACCTCGACGGGCAGACCGCCGGCCGCGGCTACATCGGCCTCGCGGCGATGATCTTCGGCAACTGGATGCCGGGCGGTCTCGCCCTCGGCGCGGGCCTGTTCGGCTACACCGACAGCCTCAACCTGCGCGGCGGCACCACCAACGTGCACGCGCTGCTGCTGCTGGTCGCCCTGCTGCTCCTGGTGGGCGTGGTCTACCTGGCGTGGCGCAAGCGGTACCTGCCGGCGCTGGTCACGGCCGTCGTCGCCGCGGTGGTGTTCGCCTGGTACGCGACCACCGACGAGGTGCCCTCGCAGCTGGTGTCCGCCACCCCGTACCTGGTCACCCTGCTGGTGCTCTCGCTCTCCGCGCAGCACCTGCGGATGCCCAAGGCGGACGGCCTGCCGTACCGCAAGGGCCAGGGCGGATGACGGGCCCGGCCCCGGCGGCCGGGGCCGACCACGACTGGGACGCCCTGAGGAGGGTGGCGCACGAGGCGATGACCCGCGCGTACGCCCCCTACTCGGGGTATCCCGTCGGGGTCGCCGCGCGGGTGGACGACGGGCGGACCGTGTCCGGCTGCAACGTGGAGAACGCCTCGTACGGCCTCGGTCTGTGCGCGGAGTGCGGGCTGGTGTCCGAACTCCACCGGACCGGGGGCGGGCGGCTCACCCACTTCACCTGCGTCGACGGGGAGGGGGCCGTGCTGGTCCCCTGCGGACGGTGCCGGCAGCTCCTGTACGAGTTCGGCGGCCCGGACCTGCTGCTGGAGACCCCCGAGGGCGTCCTGCCCCTGTCCGCCATGCTCCCCCAGGCCTTCGGCCCCGGTCACCTCACCCAGGGACCCGGAGCCTGACGTCCCGGCGGGGCGGCCACCCCGCCGGGACGGGCACCATCACAGCAACGAAGCGAGAAGAAGGGGGCGTCATGGACGCCATCAGCGTCATCCGCGCCAAGCGCGACCACGCGGAGCTGACCGACGAGCAGATCGACTGGGTCGTCGACGCCTACACCCGCGGCGACGTCGCCGACTACCAGATGGCCGCCCTCAACATGGCGATCCTCCTCAACGGCATGAACCGCCGCGAGATCGCCCGCTGGACCGCCGCGATGATCGCCTCCGGCGAGCGGATGGACTTCTCCTCCCTGTCCCGCCCCACCGCCGACAAGCACTCCACCGGTGGCGTCGGCGACAAGATCACCCTCCCGCTCGCCCCGCTGGTCGCCGCCTGCGGTGCCGCCGTCCCGCAGCTCTCCGGCCGCGGGCTCGGCCACACCGGCGGCACCCTCGACAAGCTGGAGTCGATCCCCGGCTGGCGCGCCGCGCTCTCCAACGAGGAGATGCTCGCCGTCCTCGACGACGTCGGCGCCGTGATCTGCGCCGCCGGCGAGGGCCTCGCCCCCGCCGACCGCAAGCTCTACGCGCTGCGCGACGTCACCGGCACCGTGGAGGCCATCCCGCTGATCGCCTCCTCGATCATGTCCAAGAAGATCGCCGAGGGCACCGGGGCCCTGGTCCTGGACGTCAAGGTCGGCTCCGGCGCCTTCATGAAGACGCTGGACGACGCCCGCGAGCTGGCCACCACCATGGTCGGCCTCGGCCGCGACCACGGCGTGAACACGGTGGCGCTGCTCACCGACATGTCCACCCCGCTCGGCCTCACCGCCGGCAACGCGCTCGAGGTCCGCGAGTCCGTCGAGGTGCTGGCGGGCGGCGGCCCCTCCGACGTGGTCGAGCTGACCCTCGCCCTGGCCCGCGAGATGCTCACCGCGGCCGGCCTCCCCGACGCCGACCCGGCCAAGGCGCTCGCCGACGGCTCCGCGATGGACGCCTGGCGCCGCATGATCCGCGCCCAGGGCGGCGACCCGGACGCCCCGCTGCCCACCTCCCGTGAGCAGCACGTGGTCACCGCGCCGTCCTCCGGCGTGCTGACCGGCCTGGACGCCTACGCCGTGGGCGTCGCCGCCTGGCGTCTCGGCGCGGGCCGCGCCCGCAAGGAGGACCCGGTGCAGGCGGCGGCCGGCGTGGAACTCCACGCCAAGCCCGGTGACACGGTCACCGCGGGCGCCCCGCTGATGACCCTCCACACGGACACCCCCGAGCGGTTCGCCTACGCCCTGGAGTCCCTGGAGGGCGCGTACGAGGTCGCCGCCGCGGGCACGGAGTCCACCGCGTCGCCGGTGGTGCTGGAGCGGATCGGCTGACCTGCGCTTTTCCCGCGCTCGACCCCGGTCATTCGTTCGGGGGAACCGGATCGGTGGACCCCCGCCGGTCCGGTTCGGCATGCTGGGATCGGTGACGCACCGATAGGAGAACCGCCATGAGCGCACTCGCCGTGAGCCACGGCCTCTCCCCGGACTGGGACGAACTCGTCCGGACCTGGGAGGGCACATTCGGGCCCGAGGGCAGCAAGGTGGAGATCATCGAGGGGATCGTCACCGTGGCTCCACCGCCGTCCAAGACCCACAACCTCATCGCCCACCTGGTTCACCGGAGCCTGCTCCGTGGCGTTCCCACGGAGTGGGCGGTCTGCCAGACACTGGGCACGGCCGTTCCGTCGCGGAGCGGTCTGTACATCCCCGACCTCGTGGTCGTGCCGGAGCGCGAACTGCGAACGGACGGGGACGTGTACGTCCTGGCGTCCGTGGCGGAACTCGTGGTGGAGATCACCTCGCCGGGCAACGCCGCGCACGACCGGCTGAAGAAGCCCGCCGGCTACGCCCAGGCCGGGGTGCCGCTCTACCTGCTCATCGACCGGTGGGCGCCCGGCGGTCCCGCGGTCACCCTCTACGGGGAGCCCCAGGGCGACACCTACCGGGTGCTGAGCGCCGGCAAGTTCGGTGACCCGGTCGACCTTCCCGAGCCCTTCGGGTGCGTGCTGGACACCGCGGACTACCCGACCGAGTGACGCCCGCCCGATGAGTTCCGCGCCGGCGCGCGGTCTATCCGTTCATGAGGGACGCGGAGGCAGTCGTCGTCGTGCGCGTGCCGGGCGAGGCCGTCGGGAAGGACGGGACCGCCCGGCTCTGTGACGTGGCACGCGGCGGGCTGGAGGCCGGCGCGGCGGTCGTCGTCTGCGACGTCCGCGCACTGCGGCGCCCCACGCTGGCCGCCGTCGACCTGATCGCCCGGCTCCAGCTCACCGCCCGGCGGGCCGGGGGCCGCGTCCTGCTGCGCGGCCCCGACCCCGGCCTACTCGCCCTGCTGGACCTCGTCGGGCTTCCCGTCCTCGTCGAGGTGGGCGGGGAGGCCGAAGAGGGGGAACCAGCGCAGGGCCGGCATCAGTTCCAGGGAGTCCAGGAAGCAGTGCATCCCGGTGATCCGCCCCTCTGAGATCTCCAGCGCCTGCACCGCCCACGGGGTGTAGCCCCCGTTCTCCGGGTCCGGCTTGTAGTGCGCGAACCCGGGCAGGCCGTTGACCTCCACCGGGAGCAGCCGGGAGTTCGCGCAGGCGGCGCCGATCGTGGTCATGAAGCCGGCCATGTCGCCCGGGCCCCGCAGCCACAGGTCGAACGGCGGCATGGTCATGATGGCGTCCTCGTGGAGCAGCGCCGTCAGCGCGGCCATGTCGTAGCCCTCGAAGGCGGCGACATAGCGCTCCAGCAGCTTCTGCTGCTCCTCGTCCAGCGGGTCGGAGACCTCGCCGGGCCGCTCCCGCGCGCGTTCGGAGAGCGTCGCCCGGGCGCGCTGGAGGGCGCTGTTGACGGAGGCGACCGTGGTGTCGAGCAGTTCGGCGACCTCGCTCGCCTTCCAGGCGAGCACCTCGCGCAGGATCAGCACCACCCGCTGCTTGGGCGGCAGCTCCTGCAGCGCCGCCATGAACGCCAGCCGCACCGACTCCTTGGCGACGGCCCGCTCCGCGGGGTCGGACACGTCCGGCAGCACGCGGGCGTCGGGCATCGGCTCCAGCCAGGTGTGGTCGGGGCGCGGCGTGAGCGCGGCCTGCGCGAGCGGGGTGGACGCCGTGAGGTCCACCGGCCTGGCGCGCTTGTTGCCCGCCGTCAGCATGTCCAGGCAGACGTTGGTGGCGATGCGGTAGAGCCAGGAGCGGAGGCTGGAGCGGCCCTCGAACTTGTCCCGGCTCCGCCATGCCCGGATCATCGTGTCCTGCACCGCGTCCTCGGCCTCGAACGAGGAGCCCAGCATGCGGTAGCAGTAGCCGGTGAGCTCGGTGCGGTATCTCTCGATGGCCGCGTCGGCCCCCGCCGCTCCGGTCGCGGTGGATACGTCGGTCATGGCAACCCGCCCCTCGGCCTCTTCGCCTGTTCGGTCCTCTCTTCGGAAGCTACCGCAGGGCACCGACAACCAGCCGGTGATCGGGGGAAAAGGCGGGTGGGCGGGTTGCCGGTGCTGCTGCTGCTGCCGGCCGGCACCGGCGCCGGCGCCGGGCCCGCGAACGGAACCGAGGCCGGGGCCGGCACCGGGGCCAGCCCCGGGGCCGGCGGGGGAGGTCAGGCGGCCAGGGCGGTCCGGCGGGCGGCCAGGGTGCCCAGCAGGGTGATCCCGGCGACGCCGGCCACGGCCAGCAGCCCCACGGCCACCGTGCCGCCCCAGCCTGCGGCGTGGAAGGCCACCGCGCCGACGGTGCTGCCCACGCTGGACCCGATGTAGTACGCCGACTGGTACAGCGCCGCCGCCTGCGCCCGCCCGTGCCGGGCCGTGCCGCTCACCGCGGAGGACGCCGCCGAGTGGCCGGCGAAGAACCCGCCGGTGACCAGGACCAGGCCGAGCAGGACCAGGAGCAGCCGGTCCGACAGCGAGACCAGCAGACCCGCCGCCGTCAGCGCGCCGGACAGGTAGAGCGTGCCCCGGCGGCCGAACCGCCCGACCAGCCGGCCGGAGCCGGAGGCGGCGACGGTGCCCACCAGGTAGACCAGGAAGATCGAGCCCACCACGCCCTGCGGCAGCGAGAACGGCTCCTGGGTCAGCCGGTAGCCGATCACCGTGTACACGCCGCCGAACACCGTCATGAACAGCGCGCCGATGGCGTACAGCCGGCGCAGCAGCGGGTTGCCCAGGTGGTCCCTGACCGTGCGGGCCACCACGCCGGGGCGCAGCGAGCCGCGGGTGAAGTGCCGGGGCGTCGGCAGCAGCATCCGGAACGCCACCGCGCAGGCGACCGCCAGCACGCCCAGCACCGCCAGCGCCACGCGCCAGCCCCACTCCTGCGCCACCCAGCCGGTGATGACCCGGCCGCTCATGCCGCCGACGCTGTTGCCGGCCACGTACAGCCCGATCGCGGTGACCAGCGCCCGAGGCCGCACCTCCTCCGCCAGGTAGGCGGTCGCCGAGGCCGGCAGGCCCGCCAGGGCCGCGCCCTGCACCGCGCGCAGCGCCACCAGCACGCCCAGCGAGGGGGCGAAGGGCACCACCAGGCCGATGCCGACCGCGACGGCGATCGCGCCGGTCATGGTGGCGCGCCGGCCGAACCGCTCGGAGAGCGCGCTCATCGGGATGACGAACAGCGCGAGCCCGCCGGTGGCGGCGGCCACCGTCCACGACACGTCGCTCACCGAGGAGCCGTAGTCGGCGGAGATCAGCGGGAGGAGGGCCTGCGTGGAGTAGAGGAGGGCGAAGGTGGCGACACCGGCGAGGAAGAGCGCGAGGCTCATCCGGCGGTACGCGGGGGTGCCGAGGTCGACACGGGAGTCGGCGGCACGGGAGTCGGCGGCGCGGGGGTCGGCGGCGGGTGCTGACGAGGGGGCGGTGACGGGGGTTCCGGCGCCCACGCGGGTGGACGCCTCGGTACTGGCAGGCATGGTTCGACCGTAGGAACGGCAGGGCTCATCCGTCCAATGCACGGATTCGCCATAATCGTTCCCGTGGTGCATCAGCAGAGGTCACAGGAGTGGCTGTCACAGACCGGTGACGTGGAAGACATTGTCACCATGCTCGTCCCGCGGCTCGCCTACTTCGCGGGGGTGGCGCGGACCGAGCACGTCACCCGGGCCGCGCAGGAGATGCGGGTGCCGCAGTCGACGCTGTCACGGGCGGTGGCCCGGCTGGAGGAGGACCTGGGCGTCGACCTCTTCGCCCGCCGGGGTCGCACCGTCTCCCTGACACCCGCAGGGCGGACGTTCCTGGCCTCCGTGGAGCGGGCCCTCGCCGACCTGGAGCGGGCCGCCGAGGAGGTCCGTGCGGACGCCGACGCGGCGGTGGGCAAGGTGGCGTTCGGGTTCCTGCACACCATGGGCGCGGAGACGGTGCCCGGGCTGATCCACGCCTTCCGCGAGAACCACCCGCGGATCCGGTTCAGCCTGGTCCAGAACTACGGCGAGGCGATGCTGGAGGGCCTGCGGCGCGGCGAACTCGACCTGTGCCTCACCTCCCCGGTGCCGGACGCGCCGGACCTGGTGGCGCGGCGCCTGGACGAGCAGAAGCTGCGGCTGGTGGTGCCGGCCGACCACCGGCTCGCCGCCCGGCGGCGGATCCGGCTCTCGGAGGCGGCGGAGGAGACCTTCGTGACGCTGGAGGCGGGGTACGGGCTGCGGCGGATCACCGACGACCTGTGTGCGCAGGCCGGGTTCCGGCCGCGGATCGCGTTCGAGGGCGAGGAGGCGGAGACCCTGCGGGGGCTGGTCGCCGCCGGACTGGGGGTCGCGCTGCTGCCGCCGCCCGCCTTCCCCCGGCCCGGGGTCGCCGAGCTCACCGTCACCGCGCCCCGCGCGGTCCGCGAGATCGGCGTCGCCTGGCTCGACGGGCACCCCGACACCCCGCCGGTGGCCGCCTTCAAGAAGTTCCTCCTCTCCCGCCGCGGCCACCTCCTGCCGCACTGAACGGGGCCCGCACGCCCGCCCCGCCCCGGACCGGCCGGAGCCGTCAGCGTTCGCGGACGCGTCCGAAGCCGGACGCCAGCGGCATCCGGAGCCCCAGCGGCGGCGGCGCGGCGAGCGCGTCGCGGATGGCGCGGGGCAGGGGCGTGCCGAAAAGGGTGCCGAGGGCGAAGTCGGCGGTCAGCGTGTGGACCTCCCACCGGTACACCCGCAGCGCGTGCCCGTCGGTGTGCACCTCGAACCGGCACACCTCCCGGTTCGTCTTCTTGATCCGCTCCGCCAGCCGGAACGACCGGTCGGGCGCCACCCGGGCGTCGTCGGTGCCGTGCACGATGAGCACCTGACGCGACGCCAGCTGCTTCACCGGCTCCGGCCCCGCCGCCCCGCGCTCCGGGTCGGCGGGGAGCCACGGCGCGAGGGCCACCACCGAGACCACCGCCGGGTGCCCGGCCGCCCGCAGCGCCGCCCGGCCGCCCATGCCGACGCCCACCAGGCACACCGGCACGTCGCCGTAGCGCAGCACCGCCTCCTCCACGGCCCGCGTCGCCTCCGCGGCCAGCACCGCCTCCGCGCCGTTCCAGCCGCCGCGCCGGTAGCGCACCAGGTGGACCGCGAGCCCGTGCGGTTCCCCGGCGCGGGCCAGCCGGCGGCCCAGGGCCCGCGTCGAGACCCACCCCGCCACCGGGGAGGGCGGCCGGTCGGACACCTCCTTGCCGCGGGGGAGCAGCAGCACCACACCGGCCGGCGCGCCCCGTTGGTCCGGCCGCCGCAGGGCGTGCGCGGCGAACGGCTTTCCGAGCCGGGCCGGGCGGTCCGGGGTCCCTTGGTGTGCCATGCGCCCACACTGGCAGAACACCGCGCCCACGCCACCCTTCCGCGCGGACTCTACGCGCGTAGGGAATTGCGCGTTATGGTTCAGCGATGAAACGCCAGACCATCAACACCCCGACCGCGGAACAGATCCGCCGGGCACCGAAGGTCGTGCTGCACGACCACCTCGACGGCGGCCTGCGCCCCGGCACCGTCGTGGCACTCGCCCGGGAGAACGGGTACCGGGCCCTGCCGTACGAGGACGTCGACAAGCTGGGCTCCTGGTTCCGGGAGGCCGCCGACTCCGGCTCCCTGGAGCGGTACCTGGAGACGTTCGCCCACACCGTCGGCGTCATGCAGACCGAGGACGCCCTGCGCCGGGTCGCCGCCGAGTGCGCCGAGGACCTCGCCGCGGACGGCGTGGTCTACGCCGAGGTGCGGTACGCCCCCGAGCAGCACCTGGAGGGCGGGCTGACGCTGGAGCAGGTCGTCGAGGCGGTCAACTCCGGCTTCCGCGAGGGGGAGCGGCGTGCCCGGGAGAACGGCCACCGGATCCGCGTCGGCGCCCTGCTCACCGCGATGCGGCACGCCGCCCGTTCGCTGGAGATCGCCGAACTCGCCAACAGCTACCGGGACTCCGGGGTGGTCGGGTTCGACATCGCGGGTGCGGAGGCTGGTTACCCGCCCACCCGTCACCTGGACGCCTTCGAGTTCCTGAAGCGGGAGAACAACCACTTCACCATCCACGCCGGCGAGGCCTTCGGCCTGCCGTCGATCTGGCAGGCCATCCAGTGGTGCGGCGCGGACCGGCTCGGCCACGGCGTGCGGATCATCGACGACATCGAGGTCGCCGAGGACGGCACGGTGAAGCTCGGCCGGCTCGCCGCCTACGTCCGCGACAAGCGGATCCCGCTGGAGCTCTGCCCGACCTCCAACCTGCAGACCGGCGCCGTCGGCTCCTACGAGGACCACCCGATCGGGCTGCTGCGGCGCCTGCACTTCCGGGTCACCGTCAACACCGACAACCGCCTGATGTCCGGCACCACCATGAGCCGCGAATTCGAGCACCTGGTCGAGACGTTCGGTTACACGCTCGACGAGATGCAGTGGTTCACCGTCAATGCGATGAAATCAGCATTCATTCCTTTCGATGAAAGGGTGGCGATGATCGATGACGTGATCAAGCCCGGATACGCCACGCTGAAGGCCGAGTGGCTGTTCCAGTGAGGCGCCGCTGAACTGCGGTGACGCGGAAACGGAGGAAGCCGGGCGGACAATACGCCCGGCTTTCCCTTCACGAATCCACCGCATTTCGGTGTTTGCGGCCGACGGCGGGGCGTGTTTACGGTCGTGGACCGCTCAGTCCCCCGTCACTGCAATACAAGGACGCGTTCATCATGAAGCAGTCTGTTGCCAAGACCCTCGGTGTCGCCGCCCTCGGCACCGCCTTCGCGGCGATCGGCGCGGGTGCCGCCACGGCTGCCCCGGCCCTGCCGGACGCCGGCCCCGCCCTGAGCGGCGTCACCGGCGCGCTGCCGTCGGACGGCATCGGGGACGCCCTGCAGGGCCCGCTGGTCGGCGGACTCCAGGGCGCCGGCGACCAGCTCGGCGGCATCGGCGAGCAGCTCGGCGGCGCGGGCATGGCGGCCGCGATGGGCAGCGCCGAGCGCGTCTCCGGCGCGGCCCAGGAGCGGGACGCCAGCGCCCAGGCCAACGAGGGCGAGGCGCAGGCCGCGCCGCTCGGTGGCAAGGTCCCGGCGCTGCTCGGCGGCCTCGGCCTCGGCGAGATGAACATGGGCAACGGCAGCGGCCTCAACGGCCTGCCGATCGGCTGAACCGGCCGCGTCCGCCAGCACCACGCTTCCCCGACCGAGGGGGCGCGACCGGCAGCCCGGTCGCGCCCCCTCGGCGCGTCGTACGGCGGCTCGGCTCCGCCCAGACCGCGATCAGAACGCGGCGGCCTTGCGCGCGGCCTTCTCCTCGCTCGGCAGCAGGAGCCAGAGCGCGAGGTACAGCAGCACCTGCGGGCCCGGCAGCAGGCAGGAGACCAGGAAGACGGTCCGCATCGTGGTCGCGGAGACGCCGAAGCGCCGGGCCAGCGCGGCGCACACGCCGCCGATCATCCGGCCGTGGGTGGGGCGAACGAGGCTGCTCATGGCTGGTTCCTCCGTAGCTACGTCGGCACGGGGGCCTGGGAAGGGCCCGGCGTGCGTCTCGGTGTCGGAAACGACCCCCCGGCCGTCCCCTCTACCCCAAAGCTACGGACGCAAAAGGGTGCAAGGCATCGCTCTACGGGGCGATCGGGACCCTGGGAAACCTCGGGGACGGACCCTGAGCCGTCTCCTGGTCGACCCCGGTGGGGGCCCGGTCGCCGCGCCGGGCGGCCCGTCGGCGCAGAGCGGCACGGCCGGCCGGCACCGCCGCGAGATGGGCCAGGGTGAGCCCCGCCGTGTTGAGGATCAGCGAGTCGACGTCGACGACCTGCCCGGGCACGCCGGTCTGCAGCAGCTCGATGCCCAGGGAGATCAGCGCCCCGGCCGCCATGGTGCGGGCCAGGGAGAACAGCGGCGGCGACCAGAGCCGCCCGCCCGCGAGGGGGAAGAGGACGCCGAGCGGCGCCAGCAGGGCCAGGTCCTGCAGGATGCGGCGCGCGGCGGGCTCCCAGCCGAGCGCCAGGTCGGCGCGTATCCCCGCCATCGGCCGGATGTTCGCCGGGGTGATCCACGGGACGTCCAGTGGTCGCAGCGTCAGCCACCCGACGACGGCGAGGTGTGCGGCGAGGAGGAGGACACCTGCCGTGCGGAAACCGGTGGCGATGCTGCCGTTGCCCGAGCGTTGACGCTGCACGTGGGTCTAGACGCCGCCTTCCGGCCGCGCGGTTCCGGGTCCCGGGCGCCCGCGGGGTGGTGCGGGCGCGGGGGCGGACGTCACTGCTGGGCGACCCGGGTGTCCGACGGGACGGGTGTGGCGGTCGGGTGGGTCCGCACCGACTGCGGGCACTCGTAGCGGGTCAGCGGGCCCTCGGGGCCGCCGAGGGTGACCGAGCCCGAGCCCTGGGTGGCCGCGGACTCGGCGAAGGTGCAGACGATCTGCGCCAGCGCCCCGGCCGGCAGCCGCTCCGGGGGACCGTTCAGCCGGAACGCCTCTCCCGGGTCGCTCGGTATCGGCCCCTTCACCTCGGTGCCGAAGGGCACCACCGTCCGGTAACCGTTCTGCTGCTCGCCCGGCGAGGGCCGGCTGGTCAGCTCGTCGACCAGGCCCTGCGCGATCAGCGTGCGCCGCATCGAGCCGTCCGCGTCCTCGGGCAGCCGCACCGAGCGCTCCACCAGCGTCAGCTGGCCCGCGCACAGCAGGTACACGTGGACCTGCACCCGGGAGCCGTCCGTCGGCCCGGGGGAGGACCCCGAGGCGGCGCACGGCATCCGGGACGGGGCCGCGCCGAAGTCCGTGGGCACCTCCGTCGCCCGGATCCCGCACCCCGCCAGCGCGGACGTCAGCACCGCACCCAGCAGCAGCGCCGCCGTTCCCCTGCGCCTCACCGTCCGCTCCTCTGCCTCTGCCGCTGCTTGCCGCCCGCCTGCTGCTCCGCCGGGGCCTCCTCCGTCACCGAGGAGGCGTCCAGCGGCAGGCGCAGGGTGAACACCGCGCCGCCCTCGGACGAGTTGGCCGCGGAGATCTCACCGCCGTGGATGTGCGCGTTCTCCAGCGCGATGGAGAGCCCCAGACCGGAGCCCTCGGACCGCGGCCGGGAGGCGCTCGCCTTGTAGAACCGGTCGAAGACGTGCGGCAGCACCTCCTCGGGGATGCCCGGACCGTGGTCCCGGACCTGGATCACCAGCACCTTCCGCGCCGCCTCGGCGGCGGCCGCGTCGTCCTCGGCCGCCGCGTCGGCGTCCGGGACGCGCTCCGGGTGCTCGGCGGCGTCGTGCGGGGCGTGCGCGGCGTGGGGCGCGTGCGGGGCGTGGGGCGCGAGCGGCGCGTCGGGCGCGTCCTCCACCCGCACCGAGACCCGCACCGGCGACCCGCCGTGCTTGAGCGCGTTGCCGATCAGGTTGGCGAGTATCACGTCCAGCCGGCGCGGGTCGAGCCGCGCCGTCACCCCGCGTTCCGCGTCGAGCTCCACGGCGTCCAGCCAGGCCCGGGCGTCCACGCAGGCGGTGATCTGGTCGGCGATGTCCACGTCGTCGAGGACGAGCCGGGCGGTGCCCGCGTCGAAGCGGGTCACCTCCATCAGGTTCTCCACCAGGTCGCCCAGCCGCCGCGTCTCGCTGACCACCAGCCGCACGGCCGGCTCGATCATCGGGTCGATGCCGCCGGTCTCCGCGTCCAGCTCCTCCTCCAGCACCTCGGTCACCGCGGTGATCGCGGTCAGCGGGGTGCGCAGCTCGTGCGACATGTCGGCCACGAACCGGCGGGACGCCTCGTCGCGGGCGCTCATCTCCGCCACCCGCTGCTCCAGCGCGGCGGCGGTGCGGTTGAACGTCCGTGACAGCTCGGCCAGTTCGTCGGTTCCGGAGACCTGCAGGCGGGTGTCCAGCTTGCCCTCGCCGAGCCGGCGGGCGGCGATGCCCAGCCGGTGCACCGGCCGCAGCACGGTGGTGGCGGCCGCCTGCGCCAGCAGCGCCGACCCGACCAGCGCCAGCGCCGTGGCGATGCCCAGCGACCAGGCCAGCGAGTTGAGGTCCTTGGCCTCCGGCTCCAGCGACTTCAGCATGTAACCGGTCGGACCGTCCGCCACCCGCGCGCCGGCCACCAGGTAGGGGGTGCCGTCCCCGCCGACCGTCCGCTGCCAGTACAGGTGGTACGGGGAGGAGTTGGCGGAGGTCAGCTTCTGCTTGCGGTTCACCGCCTCACGCAGCGGGCGCGGCACGTCCTCCAGGGTGAAGGAGTCGAGCATGCCCGAACTCTCCACCACCGGACGCCCGTCGGGCGCCACGGATATCAGCAGCACGCTGAAGTGCTGGCTCCCGTTGGACATCTGCTCGGCCGCCCGGCGCAGTTCCTCCTGCGTCGGCCTGCTCGGCAGCGCGCCCGCGCGGTTCTGCATCTCCTGCTCGAAGTCCCGCAGCACCGCGTCCTGGGCGCGGGTCAGCACGGCCTCGCGGTTCAGCCAGTAGGCGATGCCGGACGCCGTCACCGCGGCCGTCAGGGCCACCAGGCCGAAGACGAGGACCAGGCGGAGGCGGAGGCTGGTGAACCGCAGGAGGCGGAAGCGCGATCTCGGGGCCCGGCCGGACGAGCCGCCGCCCGCCTCGGAGGCGGCGCCCCGGTCGGGGGAGGCGGCCGGACGGGCCGGTTTCTGCGACGGCACCTCGGGGGACTGCGGTCCGGTCACTGCGGCTGG
The DNA here is from genome assembly GCF_053592575.1 of Streptomyces sp. NPDC002640. Lineage (NCBI taxonomy): Bacteria > Bacillati > Actinomycetota > Actinomycetes > Kitasatosporales > Streptomycetaceae > Streptomyces > Streptomyces sp. NPDC002640. Next base: position 109,340 of record NZ_JBSFVZ010000002.1, on the reverse strand, counting down.
TCCAGGCGGTAGCCCACGCCCCGCACCGTGCGGATCAGCGTCGGGGAGGACGGCACGTCCTCCACCTTGGCGCGCAGCCGCTGCACGCAGGCGTCCACCAGGCGCGAGTCGCCCAGGTAGTCGTGCTCCCACACCAGCCGCAGCAGCTGCTGCCGCGACAGCGCCTGACCGGGGCGGCGGCTGAGCTCCAGCAGCAGCCGCAGCTCGGTCGGCGTGAGCTGGAGTTCCTCGCCGTTCTTGGTGACCGTCATCGCGGACCGGTCGATGACCAGGGAGCCGAACGACGCCGAGTCGCTGGACTCCCGCTCCCCGCGGCGCAGCACCGCGCGGATCCGGGCGTCCAGCACCCGGCCCTGCACGGGCTTGACCACGTAGTCGTCCGCGCCGGACTCCAGCCCGACCACCACGTCGATGTCGTCGCTGCGCGCGGTCAGCAGGATGATCGGCAGCTGGTCGGTCCGGCGGATGCGCCGGCAGACCTCGAAACCGTCGATTCCGGGCAGCATGACGTCCAACACGATCAGATCCGGTCGCTGTTCGCGCAGCAACTGCAGACCGTCCTCACCGCTCGCAGCGGTCGCCACGCGGTGCCCCTGGCGGGTCAGGGAGAGCTCCAGGGCCGTACGGATGGCGTCGTCGTCCTCGATCAGCAACAGGGAAGGCACGGGCTCATTCTGGCCCATGGCCTCCACAGAAGGAATTCCGCCTACCGGAGCGGCTGTTCAGCGGCCCTCACCGGGCCGCCGGCCCGCTCCGCGAGAGGCGCGCACAGTGCGGGGAGCCTGTGACAGGTCTGTGACAGTCGGCGGACACCGTCATGAAGTGTCCCCGGCAACATCGTTGTGCACGGACAGGAACATGACGGGAGGCGCGGGATGAGCACTCTGCTCAGCAATGGCACTGGCGCAGTGGCCACGCGTCTGCACGACGTGGTGATCCGGGGGGAGCGGTCCGGCGTCGTGGGGGCGCGGGGCCGCGTGCGGGGAACCGTCGGCCGGCACGGGCTCACGGCCCAGCCGTCGACGGCGGCCTCCGCGTCCGTGGCGCCGCCGGCGGCGGCTCCGGTGCAGCGGGTGTCGTCCGAGCCGGTCCGGGGGGACCGCGCCGGACGCCCCGCCGCCCAGGGCGGGCTGTCGGAGGCGGAGTTCACCGCCTACGTGCGGGAGCGGCGGGCGGCGCTGTACGCCACCGCCTACCACCTGACCGGTGACCGCTTCGAGGCGGAGGACCTGCTGCAGAGCGCGCTGTTCTCCACCTACCGGGCGTGGGACCGGATCAGCGACAAGGCGGCGGTGGGCGGCTACCTGCGGCGCACCATGACCAACCTGCACATCAGCGCCTGGCGCCGCCGCAAGCTCAACGAGTACCCGACCGAGGAACTGCCGGAGACCGCCGGCGACCTGGACTCCATGCGCGGCACCGAGCTGCGCACCGTCCTGTGGCAGGCGCTCGCCCGGCTTCCCGAACCGCAGCGGACCATGCTGGTCCTGCGGTACTACGAGGGCCGCACCGATCCGGAGATCGCGGACATCCTCAACATCAGTGTCGGCACGGTCAAGTCCAGCATCTGGCGGTCGCTGCGGCGGCTGCGGGAGGACCAGGTCCTCGGACTCGGCCGTGACGAGGAGGAAGCCTTCGGCGAGCTCGTCGCCTGAAGGCCGGAGGGCTCACGGGGGATCGGAGCCCTTGGGGGGACACGGGGGAACGGGTCCGGGCGATTCCGGGGGGAGTCGGCCGGACCGGGGGACCACGGGGGGACGGGGGAAACGGGGGACACGGGGGACGGGCGGGACCGGAAGCGGGGGCTTTCCGGTCCCGCCCTCTTGTGTGCGCGGGGGCGGCCGGAAGCGGGGCGCGGCCGGAGGCGGCGTCCGCTCAGGCCTTCCTGGCCGGCGTCTCGCCGGAACGGACGGCGGCGGCCACCACGGCCGCGACCCGGGCCTCGGCCTCCGGCCGGTCGCAGGCGTGCGCCCCGAGCGCCGTCTGCCGCGCCACGATCGTCCGCTCCGACCGCATCAGCCGCCAGCCCCGCCGCAGCAGGAACGGGACCGACTTGCGGCCCTCGCGCAGGTCCCGCAGGAAGCGGCGCCGGAACGTCGTCACCGACCCCCGGGTCAGGCACAGCGCGTCACCCAGCAGCCCCAGCTCACGGCAGCGGGAGACGATCTCCGCCGCGAAGATCCCCTCCGCCACGAAGACCGGCGCGCCCGTGATGTCCAGCTCCGTCCGCCCGGTCCGGGCGCTCAGCGAGATGTCGTAGACCGGCACCTCGGTCCGCCCCGTGCGGCACAGCGACTCGATCGCGGCCACGGCGGTGTCCGCGTCCCAGGACAGCGGGTGGTCCCAGTCGATGTCCTCACTGCCCGCCACCAGCGGCAGCGTGGGGTCGTCGTGCTCCTTGTAGAAGTCGTCGAGCCGCAGCACCGGGAGCCCGGTGCCGGCGGCGAGCAACGACTTCCCGGACCCCGAGGGGCCGCAGAGCAGAACAACACGCGTCGGGAAGGAGAACTGGGTGGTCACGAGAGACCAGTCTGCGGCATCGAACGGCCCTCGAACGAGTCGGTGGACGGAGTTCGCACGCACATCACACCCCGTCCTCGTCCCGTCACGGCGCATCCGGCCGGGTCAGTCCCGGCGCTCGAAGCGGCTCGGGAAGGGGAAGTACTGCTCCAGGAAGCCGTGCATGCGCTCGTGGATCGCCTGGTGCTGCTCCGCGGGCGAGTGGACGTCGTTGAGGCAGAAGACGTCGAAGCGGCGGGTCTCCAGCAGCTCGGCGAGCCGGTCGGGGGCGTTGTCGCGGGCCACGTCGACGTAGCGCAGCTTGTACGTGCCCGGGACGGCACGGCCGGTCATGTACGCGTGGTGGTGGTGCATGCTCGCGCCCATGCCGATGTCGGTGACGTCGCGGAACCGCGAGCGGCTGGTGCGCTCCACGTCCTCGGCGAACAGTTCCTCGATCTCGCGCATCACGGTGCGTATCTGCGGGTGCGGCGTGTGCATGAACTTGTTGACGGCCATACGGCCGTGCCGCTCGAGCAACAGGCGGCGCACGTTCTTGCCCGCCGAGTTGGGCGCGGGCTCGTCCTTCAGCGGCGAGCCGAGGCCGTACTGGGCGGGGGAGAACGGCAGCTTCGCGATGCCGTTGCCGTGGAAGAAGTGCTCGGGGGTGAGGGGGCGGCCCGCGAAGACGTCGTCGTTGAAGTAGAGGTAGCGCTCGGAGAGGCCCTCGACGTGGTGGAGCTGGGTGCCTATCGCGTGGGAGTTGAACACCGGCAGGGCGCTCGGGTCGGTGAAGATCTCCTTGTGGTCGACGACCCGGATGCCGGCCACGGACGTGTCGAGCCAGGACGGGGTCTGCCCGTCGGTGACCACGAAGATGTTGCGCACGAACGGCGCGTACATCTCCAGCGAGCGCAGCGAGTACTTCAGCTCGTCGTGGTTGGTGTACCGGGAGGCGCCGCTCTCCCGGGAGTGGGTGCGCAGCGGAACCGGCGAGCCGACGCGGTACGCCTCACGCTGTGCGGCCAGCCGCGGGTCCGAACCGTCCACCCAGGTGTAGACGACGTCGATGTCGAAGTCGACCGCCTCCAGGGCGGGCAGGGAGAAGTCCCGGAATGTCGGGTGGGAGCGCCCCTGTATGCGGCGGGTCGCGGGGACGCGGGCCTCGGCGGGGACCGAGTCCGAGACGGCGTTGGAGCGGGGCGCGACCAGTGCCCCCGGCAGGGCGCTCTGGGGGAACTGGGTGCGCAGGGACGAGAGCCGGTCGGTCGCCTTGCGGGCGGCCTCGGGGTCCTCGTCCGCCGCGGCGAGGGCGGCCAGCAGGTCGTCGCCCTCCTGCCAGAACTCCACGTCGCAGCCCTGCTCGAAACCGGACAGGAGCTGTCCGGCCGGGCCGAGCTGCAGCTCGGTGAAGCGGACGACCCGGGAGCGCTTGAGGGTGACGGGCAGCCCTCCGTCCGCGTACAGCGCGGTCTCCTCGGGCCAGTCGTCCGCGGTCGAGCGGCTGATGTACAGCGGCGCCTGCCCGTAGAGCTCCCGCAGAGAGGTGAGGAAGGCCTTCCGGTCCGTGATCCGCATGCCCACCACGTGCCGCTGCGGAGAGGTTCCGGGGACCATCCAGTAGTCGAGGCCGGCGTGCTCCAGCGCGTCGGTGACCAGGTGCAGGTTGCGGGCGCGGGCGGCGTCGGAGGTGAAGGAGCCGACGACACGGCCGTAGTAGACGCGGTCCTGCGCGGTCAGCTCGGCGACGGCGGGGTCCGCCGCGAGCATCGCCGCCCGCCGCTCCGCGATCCGCTGCTCCTTGACCCGTTGGGCCTCGGCGGCGCGTCGGGCCTTCTCGGCGGCGGCTGCGAGCCGCTCCTTCTCCCTCCGCGCCCGACCACGACTGGGGACGAGGCGCTCAACGGCGCCCGATAGGGCGGAGGACATGCTATTGGCCGTTTCTGATCAGAGGATGACGCTAATAGGGAGATTGCTTGAAGATTACCTGTTGTTTCGATGCCGCGGAATGCTCATGTGATGTCAGGAACAGGAGAGGCGGGAGGGCGTCACGGTGGCCTGACGGAGCGAACCGCGTCGAACGGAGCTCGAACGGGCGGTGGCCGCTTGGGCGGGGCGGCACGGCTCCACTACGCTCGGTGGCTCTCCGGTCACCGAACGGTCAGACAGAACAGGCGGGCAGCACCATGGGGCGTCACTCGGCACCGAGGCGGACGAAGCACGTGAACGGCGGAAGGGCGGCCGTGGTCCTCGCCGGGGCCGGACTGGCACTCGGGGGCGGGGCGGCGGTGGCGTCGGCCGCGCCCGGGCCGGGGCAGGAACCGGTGGAGCCGAAGGTGGCGCTGAGCGTGATCGATCTCGAGACCGGGATGGAGACGCTGAAGAACACGGTCGGGTACGCGACCGGACCGGTGGGGAACCTGAAGCCGAACCCGCTGGCCGGCACCGGGGTGGATCCGACGGACAACGGCGTCGGCACACAGGTCGCGGACTTCCAGCCGGTGAACAGCAGGATGGTGACCGGCCCGCTGCTGCAGGCGGAGACGATCAACGCGCTGCCCGCGGTGGGGCAGGTCACCGGGCTGCTGGGCGGCCTCGCTCCCGCCCCGGCGGCCTGAGCGGCGGAGCCGGCCGGGGCGGGAGGGGCGCTGTCGGATGCGGGATGTGGGGGAGTCGACCCGCATCCGGTGCGCGGCGGTGCCCCTCCCCTCCTGCGGGGGCGCGCCGCGGTCCTGCGTCGGCCGGCAGGGGTGAGCCCGGGCCCGGAGGCCGACCCGGGTCGGTGGGACGAGCCGGGTCAGTAGGACGAGCCGGAGGCGCCCAGGGAACCGGTGGTGTGCCAGACCGTCTTGGTCTCCAGGAACGACGTCAGCCGCTCCAGGCCCGGTGTCGCCGCGAAGTCCTCTCCGGCGCGCGGGCGCAGCACCCGCTTGAGGTTGTCCGCCGCCGCGACCTCCAGGCCGGTCGCGAGCTCCGCGTCCGCGCCGGTGAGGTCGATCGCGTTGACGTCCATGTGGGAGGCGAGCGTCGGGGCGATCTCCGCCGTGCGGCCGGAGAGGACGTTGACCACGCCGCCGGGGACGTCGGAGGTGGCCAGGACCTCGCCGAGGGACAGCGCGGGCAGCGGCGAGCGCTCGCTCGCCACCACCACCGCGGTATTGCCGGTGGCGATCACCGGGGCGAGGACGGAGACCAGGCCGAGGAGGGAGGACTCCTGCGGGGCCAGGACCGCGACCACGCCGGTCGGCTCGGGCGTGGAGAGGTTGAAGAACGGGCCCGCGACCGGGTTGGCGCCGCCCACCACCTGGGCGATCTTGTCGGTCCAGCCCGCGTACCAGACCCAGCGGTCGACGGTGAGGTCGACCAGGGCGGCCGCCTTGGCCTTGGAGAGGCCCTCCGCCTCGGCGACCTCGCGGGTGAACTGGGAGCGGCGGCCCTCCAGCATCTCCGCGACGCGGTAGAGGACCTGCCCGCGGTTGTACGCGGTCGCGCCCGCCCAGCCGCCGAACGCCTTGCGCGCGGCGACCACCGCGTCGCGGGCGTCCTTGCGGGACGACAGCGGGGCGTTGGCCAGCCAGTTACCGTCCTTGGAGCCCGTCACCTCGTACACCCGGCCGCTCTCGGAACGCGGGAACCTGCCTCCCACGTACAGCTTGTAGGTCTTGAAAACGCTCAGGCGCTCAGACATCGGACGCTCAGACATCGAGGTAGGCCTCCAGCCCGTGGCGACCGCCCTCGCGGCCGTGACCCGACTCCTTGTAGCCGCCGAACGGCGAGGTGGGGTCGAACTTGTTGAACGTGTTGGACCAGACGACGCCCGCGCGCAGCTTGTTCGCCACGGCGAGGATGCGGGAGCCCTTGTCGGTCCAGATGCCCGCGGAGAGGCCGTAGGCGGTGTTGTTGGCCTTGGCGACCGCCTCGTCCGGGGTGCGGAAGGTGAGCACCGAGAGGACCGGGCCGAAGATCTCGTCCCGGGCGACCGTGTGGGCCTGGGTCACGCCGCTGAAGACGGTCGGCGCGAACCAGTAGCCCTGGGCGGGGATGTCGCACGGGGCGGTCCAGCGCTCGGCGCCCTCCGCCTCGCCCTGGTCGGCCAGCGTGGTGATCCGGGCCAGCTGCTCCGCGGAGTTGATCGCGCCGATGTCGGTGTTCTTGTCCAGCGGGTCGCCGAGGCGGAGCGTGGAGATGCGGCGCTTGAGGGCGTCCAGCACCTCGTCGTGCACCGACTCCTGGACGAGCAGGCGGCTGCCGGCGCAGCAGACCTGGCCCTGGTTGAAGAAGATGCCGCTGACGATGCCCTCGACGGCCTGGTCGATCGGCGCGTCGTCGAAGACGATGTTGGCGCCCTTGCCGCCGAGCTCCAGCGTGAGCTTCTTGCGGGTGCCGGCCACCGTGCGGGCGATCGCCTTGCCGACCGCGGTGGAGCCGGTGAACGCCACCTTGTCCACGTCCGGGTGGGCGACCAGCGCGGCGCCGGCGTCGCCGTAGCCGGGGAGGATGTTGACGACGCCCCTGGGGAGCCCGGCCTGGCGGCAGATGTCCGCGAAGAACAGGGCGGACAGCGGGGTGGTCTCGGCCGGCTTCAGGACGACCGTGTTGCCGGTGGCGAGCGCCGGGGCGATCTTCCACGCCAGCATCAGCAGCGGGAAGTTCCACGGGATGACCTGCGCGGCCACGCCCAGCGGGCGCGGGTTCACGCCGAACCCGGCGTGCTCCAGCTTGTCGGCCCAGCCCGCGTAGTAGAAGAAGTGCGCGGCGACCAGCGGCAGGTCGGCGTCGCGGGTCTCCTTGATCGGCTTGCCGTTGTCCAGGGTCTCCAGGACGGCCAGCTCGCGGGAGCGTTCCTGCACGATCCGGGCGATGCGGAACAGGTACTTGGCGCGCTCGCTGCCGGGCAGCGCGGACCAGCCCTCGAAGGCGCGGCGGGCCGCGGCGACCGCGCGGTCCACGTCGGCCTCGCCGGCCCGGGCGACCTCGGAGAGGACCTCCTCCGTCGAGGGGGAGACCGTCTTGAAGACGCGCCCGTCGGCCGCCTCGGTGAACTCGCCGTCGACGAACAGCCCGTAGGACGGGGCGATGTCCACCACCGAGCGGGACTCGGGCGCCGGTGCGTACTCGAAAGTCATGGGGATCAGTCCACCGTCACGTAGTCGGGGCCGGAGTAGCGGCCGGTGGCCAGCTTCTGCCGCTGCATCAGCAGGTCGTTGAGGAGGGAGGAGGCGCCGAACCGGAACCAGTGGTTGTCCAGCCAGTCCGGGCCCGCCGTCTCGTTGACGACGACCAGGAACTTGACCGCGTCCTTGGCGGTGCGGATGCCGCCGGCCGGCTTCACGCCGATCTGCACGCCGGTGCGGTCGCGGAACTCGCGGACCGCCTGCAGCATCAGCAGGGTGTTCGCCGGGGTGGCGTTGACCGCGACCTTGCCGGTGGAGGTCTTGATGAAGTCGGCCCCCGCCAGCATGGCGAGCCAGCTCGCGCGGCGGATGTTGTCGTACGTGGAGAGCTCGCCGGTCTCGAAGATCACCTTCAGGCGCGCGGCGCCGCCGCAGGCCTCCTTCACGGCGGTGATCTCCTCGTACACCTTGAGGTAGTGACCGGCCAGGAAGGCGCCGCGGTCGATGACCATGTCGACCTCGTCGGCGCCGGCGGCCACGGCGGCCCGGACGTCGGCCAGCTTGACCTCCAGGGGCGCGCGGCCCGCCGGGAAGGCGGTGGCGACCGAGGCGACCTTCACGGTGGAACCGGCGACGGCCGCCTTGGCGACCTCGACCAGGTCCGGGTAGACGCAGACCGCGGCGGTGGCGGGGGCCGTGCGGTCGGTGGGGTCGGGCAGGACGGCCTTGGCGCCGAGCGCCCGCACCTTGCCGGGGGTGTCGGCGCCCTCCAGCGTGGTCAGGTCCACCATGGAGATCGCCAGGTCGAGGGCGTACGCCTTGGCGGTCGTCTTGATCGACCGGGTGCCGAGGGCGGCGGCCCTGGCCTCCAGGCCGACCGCGTCCACACCGGGCAGCCCGTGCAGGAAGCGCCGCAGCGAGGCGTCGGACGCGGCGACGTCGGTCAGTGCGTGGGTGGGGGAGGGTGTTGTCGACATGGTCACCAGGCGAGCATATCTACGCGTGTAGCGGCTGCCCAGTCCCGTAGGTCTCCATCCGGTTCCGGATCGGTCGCGGGGCGGAGGAGACCGCTCGAACTCGTGCACAATCGGAGGCATGAACACGAGCGTCCCAAGTCCCGACACGGTCTACCGGTCTCCCACCGCCCTGGTGGGCGGCTCGCTGACCCTGGTCATCGTCGGGGGGCTCGCCGTCGACGCGCTGCTGAACGGCTCCGGGCGGACCGTGCTGACCGCGGTGGGGGTGCTGCTGCTCGTGGTCCCGCTGGTGGTGGCCTTCAGCTTCCGCCCCGCCGTGTACGCCAACGACGAGCGGCTGCGGGTCCGCAACCCGTTCCGGGTGATCACCCTGCCGTGGGGGCAGGTCGCGGGGCTGCGCTCCGGGCTCTCCCACGAGGTGGTCGACGAGGACGGGCGCCGGTACGAGCTGTGGGCGCTGCCGGTGTCGCTGCGGGACCGGCGGAAGTCACTGAGGGCGACCGCCGCGTCGGAGCGGGACGTGGACGCGCGCGGGCCGATGCCGAAGTGGACCGGGACGTCGGCGTCGGGCGGGAACGCGGGGGGCGCCGTGGTGTCCACCCGGCGGGGCACCGACAAGATCGTGGAGGAGCTGCGGGAGCGGCGGGACCGGCAGGCGGAGGTGTCCACGGCACAGGGTGAGGTCACCGTGCGGCGGGCCTACGAGATCTACGTGCCCGCCGCCGCCGGAGCGGTCCTCCTGCTGATCCTGCAGTTCCTGGGCTGACCGGCCCGCCCGGCGTTCCCGGGCCCCCGGCCGGCCGCTGGGCTTCCGGCCCCCCGGTCGGCCGCCGGCGACGGCGGGGACGCCGTCGCCAGCGGCCGGTCCGGGCAGGGCCCGCCCGGCGCGTCAGAGGCCGGCGGCCTCGGCGAGGGCGGCGCGCAGGGCGTCCAGGGTGCGCCGGGCCTCGGCACGGGCCGAGGGGAGGGCGGTGGCGTCGGGGACGGGGACCACGACCTCCAGGTAGCACTTCAGCTTGGGCTCCGTGCCGCTGGGACGGACGATGATCCGCGCGCCGTCGAGCGTGTACCGCAGCCCGTCCGTCGGCGGCAGCGTCTCCGTGCCCTCGGTGAGGTCCTCGGCCCGGGTGACCGCCAGCCCCGCCAGCCGGGTGGGCGGGGTCTCCCGGAGCCGCCGCATGGCGTCCGAGATGACGGAGAGGTCCGCGACCCGCACCGAGAGCTGGTCGGTCGCGTGCAGGCCGTGCTCCACCGCGAGGTCGTCCAGCAGGTCGAGCAGCGTGCGCCCCTGCTCCTTGAGCACGGACGCGAGCTCGGTGATCGCCAACGCGGCGGTGACGCCGTCCTTGTCGCGGACGCCCTCCGGGTCGACGCAGTAGCCGAGGGCCTCCTCGTAGCCGTAGCGCAGCCCCTCCACGCGGGAGATCCACTTGAAGCCGGTGAGGGTCTCCTCGTAGCCGAGGCCCGCCTTCGCGGCGATCCGCCCGAGCAGGGAGGACGAGACGATCGACTCGGCGAAGGTGCCCCGCGCGCCCCGGGCCACCAGGTGCGCGGCGAGCAGAGCGCCCACCTCGTCGCCGCGCAGCATCCGCCAGTCGCCGGAGCCGTCCGGCACCGCGACCGCGCACCGGTCCGCGTCCGGGTCGTTGGCGATCACCAGGTCGGGCTCGGCCTTCCGGGCGGCCGCGAAGGCGAGGTCCATCGCCCCCGGCTCCTCCGGGTTGGGGAAGGCGACCGTGGGGAACGCCGGGTCCGGCTCCGCCTGCTCGGCGACCAGCACCGGCTCGGGGAACCCGGCCCGCGCGAAGGCGGCCAGCACCACGTCCTTGCCGACGCCGTGCATCGCCGTGTACACGGTCCGGGCGGTGCGCGGCGAACCCGGGGAGAGCACCGCGTCGGTGCGGGCCAGGTAGGCCTCCAGCACCGAGTCGTCCAGCACCTCCCAGCCGGACTCCGGCCGGGGGACGTCGGCCAGCGAGGCCACCGCGGCGATCTCGGCGGCGATCTCCGCGTCGGCCGGCGGCACGATCTGCGAACCGTCGCCCAGGTAGACCTTGTAGCCGTTGTCCCGCGGCGGGTTGTGGCTGGCGGTCACCTCGACGCCCGCCACCGCGCCCAGGTGGCGGATCGCGAACGCCAGCACCGGCGTCGGCAGCGGCCGGGGCAGCACCGCGGCGCGCAGCCCGGCACCGGTCATCACGGCGGCGGTGTCCCGCGCGAAGTCGGCGGACTTGTACCGGGCGTCGTAGCCGATCACGACCAGGCCGTCGCCCTGCCCGCGGGCGCGCAGGTAGGCGGCCAGCCCCGCGGCGGCGCGGATGACCACCGAGCGGTTCATCCGCATCGGCCCCGCGCCCAGCTCGCCGCGCAGGCCGGCGGTGCCGAACTGCAGCGTGCCGGCGAAGCGCTCGGCGAGGGCGGCCTCGTCGCCCGCCTCCAGCAGGGCGCTCAGCTCGGCCCGGGTGTCCGGGTCGGGGTCCTCGGCGAGCCAGGTCCGGGCCCGGGTGATCAGGGTGTCCTGCACGGTCGGTTCATCCTCCGGTTCGGTGTTCGGTTCACGGTGCTCCGGGCCGCCCGCCCGGGACCGTGACACCGCCGTCCACGACGGCGGCCCTCCCGGAACGGGAACCCCGCCGCGGCGGGACCACACCGCCGTCGCGGTCCCGCCCGGCCGGACGCTCCGGACGCTCCGGACGCCCGCGGCCCGCGGCGTCCGGGGTGCGGCCCCCGGCGAGGCCGTCGCGCGTCAGAGGCGCGGCAGCAGCCGGGCGAGGAGTTCGCCCATCCGGGTGGCGCTGTCGCGGCCGGCCTGGAGGACCTCCTCGTGGTTGAGCGGCTCGCCCGTCATGCCGGCGGCCAGGTTGGTGACCAGGGAGACGCCCAGCACCTCGGCGCCCGCCTCGCGCGCCGCGATCGCCTCCAGGGTCGTCGACATGCCCACCAGGTCGGCGCCGATCGTGCGGGCCATCCGGATCTCGGCGGGCGTCTCGTAGTGCGGGCCGGGGAACTGCGCGTAGACGCCTTCCTCCAGGCTCGGGTCGACCTCCCGGCACAGCTCGCGCAGGCGCGCGGAGTACAGGTCGGTGAGGTCCACGAAGTTGGCGCCCACGATGGGGGAGGTGGCCGTCAGGTTGATGTGGTCCGAGATCAGCACCGGCTGGCCGGGGCGCATGCCCTCGCGCAGGCCGCCGCAGCCGTTGGTGAGCACCACCGTGCGGCAGCCGGCCGCGACCGCGGTGCGCACCCCGTGGACCACGGAGGCCACGCCGCGGCCCTCGTAGTAGTGGGTGCGGCCGAGGAAGACCAGGACCCGGCGCTCGCCGAGCAGGTAGGAGCGGACGCGCCCGCCGTGGCCCTCGACCGCGGGGGGCGGGAAGCCGGGGAGCTCGGTGACCTCCAGGTCGGCCTCCGGCTCGCCCAGGGCGTTGACGGCCGGGGCCCAGCCGGAGCCCAGTACCAGTGCGACGTCGTGGGTCTCGGCGCCCGTGAGCTGCCGGAGGCGGTCGGCGGCTGCCACGGCGGCGGCGTACGGGTCGTCCCGAAGAAGAGAAGCGTTCACCCGCCCGACCCTATCCCTTCCGTCCCTACGCGCGTAGATGCGGGAGGAAACGCAGCGGGATCGTTGTCGTGTCGTTTCCGTCGCCCCGGAGGGGTACGCGCGGGGGTGGCGGCGGCCGGTGAGGCGGTCGGTGGACCCCGGGCGGTGCGAGCTTGAAGGGTGCGGGACAATGGGGCACGTGACTCGGATCGTGATCATTGGTGGCGGGCCCGGCGGATACGAGGCGGCGCTGGTCGCCGCGCAGCTCGGCGCGGAGGTGACCGTCGTCGACGCGGACGGTCTGGGCGGCGCGTCGGTGCTGACCGACTGCGTGCCGTCGAAGACGCTCATCGCGACGGCCGAGGTGATGACCACCTTCGACTCGTCGTACGAGGAACTGGGGATCATCGTCGCGGACGACACCCCCCACGTCGACACGCCCGCGCGCGTGGTCGGCGTCGACCTGGGCAAGGTCAACCGCCGTGTGAAGCGGCTGGCGCTGGCCCAGTCGCACGACATCACCGCCTCCGTCACCCGGGCCGGCGCCCGGGTGCTGCGGGGCCGGGGCCGGCTGGAGGGCCTGCAGGCCTCCGACGGCTCGCGCAAGGTGGTCGTGCGGGCGGCGGACGGCAGCGAGGAGACGCTGACCGCCGACGCCGTGCTGATCGCCACCGGCGGCCACCCGCGCGAGCTGCCCGCCGCCCGCCCGGACGGGCAGCGCATCCTGAACTGGACCCAGGTGTACGACCTGGACGAGCTCCCCGAGGAGCTCATCGTGGTCGGTTCCGGCGTCACCGGCGCCGAGTTCGCCGGCGCCTACCAGGCGCTGGGCTCCCGCGTCACGCTGGTCTCCAGCCGCGACCGCGTGCTGCCGGGCGAGGACCCGGACGCCGCCGCCGTGCTGGAGGACGTGTTCCGCCGCCGCGGCATGAACGTGATGGCCCGCTCCCGCGCCGAGTCCGCCAAGCGGGTGGACGACCGGGTGGAGGTCACCCTCTCGGACGGCCGGGTGATCAGCGGCACGCACTGCCTGATGGCGGTCGGCGCGATCCCCAACACCCACGAGATGGGCCTGGAGGAGGCCGGCGTCCGGCTGAAGGACTCGGGCCACATCTGGACCGACAAGGTCTCGCGCACCACCGCGCCCGGCGTCTACGCGGCCGGCGACGTCACCGGCGTCTTCGCGCTCGCCTCGGTGGCGGCCATGCAGGGCCGCATCGCCATGTACCACTTCCTCGGCGACGCGGTGGCCCCGCTCAACCTCAAGGCCGTCTCCTCCAACGTCTTCACCGACCCGGAGATCGCCACCGTCGGCTACACCCAGGCCGACGTCGACGCCGGCAAGATCGACGCCCGGGTGGTGAAGCTGCCGCTGCTGCGCAACCCGCGCGCCAAGATGCAGGGCATCCGGGACGGCTTCGTCAAGATCTTCGCGCGGCCGGGCACCGGCATCGTGGTCGGCGGTGTCGTGGTGGCCCCGCGCGCCTCGGAGCTCATCCACCCGATCTCCATCGCGGTGGACAACAGCCTGACGGTGGAGCAGATCGCAAACGCGTTCACCGTGTATCCCTCGCTGTCCGGCTCGATCGCCGAGGTGGCGCGTCAGCTGCACACCCGCAAGGCCTGACCTGTCGGAGCCCGCGACGCGGCGCCGGTCCCAACTCGGGGCCGGCGCTTGTCGTTTGTCCGGGTGACGGGTCCCGCGATCACGGTCGGTCGCGGCCCATGCGTGTGGCATAGTCGCGCGGACGGTGCCTTATATCATCCCCGGCCCCTGATCACGTACATCTTCTGCAATTCGCCGCAAACTGCTGAAAGCAGTCGGTCGTTGGGGTTACTGTCAGTTTCGTGTTCGCTGCAGAACGTCGTCAATTGATCCTCGAAATGGTGCGCGCCAACGGAGCGGTGTCGCTCCGTGAGCTCGCCCGTGTCGTCCAGACCTCCGAAGTGACCGTGCGGCGGGACGTGCGCGCGCTGGAGGCAGAAGGACTCCTCGACCGCCGGCACGGCGGTGCGGTGCTGCCGGGCGGGTTCACGCGGGAGTCGGGCTTCCCGCAGAAGTCCCATCTCGCGACCGCCGAGAAGACCGCCATCGCCGACCTCGCCGCGGGCTTCGTCGAGGAGGGCGAGGCCATCGTGGTCGGGGCGGGCACCACCACCCAGGAGCTGGCCCGGCGGCTGGCGCGGGTGCCCGGGCTGACCGTGGTCACCAACTCGCTGCTGGTCGCGCAGGCGCTCGCCCATGCCAACCGCGTGGAGGTCGTCATGACCGGCGGCACCCTGCGCGGCTCCAACTACGCGCTGGTGGGCAGCGGTGCGGAGCAGTCCCTGCAGGGGCTGCGCGTCTCCAAGGCCTTCCTGTCGGGCAGTGGGCTGACCGCGGAGCGCGGTCTGTCCACCTCCAACATGCTCTCCGCGTCCGTCGACCGTGCGCTGGTGCAGGCCGCCTCCGAGGTGGTGGTCCTGGCGGACCACTCCAAGCTGGGCACCGACACGATGTTCCAGACGGTCCCCACGGAGCTGATCACACGGCTGGTCACCGACGAGCCGCCGGGCCACGAGGACCGCGCCGCGACGGAGCTGCAGGCGCTGGCCGACCAGGGCGTGCAGATCGCCGTGGCCGGTGCGCCGGGGGCCGAGCGGGCGGAGCGGCCGGAGCCGCAGGGGGGCGGGCGGCAGCGCAGGGACGTGCCCGTCCCGGGCCCGCGCCGCGGTCATGCCCCCGGCGGCCCCCAGCTCCGCGCCGCCGCGGTCCTCGGCGACGCGGCGCAGGCGGAACGCGCCCGCGTGGCGGACCTGCGCCGCCGGTAGGTCTCGCCACCGGCCCCGCGTGAGCGGTGCCCGTGCGGGCGGGGGTGTGCCCGAGCGGCTGGGGTGCGCCCGAGCGGCCGATTCCGCGCGGGTGGGAAGCGTGGGCGGCCTGAGCCGCCGCCGTCGACGCCGCCGTGCGCGGTGTACCGCCGTCGTGTGCGGCGCGCGTTCCCCGCTCGGCGGGCCGTCGTGTGTGTGGGGGCCGGGGGGTGGGACGGAGAAGGGCGCGTGGGGCCGGGGGCCTCACGCGCCCTTCGGGGCCGTGCGGGTCAGTCCTTGATCTCGCAGATGGCGGCGCCGGAGCTGATGGAGGCGCCGATCTCGGCGGACAGGCCCTTGACCGTGCCGGACCGGTGCGCGTTGAGGGGCTGCTCCATCTTCATGGCCTCGAGGACGACGATCAGGTCGCCCTCCTTGACCTCCTGGCCCTCCTCGACCGCGACCTTGACGATCGTGCCCTGCATGGGCGAGGCGAGGGTGTCCCCGGAGGCGGCCGGGCCGGACTTCTTGGCGGCGCGGCGCTTCGGCTTGGCGCCGGCGGCGAGGCCGGTGCGGGCCAGGGACATGCCGAGCGAGGCGGGCAGCGAGACCTCCAGCCGCTTGCCGCCGACCTCGACCACGACGGTCTCGCGGTCGCCCTCGTCCTCGGAGTCGGCGTCGGCCGTGCCGGCGAACGGCGGGATCTCGTTGACGAACTCGGTCTCGATCCACCGGGTGTGGACGGTGAACGGGTCGGCCGAACCGGTGAGTTCGGGGGCGAACGCCGGGTCCTTGACCACCGCGCGGTGGAAGGGGATGGCGGTGGCCATGCCCTCGACCTTGAACTCCTCCAGGGCGCGCGAGGCCCGCTCCAGGGCCTCCTTGCGGGTGCGGCCGGTGACGATCAGCTTGGCCAGGAGCGAGTCCCAGGCCGGGCCGATCACGCTGCCGGACTCGACGCCCGCGTCCAGGCGGACGCCCGGGCCGGACGGCGGGGCGAAGGCGGTGACGGTGCCCGGCGCGGGCAGGAAGTTACGGCCCGGGTCCTCGCCGTTGATGCGGAACTCGAAGGAGTGACCCCGCAGCACCGGGTCGCCGTAACCGAGCTCCTCGCCGTCGGCGATGCGGAACATCTCGCGCACCAGGTCGACGCCCGCGACCTCCTCGGTCACCGGGTGCTCCACCTGCAGGCGGGTGTTGACCTCCAGGAAGGAGATCGTGCCGTCGACGCCCACCAGGAACTCGACCGTGCCCGCGCCGACGTAGCCGGCCTCCTTGAGGATGGCCTTGGACGCGGAGTACAGCTCGGCGACCTGGGCCTCGGAGAGGAACGGGGCCGGGGCCTCCTCCACCAGCTTCTGGTGCCGGCGCTGGAGGGAGCAGTCACGGGTGGAGACCACGACCACGTTGCCGTGCTTGTCGGCCAGGCACTGGGTCTCGACGTGACGCGGCTTGTCCAGGTAGCGCTCGACGAAGCACTCGCCCCGGCCGAACGCCGCGACGGCCTCGCGGACCGCGGAGTCGTAGAGCTCGGGGACCTCTTCGAGGGTGCGGGCGACCTTCAGGCCGCGGCCGCCGCCGCCGAACGCCGCCTTGATGGCGATGGGCAGGCCGTGTTCCTTCGCGAACGCGACGACCTCGTCGGCGCCGGACACCGGGTCCGGCGTGCCGGCCACCAGCGGCGCGCCCGCGCGCTGGGCGATGTGACGGGCCGCCACCTTGTCGCCCAGGTCGCGGATGGCCTGCGGCGGCGGGCCGATCCAGTTCAGGCCCGCGTCGATGACCGCCTGCGCGAACTCCGCGTTCTCGGACAGGAAGCCGTAGCCGGGATGGATCGCGTCCGCGCCCGAATCCGCGGCGGCCTTCAGCACCTTGGCGATGTCCAGGTAGCTGGTCGCCGGGGTGTCACCGCCGAGGGCGAACGCCTCGTCCGCGGCACGCACGTGCAGAGCGTCCCGGTCGGGGTCTGCATACACGGCCACGCTCGCGATACCGGCATCCCGGCATGCCCGGGCGACGCGGACTGCGATTTCGCCACGGTTGGCGATGAGCACCTTGCGCACGATTGAGGCTCCCTCCTTGAAACAAGCCGAGTTTAGGGACTGCCGACACGTCACTACGACCCGTCCCCAGTGGTGAGCTTGCCCACACGGAGGGTGAAACGAGGGCCTTGCGGCGGGTGCCGAGCGGTGAAATCCCTTGTAGCGCCGGGCGGCGCGGGACTCCTCCCGGAAACCCTAGCCGGGTGATGTGGCTCAGGTCTCTGTAAAGCCACGCCGCCGCGGGCCGTGTTTCTTTGTGGAGTCCCTACCAACACCTCGGTGAATCTTTGCGGTCGTCAGAACTCTTGTCGCTGCGTATACCCGTGAGTAACGTTCCTGCCACCCTGGGAGATACCCCGGGTAATAGCCCGGGTGGGGGAGCGGACGCCTCGTGGGAGGCCGGTCCGCGGCCCGTCGGGCACGACGGAAATCAGTGGAAGTGGGTGGGGCCGGTGGTGCGCAGGACGGTGGCTTTCGTCCTGGCGCCGGCGATGTTCGCCGAGGCGGCCGGGGTGGCGTGGCTCAACTGGTTCCTGGCCATGGTGGTCGAGGGGCAGCGGATGTCGCTGGACGGGCTGGACCCGGACATGGTCGCGCGGGCCTCCAGGATCGGGGCGGTGCTGTTCGCCCTGGTCTTCGTGGCGTGCGGCGTGCTGGTGCTGGTCTCCGCGATCCGGGGGCGCGCCCTCGGGCGGTTCGGCACGGGGCTGCTGGTCACCATGGCCGTCGTCCACGGGGTGCTGGGCGCGGCGGCGTTGGCACTGGTGGGGGTGAAGGCGTTCGCCGTCCTGGCGGCGGTGCTGGTGCTGATCCTCCTCTTCCTCTCCTCGCCGGGCCGCCCCCGGCCCACCGGGGAGCAGCCCCCGCCGGCCCCGCCGGCCCCGGCGGAGAAGCAGGCGCCGGCCGCGGCCTGACCGGGCGCCCCGGGGGTGATGCGCCCCCGGGGGTGCGGTCGCGTCAGGGGCGGGTCACTCGCCCGGCCATTCGGGGCGGCGCTTGTCGTTGAAGGCGGCGACGCCCTCGGCGCGGTCGGCGGAGAACGCGACCGTGCGCCAGGCGTTGTCCTCGAGGTCGAGGCCGGTGGGGAGGTCCTTGCCCCAGCCGAGCCGCATCGCCCGCTTGGCGGCGCGCAGCCCCACGGGGGAGTTGGCGGCGATGCGCGCGGCCAGGGCCAAGGACTCCTCGCGGTCGGTCCCCTCGTCGACCAGGAGGTCGACCAGGCCCAGCTCCCGGGCCTCGGCGGCCTCCACCCGCCGCGCGGTGAAGATCAGCTCGGCGGCCCGGGCCGCCCCGACCCGCCGCGGCAGCAACTGCGTGCCGCCGCCGCCGGGGATGACGCCCACGGACACCTCGGGCAGTCCCACCACCGCCGTGCGGTCCGCGACGATCAGGTCGCAGGACAGCGCGATCTCGAAGCCGCCGCCCAGCGCGAACCCGTGCACGGAGGCGATGGTCGGCATCGGCAGCTCCAGCACGCCGGTGTACGCCGCCCGGTTCACCGGCCGCTGACGGCGCAGCTGGTCGTCGGTGAAGCCGTTACGCTCCTTGAGGTCCGCGCCCACGCAGAACGCCCGCTCGTGGCTGGAGGTCAGCACGACCACCCGCGCGTCGCGGTCGGCGGCGAGCGCCTCGCAGGCGGCGGTGAGCGAGCGGGCCATCTCCGTGGAGACCGCGTTCATCGCGCGCGGCCGGTCCAGCACGAGCTCGGCGACGTGCCCGTGCCGTACCACCCGCACGAACTCCCCGTGGCGTTCGCCGTCCTCGCGTTCCGTCAGGACCTCGTGCTCGTTGCGGCTCATGGTGGACAGCCTCCCGGGATCGACGACTTCATCGGTGTCGCCGGGGATCATCTCAGGGGCTCAGGGCTGACCGCCGCGCCGGGTGAGCAGCCACGGCTCGACCACGCCGAGACCGCGGACCGGCCGCTGCCACATGGGCTGCAGCGCGAACCGGTAGGTCTGCTCCTCGTCCTCCTTGACCTGTTCCTCGGCCGCCGGGGCGTCCCGGGTGCGCCGCAGTTCCTGGGCGAGCTCGCTGTCGACCAGGACCGCGTCCCGCGGAGCTATGGAGGTGAGGCGGGAGGCCAGGTTCACCGTCGTGCCGAAGACGTCACCCATCCGGGTGGTGACCGTGCCGAAGGCCATGCCGACGCGCAGCTCCGGCATGGTCTCGTCGTTGGCGAGGGTCTCGATCAGGCGCAGCGCGATCTCGGAGGCCACGCCCGGGTCGTCGGCGACGTAGAGGACCTCGTCGCCGAGGGTCTTCACCAGCCGGCCGCCGTGCGCGGCGACCAGGTCGGCGGCGGTGGTTTCGAACGCCTCGACCAGCTCGCCCAGCTCCTCCTCCTCGAGGCGGCGGGTCAGCCGGGTGAAGCCGACCAGGTCGGCGAAGGCGACGCAGAGGCGGCGGTCGACCATCTCCTCGTCGTCCGCCGTCTGGATGACCCGGCCGGTGGCGGCGGCGAGCTGGCGGCGCCAGACGTAGACCAGGAACTCCTGCAGCTCGGGCAGGAGCAGCTCGATGAGGGGGTAGGTCACCTCGGTGCGGGTCATGCCCGGCTCGGGGGGCTCGGTGAGGCCCTCCAGGAAGGAATCGATCTGCCAGTCCGCCAGACGGGCGGTGGTCTGGCCGGTGGAACGGGCCACCTGCACCGCCATCGCCTCGCTGAGCAGGCCCGCCTCGACCAGACCGGCCAGGCGGCGCAGGGCCAGCACGTCCGCCTCGGTGAGGGCCTTGGCCTGGCCGATGTCGGCGAAGCCCATGGCCCGCCAGAAGCGGGACGCCAGCTCCATGGAGACGCCGGCGCTGCGGGCGGCCTGGAAGGGGCTGTAGCGGCGCTCCGCGCCGAGGATCAGGGCCTCCAGGCGCAGGGCCAGCGGGTCCTCGTCGGAGGTGCCGGTGGTGTTCTGGGCGGCGGTGCGGTCGGCGGCGGACAGCTCCTCGTACCGTTCCGCGCGGTCCGCGCGTTCCGGGTCCTCGGCCCCGGCTGCCGGGGCCGCCCCGGAGGCCGCGGAGCCCTTGGAAGCGGAGGTCCGGGGGGCGTCGGGGTCCCCGGAGGTCCGGGAGTCCCCGGCGATCGGGGAGTTCTCGGTGCCCCCGGTGTCCCCGGCGGCCTGGGAGGCCCGTGGGGCGTCGTCCCCAGCGGCCCGGAAGTGCACGGAGTTCCCGGAGGTCCGGGAGCCCTCAGCGGTCCGCGAGTCGCCGGAGTCCCCGGCGGCCCGGGGGCCCGCGGAGTCCTCGGAGTCCTGGGAGGACTGGGGGGCTCCGGTGGTTCGTGGGGTGCTGGAGGTCCGGGAGTTTTCGGAGTCACCTGCGGCCCGCAGGTCCCCGGGGTTCCCGTTTCCGGCGGTCCGGGAGCCCTCTGCGGCCCCGCGGTCCCCGTCGTCACCGGCGGCCCGGCGGTCCGTGCCGTTCCCGGAGTCGCCGGCGGCCCCGCGGTTCCCGTCGTCCCCGGCGGCCCGGCGGTCGTCGGAGTCGCCGGCGGTCCGGCGGCTCGCGGAAGCGCTGGAGGCCCCGGAGGCCCCGGGGGCCCGGGGGGCGGTGGGGGCTTCGGAGGCCTTGGAGGCGGGGGGCGCCTCGG
This sequence comes from Streptomyces sp. NPDC002640, assembly GCF_053592575.1. Lineage (NCBI taxonomy): Bacteria > Bacillati > Actinomycetota > Actinomycetes > Kitasatosporales > Streptomycetaceae > Streptomyces > Streptomyces sp. NPDC002640. The sequence continues at coordinate 88,800 of NZ_JBSFVZ010000002.1, read as the reverse complement.
GGGACTCGTCCGCGGAGGCGTCGGCGGGGCCGGGCTCGGGCCGGGGGTCGCCGTCCGGTCCGGGATGTCCGCCCGTGCCGGAGCCCGCGTCGTCGACGGTCACGCCTGTTGCCCTTCCGATCTGCCGAGGTCAGGTTTCGACCGGCCTCAACTCTACGGCAGGTGTGCCGCAGCTCACTCCCGGATCGCGTCCCGGGAGTGGTGCGCCCCCGGCACGCCGCTCCGGGGCCGCGCCGCCGTACCACCCGTCGCCCTCTCGCACGACGCTGCGCGCCGCCCGGTTCACCCCTGCCCGGGCCCGCTCACGCCGGGCGGAGGTGGACGATGTCCCCGGCGCCCACCGGGTGCCGGGAGCCGTCACCGGCCGTGATCACGAGGCGGCCGTCGCCGTCCAGGGCCGTGGCCTCGCCCACCACGTCGTCCCCGCCGGGGAGCATGGCCCGGACCTGGCGGCCCAGGGTCGCGCAGCCGGCCGCGTAGGTCTCCAGCAGCCCGCTCAGCTCGGGGTCGCCGCCGACCACCCGCCACCGCGTGTACCACTGCTCCAGGGAACGCAGCACGCCCCGCAGCAGCGGGTCCCGGTCGGTGACGGCCGCGCCGGCCAGGGCCAGCGAACCGGCCGTCGGCACCGGCAGCTCGTCCGCCCGCAGCGTGACGTTGAGGCCGACGCCGATCACCACGCCCTCGGTGCCGGCCCGCTCGGCGAGGATGCCGCCGGCCTTGCGTTCCTCGCCGCCGACCGTGACCAGCAGGTCGTTGGGCCACTTCAGCGCCGTGTCCAGGCCGGCGGTGCGCGCCAGGCCGGTGGCCACCGCGACCCCGGTGAGCAGCGGCAGCCAGCCCCAGCGGGGCACCGGCACGTCGTTGGGCGCCAGCAGCACGGAGAAGAACAGCCCCGAGCGGGCCGGCGCCGACCAGACGCGGTCCAGCCGGCCGCGCGCCGCGGACTGCTCCTCCGCCACCAGCACCGCGCCCTCCTCGGCCCGGCCCGCCCGCGCCGCCGCCACCAGGTCGGAGTTGGTGGAGCCGGTGACCGGCACGACGTCCAGGGAGGTCCACAGCGACTCCTCCCGCACCAGCGCCCGCCGCAGCGCGACGGCGTTCAGCGGAGGGCGGTCCAGGTCCGACCAGCGGCCCGCCCCGCCGAGCGGGGAGGTGGGGTGTTCTGAGCGATCACGCGGCGTCATGCAACCCAGCGTAGGTGTGGGATACGCCGCACTGCCGGACAGGCGGTCCGCCATTACGCTACGGCTGAGTAACCATCCTCCCGCCGACATCCCCTTACGCCGACGACGACGTACACACCACCACCAGCAGGGAGCCGCAACCCCGATGGCCGAGCCGGAAGAGCTGCAGCAGGGCGACATTCACACCACCGCGGGCAAGCTGGCGGATCTCCAGGACCGCATCCACCAGGCGACGCACGCCGGTTCGGGCCCCGCGGTGGAGAAGCAGCACGCCAAGGGCAAGCTCACCGCCCGTGAGCGGATCGAACTCCTCCTCGACGAGGGGTCGTTCGTGGAGCTGGACGAGTTCGCCCGGCACCGTTCCACCAACTTCGGCCTGGAGAGGAACCGGCCCTACGGCGACGGCGTGGTCACCGGCTACGGCACCGTGGACGGCCGTCCGGTCGCGGTGTTCTCCCAGGACTTCACCGTCTTCGGCGGCGCCCTCGGCGAGGTCTACGGCCAGAAGATCGCCAAGGTGATGGACTTCGCGCTGAAGACCGGCTGCCCGGTCATCGGCATCAACGACTCCGGCGGCGCCCGCATCCAGGAGGGCGTGGCCTCGCTCGGCGCCTACGGCGAGATCTTCCGCCGCAACACGCACGCCTCCGGGGTGATCCCGCAGATCAGCCTGGTCGTCGGCCCGTGCGCGGGCGGCGCGGTGTACTCGCCGGCCATCACCGACTTCACCGTGATGGTGGACAAGACCTCGCACATGTTCATCACCGGCCCGGACGTCATCAAGACGGTCACCGGCGAGGACGTGGGCTTCGAGGAGCTGGGCGGCGCGCACACCCACAACTCGCTGTCCGGCGTGGCCCACCACATGGCGGGCGACGAGAAGGACGCCGTCGAGTACATCAAGCAGCTGCTGTCGTACCTGCCCTCGAACAACCTGAGCGAGCCGCCGTTCTTCCCGGAGGAGGCCGACCTCACGGTCACCGAGGAGGACCTGGAGCTGGACCGGCTGATCCCGGACAGTGCCAACCAGCCGTACGACATGCACACCGTGCTCGAACACGTCCTGGACGACGGCGAGTTCTTCGAGACCCAGCCGCTGTTCGCGCCCAACATCCTCACCGGCTTCGGCCGCGTCGAGGGCCGGCCGGTGGGCGTGGTCGCCAACCAGCCGATGCAGTTCGCGGGCTGCCTGGACATCAAGGCGAGCGAGAAGGCGGCGCGGTTCGTCCGGACGTGTGACGCCTTCAACGTGCCGGTGCTGACCTTCGTGGACGTGCCCGGCTTCCTGCCGGGCGTCGGCCAGGAGCACGACGGCATCATCCGCCGCGGCGCCAAGCTGATCTACGCCTACGCGGAGGCCACGGTCCCGCTGATCACCGTGATCACCCGGAAGGCGTTCGGCGGCGCGTACGACGTCATGGGCTCCAAGCACCTGGGCGCCGACCTCAACCTGGCCTGGCCGACCGCGCAGATCGCGGTGATGGGCGCGCAGGGCGCGGTCAACATCCTGCACCGGCGCACCCTCGCCGAGGCGGAGGCCAACGGCGAGGATCTCGAGGCGGTGCGGGCGCGGCTGATCCAGGAGTACGAGGACACGCTGCTCAACCCGTACATCGCCGCCGAGAACGGTTACGTCGACGCGGTGGTCGCGCCGTCCATGACGCGCTCGCAGATCGTCCGCGGGCTGCGTCATCTGCGCACCAAGCGGGAATCACTTCCCCCGAAGAAGCACGGCAACATCCCGCTCTAGGGTCCCAGCGCTCAGGAAGGTCGCGTGGCTATGACGATCAAGGTCGTGCGGGGGAATCCGACACCGGAGGAGCTGGCGGCGGCGCTGGCGGTGGTGCGGGCGCGGGCGGCGGCCGTCGCCGCCGGACCCGCGGAGGACGCGGGCACGGCCCGTGACGCCTGGGCCGACCCGGCGGCACTCGCCGGGCGGCGGGCCCCGCAGCCGGGGCCGGCGGCCTGGAGCCGCACGTACTGGCCGGTGTGACCCGACCGGGCGGGCCGGTGCTGCCCGGCGGGCCGGTGTGAGGCGGGCGACACCGGGAGCCGCCTGAGTACGGGTACTCAGGCGGCGGCGCGGTCGGGGACGCATGCTCGGTGGTGTGCTCTGGTCCGACCCCGATCCCGAGGCCGGGCCGCCCGAGGACCTGCGGCGCACGCAGGTGATGCTCCGGCGGCTCGGCGTGCTGATGGCCCTCGCCATGATCGTCGCCATGGCGGTGCTCGGCGTCGATACGCTTCCGCCATGACCGATCAGCGCAACGACCGGGCCGGACGACCGCAGCGGCGGCTCGTCCTGGCCTCCCAGTCCCCCGCCCGTCTCGGACTGCTCCGGCAGGCCGGGTTCGCCCCCGAGGTGATCGTCAGCGGGGTGGACGAGGACGCGGTGACCGCCCCCACCCCCGCGGAGCTGGCCCTCGCGCTGGCCGAGGCCAAGGCCTCGGTCGTCGCCGCCCGCCCCGAGGCGTCCGGAGCCCTGGTGATCGGCTGCGACTCGGTGCTCGACCTGGACGGCGAGCCGCTCGGCAAGCCCGCCGACGCCGCCGAGGCGACGGCCCGCTGGCAGGCCATGCGGGGCCGCGCCGGCGTCCTCCAGACCGGACACTGCGTGTACGACACCACCACCGGCCGGTACTCCTCCGCCACCGCCTCCACCGTGGTCCGCTTCGGCGACCCCACCGACGAGGAGATCGCCGCCTACGTCGCCACCGGGGAGCCCCTGCACGTCGCGGGCGCCTTCACCCTCGACGGGCGCTCCGCCCCGTTCATCGAGGGCATCGACGGCGACCACGGCAACGTGATCGGCCTCAGCCTTCCCCTCCTGCGCCGCCTGCTCGGCAAGCTGGACGTCAGCGTGACGGAACTCTGGGCCTGACCTCCGCCGCGCTTGCCGCGCCTGCCGCGGCAGGCGGATCGGTCACGGTGAGTGATCGCTTCAGATCGTTCGACGTCACGTTTCGGACGAAACATCCCTAGCCTGAACGCATGGCAGAGGAGAACCGCCTGCGCGCGGTCGTCACGCTGGCCCAGGGCATGGCCGCCGCCAGGACGCCCCGGGAGTCCTGGCGGGCCGCCGCCCTGGGCGCGAGCCACGCGCTGGGCGGGAGCTTCGCCGCGCTGTCGGTGTGGGAGCGCGAGATGGGCCGGCTCCGCGTCCTGGTCAACGCCGGCGACCGCGCCCCGGACGAGGAGGAGTTCCCCGAGGCGGAGTCCTACCCGGTCCACCAGTTCCCGGAGATCACCGAGTTCCTCCACGAGCGCTGGGCCAACGGCGGCGAGCCGGACGCCTGGGTGGAGACGGCGGACGGCCCGCGCGGCGGGCCCACCCGGGACCGCGCCGGCTACTGCCACCAGCGGGTCGCGGCGCTGCGCCGCCGCGGCCGCGGCTGCTGCGTGATCGCCCCGATCGTGCTGCATGGCCGCGCCTGGGGCGAGCTGTACGTCGCCCGCCCGCTGGGCGCTCCGGTCTTCGACCGCCGCGACGCCGACTTCGCCACCGTGCTGGCCGCCGTGGTCGCGGCCGGGCTCTCCCAGATGAAGCGGCTGGAGGAGGCCGAGCGCCTGGCCTTCACCGACGCCCTCACCGGCCTCGCCAACCGCCGCGCCGTCGACGCGCGGCTGGACGAGGCCGTCGAACGGCACCGGACCGAGGGCGCGGTCGTCAGCCTGGTGGTCTGCGACCTCAACGGGCTCAAGCAGGTCAACGACACCCACGGGCACGCCGCCGGCGACCGCCTCCTGGAACGCTTCGGCTCGGTGCTCTCCCTCTGCGGCGCGATGCTGCCCGGCACGCTGGCGGCCCGGCTCGGTGGGGACGAGTTCTGCCTGATCGCGGTGGGGCCCTCGACCGAGGAGGTGGTCCGCGCGGCCGACGAGCTCTGCCGACGGGCCCGGGAACTGGAGCTGGGCGAGGGGGTGGCCTGCGGGATCGCCACCACCGAGGAGCCGGTCGGCCCGGTGACCTCGGCCCGGCGGCTGTTCCGGCTGGCCGACGCGGCCCAGTACCGGGCCAAGGCGGGCCGCGCCTCCGGGCCGGTGGTGGCGGGCGTCGAAGGGCCCCAGGACCCCGTCCTCCGGCTCGCCGACGCCCCGCCGCCGGAGGGCGGCGGGGAACGGCGGGCACTGCGCGGGCGGGAACTGCCGCCACCGCCCGGCACGTCCGGTTCCGACGGGAGGGCGAACCGCCGATGACAGCGTCCGATTCAGGTCATAGGCTCCTGAATGTGGATATGCATGCCGGGGCGTCCGGGGCGTCCGGGTCGCACGGGTCGCACGGGTCGCCCACCGGGGCGGCGGAGACCGTGGTGGTGGGTCCCGGCGGTCTCACGCCGGAACAGGTGCTCGCCGTGGCGCGGGACGGCGCGCGGGTCGAGCTCTCCGGCGAGGCGGTGCGCGCGCTCGCCGCCGCCCGCGAGGTCGTCGACGCCCTCGCCGCCAAGCCGGACCCGGTGTACGGCGTCAGCACCGGCTTCGGGGCGCTGGCCACCCGCCACATCGGCCCGGAGCCGCGCACCCGGCTGCAGCGGAACATCGTGCGCTCGCACGCCGCCGGGATGGGCCCGCGGGTGGAGCGCGAGGTGGTGCGCGCGCTGATGTTCCTGCGGCTGAAGACGGTCTGCTCCGGCCGCACCGGCGTCCGCCCCGAGGTCGCGCGGGCCATGGCGGACCCGCTGAACGCCGGCATCACGCCCGTGGTGCGCGAGTTCGGCTCGCTCGGCTGCTCCGGCGACCTCGCGCCGCTGTCGCACTGCGCGCCGGCCCTGATGGGCGAGGGCGAGGCCGAGGGCCCCGACGGCGTCCTCCGCCCGGTCGACGAACTGCTGGCGGAGCACGGGCTGCGCCCGGTGGAGCTCAGGGAGAAGGAGGGCCTGGCGCTCCTCAACGGCACCGACGGCATGCTCGGCATGCTGCTGATGGCCCTGGCCGACCTGCGCCTGCGTACGCCTCCGCGGACGTCACCGCGGCGATGACGCTGGAGGCGCTGCTGGGCAGCGAGCGGGTGCTGGCGCCCGAACTCCAGGCCGTCCGCCCGCACCCGGGGCAGGCGGACTCCGCGGCCAACATGCTGGCCGTGCTGCGCGGCTCCGAGATGACCGGCCGGCACCAGGGCGACGAGCCGCGGGTGCAGGACGCCTACTCGGTGCGGTGCGCGCCGCAGGTGGTGGGCGCCGGCCGGGACACCCTCGCCCACGCCGAGCTGGTCGCGGGGCGGGGGCTGGCGGCCGCCGTCGACAACCCGGTGGTGCCGGCGGACGGCCGGGTGGAGTCCAACGGCAACTTCCACGGCGCGCCGGTCGCCTACGTCCTCGACTTCCTCGCCGTCGCCGCGGCCGACCTGGCCTCCATCGCCGAGCGCCGCACCGACCGGCTGCTGGACCGGACCCGCTCGCACGGCCTGCCCGCGTTCCTCGCCGACGACCCCGGGGTGGACTCGGGGCTGATGATCGCCCAGTACACCCAGGCGGCGCTGGTCGGCGAGATGAAGCGGCTGGCGGTCCCGGCCTCGGTGGACTCCATCCCCTCCTCGGCGATGCAGGAGGACCACGTCTCCATGGGCCGGTCCGCGGCACGCAAGCTGCGGCACGTCGTGGACGACCTCGCGCGGGTCGTCGCCGTCGAACTGGTCGCCGCCTCCCGCGCCCTCGAGCTGCGCCGCACGGCGACCGGCCTGGCCCCCGCCCCGGCCACCTGGGCCGTCGTCCAGGCCGCCCGCGCCGCCGGCGTCGAGGGCCCGGGACCCGACCGCCACCTCGCCCCCGACCTCGAGGCGGCGGACGCGTTCGTCCGCTCCGGCGGCGCGCTCCGCGCGGCGGAGGCGGTCACCGGGCCGCTGCGGTAGAACGGCGCACCGCCCGGTCGCGGAAAGGCGGCCGGGCGGTGCGCGGGGAATCCGCGTCCCGTGCCGCCGGGGCGGCGGCACGGGACGGCGGCGTCAGCCGAGCTTCTTCGACTGGGCCGTGACGACCGGGGCGGAGACCTGGTACGGCTTGCCGTCGGCCATGTTGCCGAGGTTGACGGTCAGGTACGTCACCACGTTGTTGCCGTGGCGGACCACCTGGCCGTGCACGGTGGACGGCTTGGCACCCTCCTCGAACGGCTCGCCGGTCAGGCCGAAGGCGACGGTCTCGTCGGAGCCGTCGGCGGCGACGCCCTTGTCGGTCGCGACCTTGCTGTAGGAGGCGGCCTCCTCGCCGGGCACGGTGAACGTGAAGCCGCCGGAGCACTTCCCGACGGCGTCCGCCACGCTCTTCACGGCCTGCTGGGCGCCGTCGCCCTCGTAGGTGGCCAGCGTCACCATCGTGACGTCCATCCGCAGGGCGTCCTCGAAGGAGGGCATCTCGCCGTCCTTCGCGGCACCCGGAGCCTTCTCCTGGGTGACCTGGCGGGACACGTCCGCCTTCGACCCGCCCACCGGGGAGCCGCTGAGCGCCTGGACGATCGGCTTGCAGCCGTCACCGCCCTCGACCTTCACGTCGTCCCAGGAGCCGGAGAAGATGTCGCCCTTGCCGGGCTCGGCGACCTTGTAGCCCTCGACCTCGCCGGACGCGACGATCAGCTTGGTGAGCTCCTCCTCGGAGAGCGCCTCGGCCGCGGGGGCCTCGGCGGCCGAGGAGGAGGCGCCGGACGGCTTGGCGGCCGTGTCCGACTTCTCGTCGGAGCCGCTGCTGCACCCCGTGACCAGGGCCACGGACAGCGCGCCGGCGAGCGTGAGGGCGCTGAGGCGCACCCGCGAAGAAATGATCATGTGCCGGACTATGCGCTCTCCGTCATGCCCGGGTCAACGACATTACGGTCACGGTTCCCGCCGCGGGCCCGGCGTCCGCGGTGTCCGCCGTCCGCCTACAGCCCCAGCCGCTCCCGTCGCACCGAGTACGCGACGAAGCCCGCGCCGATGCCGAGGAAGGCGGTGCCGCCCAGGACGTACGGCGTGGTGTCGAAGGCGCCGGTGTCGGCGAGCTCGACGTCGCCGGTGCGGGCCGGGACCGTCACCGGAGCGGGGTCGGGGTCGTCGGAGGTCCCGGAGGCGGAGCCCGAGGTGTCGGAGGCGGAGCCCGAGATGCCGGAGGCCGCGCCGGACATCGCCCGCATGCCCGACGCCTCGAAGGCGCCGGAGGCACGCGGGACGTCGTGCGCGGGGGCGCCCTCGGCGGTGAGGACGTCGGCCGACCGGGACTCGGGCCGCTCCGGGGTCACGGACGCGTTGGCGGACGGGACGAAGGAGAGGGCTCCCAGCAGGGCGCCCGCGGCGGCGGCGGTCAGCAGAGAGCGGCGCGTGGTGGACACGGATATCGATCCCCTTGTGGCGCTGGCGAATTGACCGTGTGAGCCGATGCTAGTGAAAGGCGCGGGTCGCGGGAAACCCGGCGGCCCTCCCCGCCTTACGCTCCCTGTCATGAATTCACCCCAGAACAACCGTTATGTCCGTCTCGATGTCCGGCTGGTCGTGGAGGTCGCCGACCCCGAGCCGCTGCGCCGGACCGCCCGGGCCTGCGTCGCCGGGGACCGCTCCCTGCCGGACGGCGAACGGGAGCGCGTGGAGGCCGTGGTGACGCATGACACGGCGGAGGCCCTGGCCTATCTCGTGGACCCCTTCGACCTGGTCAGCGCGCTGCCGGGGATCGAACTGACCCAGACCTCCTGGAGTGCGGAGCACGTCGGCGGTGGGACGGATTCGCTCGAAGCGGACCCGTACGGCGATGATGCGGGGGAGGGGGACGACGACTTCGCCGAGGACGAGGACGAGGACGAACCGGTACGCACCGGCATCGCCTGACCTCTGGCGGGGAAGGCGATCCCTGCGGAACGATGGGCTCCGGTCCGCCGCGGCCCCGCTCGGCCTCGCCCGGGCAGGGGATCCCGCGGCGGTCCATGGCGTGGCGCGTTGCACAATTCGTCACGACCTGGAACCGGAACACCCGGTCTCGGCGTTGAGAGTGCTGACGGGGAGTCTCCCCACCGGGTCGGGAAGCAGGGCCTCCCCCAAGGGGTCGGGTGACCAGTGATGATGGAGAAGCGTGTGAAGACGGTCGGTGAGCGGCGGCGGCGCAGGGGGCTTGCGGTCGCGTCCGCACTTCTGGGCGGCGTGATGGTCCTGTCGGGGTGCAGCGGCGGTGACGAGGAACCCACCCGCCCCGACGCCCAGGAGAAGGTCGACGAGGCGGCCGCCGAGAAGACCTCGGTCGCCGAGATCTCCATCACACCGAAGAACGGCACGGACAACGCGTCCATCAACAACGCCGGTCACGTCTCGGTGAAGAAGGGCAAGCTGACCGAGGTCGAGGTGCAGACCAAGGACGGCCAGAAGGTCGAGGGCGAGATGTCCGCCGACCGGACCAGCTGGAAGCCGTCCGTCCAGCTCGAGCGGGCCACCAGCTACCAGGTCTCGGTCACCGCCGAGGACTCCGAGGGCCGCGCCTCCCACGAGAACGCGACCTTCACCACGGTCTCGCCCAGCAACAGCTTCATAGGTAACTTCACCCCGGAGGACGGTTCCACCGTCGGCGTCGGGATGCCCGTGTCGATCAAGTTCGACAAGGAGATCGCCGACAAGAAGGCGGTCCAGGAGGGCATCGACGTCTCGGTGAGCAGCGGCCAGGAGGTCGTCTGCCACTGGTTCAGCACCGTGCGCATGGACTGCCGCCCCCAGGAGTACTGGAAGGAGGGGTCCACGGTCACCATGAAGCTCGCGCTCGACGGTGTCGAGGGCGCCCCCGGTGTCTACGGCGTCCAGCAGAAGAGCGTCAGCTTCACCATCGGCCGCAACCAGGTCTCCGTCGTCGACGCCAAGACCAAGCAGATGACGGTCACGCGCAACGGCAAGACCGTCCGCACCATCCCCATCTCCGCCGGCGCCCCCGAGACCAAGACCTACGAGGGCCAGATGGTGATCTCCGAGAAGTTCAAGGAGACCCGGATGAACGGCGCGACCGTCGGCTTCACCGACGACGACGGCAAGGGCGAGTACGACATCAAGGACGTGCCGCACGCCATGCGTCTGACCACCTCCGGCACCTTCATCCACGGCAACTACTGGGGCAAGGGCGTCTTCGGCCAGGTCAACACCAGCCACGGCTGCGTGGGCCTGGAGGACGCCAAGGGCGCCAACGACCCGAACACGCCGGGCTCCTGGTTCTACGAGAACTCGATGATCGGCGACGTCGTGGTGGTCCAGAACACCGGCGACAAGACCGTCGCCCCGGACAACGGCTACAACGGCTGGAACATGGCGTGGGACCAGTGGGTGGCCGGCTCCGCCGCCTGACCCGCTGACGCCCCGCGGCGGCCCGACGAGGCGCCCGTGACCCGCACCCGCGGAGCACGGGCGCCTCTCCCGTTCCTCCCACACTCCCGTTCCTCCCGCACTCCCGTTTCTCTCACACAACGCACCGGGGTCTGCCAGCGCGCCGCCCTAGCGTGCGCGGCATGTTCCTCACCTACTTGCGCCGCGAGTTGCGCCGCCGCAGAAGGGCGGCGCTGGTCGTCGCCTCGGGCCTGGCGCTGGGCATCGCCCTGGTCGTCGTCGTCGACGCCGTCTCCACCGGCATGGGACGCGCTCAGGCGCGGGTCCTGGAGTCGCTCTACGGACTCGGCACCGACATGACCGTCACCAAGGCACCGGAGCCGCCCGCCGAGGGCGAGGAGGACGCCGGCCGGCCCCGCTTCCGGTTCGACGCCCGCGGCGGCGAGGACGGCGAGAACAGCGGGGACGGCGAGGGCGCCGGGGAGAGCGAGCGGCAGAGCAGCGACCGGGTGATGGTCCAGGGCTTCCAGACGCTCGACGCCGGCACCGTCACCGAGGTGGCCGCGGCGGACGGCGTGGCCACGGCCGTCGGTGGGCTGAGCCTCGACGTGGTGTCGGTGGACGGCGAGTTCACTCCCGGTCGGTTCCAGCAGGGCGGCGGTGGCGGCCGGCCGGGCACGGCGCCCGGCGGCCAGGTGGAGGGCGGCGGTGCCGACTTCTCCATCGACGGCTTCAGCGTCTTCGGCACCGACGTCACCCGGCCCGCGCTGGGCCCGCTGACCTCCTCCGAGATCACCGACGGCCGCGGCTTCGAGAAGGCCGACGCCTCGGCGAAGGTGGCCGTGGTGGACAGCGCCTACGCCAAGGAGCAGGAGCTGGAGACCGGTGACACGCTGACGGTGAGTGGCACCGAGTTCGAGATCGTGGGCCTCGCGACGGCGACCAGCGGCGACGCCTCCGCCGACGTCTACCTGCCGCTCAGCCCGGCGCAGACCCTCGCCGACGCCAAGGGCGAGATCACCACCGTCTACGTACGGGCCGACGACGCACAGCAGTTGGGCACGGTGAAGTCGGCGGTGCTGAAGGCCGTTCCGGACGCCACCGTGACCACCTCCGAGGACCTCGCGGACACCGTCTCCGGCTCCCTGTCCACCGCCTCCGGCGTGGCCGTCACGGTCGGCCGGTGGCTGTCCGTGGTCGTCCTGGCGGCGGCGTTCCTGGTGGCCGGGCTGCTCACCTCCTCCGCCGTCGCCCGCCGGGTCCGTGAGTTCGGCACCCTCAAGGCGCTCGGCTGGCGCTCGCGCCGGGTCACCGGGCAGGTGGTCGGCGAGGCCGTGGTGACCGGCCTGTTCGGCGGCGTCCTGGGCATCGCGCTCGGCGTGGCCGCGGCGTGGGCGATCACCGCGTTCGGGCCGTCCCTCTCGGCAGAGCTCGGCGGCACCGCGGGCGCCGGAGGGCCGGGCGCGGGCGGCGGTGGCATGGGCGGCGGCATGGGCGGTCCCGGCGGCGGCGCGGGCGGGATGCGCGAGACGGCGGCCCGGACCCTGGACGTCGCCCTCACCGCGCCGGTCAGCCTCTCCGCGATCGCCCTGGCCGTCGGCCTGGCCGTGGCGGGCGGTCTGGTGGCCGGAGCCTTCGGAGGGTGGCGCGCCTCCCGACTCCGCCCCGCCGACGCCCTCGCCCGCGTGGCCTGACCGGCCCGCCCTCCCCTCTCAGCAGGAGCAACCACACCATGTACGAACTCACCGGCGTCTCCCGCCGTCACACCCGGGGCAAGGACGTCGTCGACGCACTGGCCGGAGTCGACCTCACCATCGCCGACGGCGACCGCCTGGTCGTCCAGGGCCCCACCGGAGGCGGTAAGTCGACCCTCCTCCAGATGCTGGGCGGCCTCGACCGGCCCACCTCCGGCAGCGTCCTGCTCGACGGAGTGGACCTCGCCCGGCTGTCCGAGGCGCGCCTCACCCGGATCCGCAGCGAGAAGATCGGCTTCGTCTTCCAGAGCTTCAACCTCATCCCCACCCTCACCGCGCAGGAGAACGTCGAGACCGCCCTGGTCCCGCTGGGCGTGAAGCCGGCGGAGCGGCGGGAGCGGGCCGCGGAGGCGCTCGCCTCGGTGGGGCTGGCGGAGCGGCGGGCGCACGTGCCCGGCGAGCTGTCCGGCGGCCAGCAGCAGCGGGTCGCCATCGCCCGGGCACTGGTCAAGCAGCCGAAGGTGCTGCTGGCCGACGAGCCCACGGGCAACCTGGACGAGTCCACGCGGGACGAGATCATGGACGTGCTGGAGACCCGGTGGAAGGAGGACGGGCTGACCTTCGTGATGGTCACCCACGACTCGCACCTCGCCGCGCAGGCCCCGCGCCGGGTGACCCTCCGCAACGGCCGCCTGACCGTCACGGAACGACGCGCCGCGTAGGAACCCCCCGCCGGCCCGACCCGGCGGCTCCGCGCCGCCCCCGGGCGCGGAGCCGCCGCACCCCGCCCCGCCCGCCCCGCCCGCCCCGTCGCGCGCGGGGCGGCGGTGCGGGCGGGCGGGCGCGGCGAGTCCCGCCGGGGAGGTTTGGCGGGGCGGGACGGGCATAGACGGGGGTGGTCCGGTGTTGAACCGGAGTCGGGCCGGCGGCGCGCCATGCCTGCCTGTCCGGCCGCAACGCACGATTCCCGAGGAAACCGGAGCAACCCCCGGCATGACTTCTGTCGCCGCTTACGCCGCCCCCGCCGCCAAGGCTCCGCTGGAGCGCACCACCGTCGAGCGCCGGGAGGTCGGTGAGCACGACGTCCTGATCGACATCAAGTACGCCGGCATCTGCCACTCCGACATCCACACCGTCCGCGAGGAGTGGGGCCAGACCCACTTCCCCCTGACCCCCGGTCACGAGATCGCCGGCGTGGTCACCGAGGTCGGTGCCGGTGTCACCAGGTTCAAGGTCGGCGACCGCGTGGGCGTCGGCTGCATGGTCGACTCCTGCCGCGAGTGCGAGAACTGCCAGGCCGGAGTGGAGCAGCACTGCCTGAAGGGCAACGTCGGCACCTACGGCTCCGTGGGCCGTGACGGCGAGATCACCCAGGGCGGGTACTCCACCCACATCGTGGTGGACGAGAACTACACCGTCCGCATACCCGACGGCCTCTCCCTGGACGTCGCCGCCCCGCTGCTGTGCGCCGGCATCACCACGTACTCGCCGCTGAAGAACTGGGGCGCGGGCCCCGGCAAGAAGGTCGCCGTGGTCGGCCTGGGCGGCCTCGGCCACATGGCCGTCAAGATCGCCCACGCCATGGGGGCCGAGGTGACGGTCCTGTCGCAGTCGCTGCGCAAGAAGGAGGACGGCCTCAAGCTGGGCGCCGACCACTACTACGCGACCGCCGACCCGCGCACCTTCGAGGAGCTGCGCGGCTCCTTCGACCTGATCGTCTCCACGGTCTCCGCCAACGTCGACTTCAACGCCTACCTGGGCCTGCTGAAGACCGGCGGCACCCTGGTCAACGTCGGCGCCCCCGAGAACCCGATCTCGCTCCAGCTCTTCGCCCTCATCGGCGGCAACAAGAACCTGGCCGGCTCCATGATCGGCGGCATCGCCGAGACGCAGGAGATGCTGGACTTCTGCGCCGAGCACGGGCTGGGCGCGGAGATCGAGGTGATCTCCGCCGACCGGATCAACGAGGCGTACGAGCGCGTCATCGCCTCCGACGTGCGCTACCGGTTCGTGATCGACACCGCGACCATCTGACGGACGGCCGCACCCGCCCATGACGGGACGAAGGGCCCCGGCGTGTCCGCACGCCGGGGCCCTTCGCGCGCCGCTCAGCCCTGCGCGTCCTGCCAGGCGACCAGTTCCGCCGGGCGGTTGGTGATGATGGCGTCGACGCCGAGCGAGTCCAGCGTCTTCCACTGCGCGGTGGTGTCCACCGTCCACGCCATCGTGGCCACGCCCGACCGGTGCAGGTCGCCGACCACCGACGGCCGGGCGGTGAGCGCCGTGGCCTTCGGGTTGTACGCGGTCAGGCCCAGTTCGCGGGCGACCGCCACCGGGTCGGCGTCCAGGGTGGACGTCAGGTAGCCGCGGGGGAGTTCGGGGGCCAGCTCGCGCGCCCAGATGAGGTGCTGCTTGCTGAAGCTCTGCACGAAGACCCGGTCGGGAGTGAGGATTCCGGCCTCCCGGAGGACGCCGAGCATCCGCGCGACCTGGTCCTTGGTGGCCGCCCGCTTGATCTCCAGCAGCAGCCGGCCGCCGCGCGCCTTGATGTCGGCGCCCTGCGCGCGCAGGGTCGGCACCCGCTCCCCGGCGTACCGCGCGGAGAACCAGGAGCCGGCGTCCAGCGCGTCGAGCTGCCGGGACGTCAGGGTGGTGAGGTCCCCGGTGCCGTCGGTGGTGCGGTCGACGGTGCTGTCGTGCATGACGTAGGGGACGCCGTCCTTGCTGATCTGACCGTCCGTCTCGATCCAGTCGGCGCCCGCGCGCCGCGCCAGCTCCTGCGCGGCCAGCGTGTTCTCCGGCGCGGAGGCGGACGCCCCGCGGTGGGCCACCGCCAGGGCGGGCTCGCCCGCGCCGCGCAGGAAGGGGTTGGCCGACGGCAGCGAGGTGACCTTCACGTTGTCGAAGGAGACCGTCGCGCCGTCCACCAGCAGCGCCTGACGGCCGTTCGCCGACCGTCGTAGCCGGTCGGTGGTCAGCACCTTCCGCCCGTCTAGGTACCAGGTCGCCTTCATGCCGCGGACGTCGACCCGCACCCGCACGTCCTTGCCGGTGCCGGCCGCGCTCACGGCCGCGGCGGTGTCGGTGACGTTCCAGGTGTCCGACGGGGTGCGCTGCGCGAACTCCACGCCGTTGGCGGCGGTGGAACCGGAGCGCAGGGTGGCGATCCACCAGGGCGTGGCCCCGCTCGACGGCAGGTCCAGGCCGAGGGCGAACCAGCGGGAGGTGTTGTCCACCTTCACGAACCGCGCGGTCGCCTCGAAGCGGTAGTCGGTGAGCGGGGTGCCGAAGGTGATCCGGGCGCGGCTGCCGCCGGTGCCGACCAGGCGGCCGTTCTGCACCTTCCAGGTGCCGCTGACCGCCTTCCACCCGGACGGGAGGGAGGTGCCGCCGAAGGTCTGACTGACCACCGTGGCACCGGGTGCGGGGATGGCGGCGGCTGGGGAACCCTGCCGCAGGGTCACGTCGGCGGCCACCGCCGACGGAGCGGACGCCCCGGCGGTGAGCACGAGGCTGATCACCAGTACGGTCGTGGGCCTGAGGCTTCGGCTACGCGTTTCCCTGGTCATGCTCACGACGTTAGGGAGCGGTAGGTAACGCGCCGGTACCTCAAAGTGACAGGCGGCTGGCGGTCGTATGGCGAGCGGACGCCGGGATTCAGCGGGAGGAACCATGCGGGCACCGACACCGGCGGAACTCGACGAGGCGGTCGTGGTGGCCGACGAGCAGCTCCCGGACGGCCTGCGGCAGGACCTCGCCCGGGCACTCGGGCGTCCCGTCCGGTACGGCCCCGACGGGTCCGCGGGGCGCCCCGTCGTACGGGTCGGAGCGCGCCGCCCGTCCCGCGCGGCCGGGGAGCGGCTGGTCTGGTTCCACAGCGTCAACGCCGGTGTCGACGCCCTGCTGCGGGACGGCGACTGGCCCGCCGAGGTGCTGCTGACCCGCACCGTCGGGCGGATGGGGGAGCGGATCGCCCAGTACGTGCTGGGGTGGATCCTCGCCGAGTGCCAGCGTGTGCCCGACTTCCTCGACGCGCACGGCCGCCGTGACTGGTCCCGGCGGGAGACGGAGCTGGCGGCCGGGCAGCTCGCCCTGGTCTACGGGGCGGGACGCATCGGCTCGTGCGTCGCGCGGTACCTGCGCGGGGCGGGCATCCGGGTGGTCGAGGCGGGCCGCGCCGCCGTGCCGGAGGCGGACGCGCTCCTCCCCGAGGCCCGCTGGGTGATCGACGTGCTGCCCCTCACCTCCGCCACCCGCGACTTCTTCGGGCCGCGCCGCCTGGCCGCCGTGCGCGGCGCGACCTTCGTCAACGTCGGCCGCGGTGCCACCGTCGACCGGGCGGCGCTGGCATCCGCGCTGACCGCCGGCCGCCTCCGCTCGGCCGTCCTGGACGTCCTCGCCGACGAACCGGCGGAGCCCGAGGACCCCGCCTGGTCCCTGCCGCGCACCGTCCTGACCTCCCACACCTCCGGGCCCACCACCGACGAGGACGTCGTCACGGACCTCCTGGCGTGCTGGCGGGCGATCGCGGCCGGTGAGCCCGTGCCGCTGAGGGTCCCGGTCGAGCGGGGGTACTGAGTTCCGGCCGTACGCGGCCCCCGCGCCCGATAGGGTGTCGCGCGCCTGCCATGTATTACGGGGGGAATCCGTATGAAAAGCCGACATGTCCGTGCCGTCGCCGTCCTCGCCGTCGTGGTCCTCGCGCTCACCGGGGCCCGGGGATCGAGAGGCGGTGGGTGCGACGGCGGCAGCGGCGGAAGCAGCAGCCACGGCAGCGGATCGGACGACACCGACCACGACACCGACACCGACACCGACACCGACTACGACTACGACTACGACGCGAACGCGACCGGAGGCAGTGGCTCCGGCTCCTCGGCCACCAGCACGCCCACTGGGGAGAGGACCGACCACGACCAGGAGGTCTTCGTCACGGACTGCGTCGTCGACGAGATCGGCCTACGGGGCACGGTGATCGTCGACAACCGGTCGGGCGAGCACGCGACGTACACCGTCACGGTCGAGTTCGCGGAAGACGGCAGGGTTGTCGGAAAGGCCGTCGACCACGTCATCCCGATGAACACGGTGGGCCACCTGAAGTCGGCGGTGAGCGCCGACTACGAGGGCCCCGGCCGCGTCGAGGCGGAGCGGCTGGTCGACTGCGAGGTCACCGACCACTCGACGCGGGAGTAGAGCGGGCGCGCGGCGCCCCGCCCGCACCGCTCGGACGAGTGAGACGGACGGGCGGTGCGGGCGTCGCGTCAGCCGGCGTCGGGAGCCGGGACCACGCCGACCGGGCAGGACAGGCCGGTGCCGCCGATACCGCAGTAGCCGCCCGGGTTCTTGGCGTCGGACAGGTACTGCTGGTGGTAGAGCTCGGCCGGGTAGAAGGGGTGGGCGGCGGCGGGCGCGATCTCCGTGGTGACGGTGCCGTAGCCCGCCCCGGTGAGCACCTCCTGGTAGGCGGCGCGGGACGCCTCGGCCGCCGCGGCCTGCTCGGGGGTGTGGGTGAAGATCGCGGAGCGGTACTGGGTGCCGACGTCGTTGCCCTGGCGGTACCCCTGCGTGGGGTCGTGGGCCTCCCAGAAGGTCTTCAGCAGCTCCTCGTAGGAGAGGACGTCCGGGTCGTACACGACGCGGACGGTCTCGGTGTGGCCGGTGAGGCCGGAACAGACCTCTTCGTACGTGGGGTTCTCGGTGAAGCCGCCCTGGTAGCCGACCAGCGTCGTCCACACGCCGGCCGGGAGCTGCCAGAACTTCCGCTCCGCGCCCCAGAAGCAGCCGAGGGCGAAGTCGGCCGTCGCCATGCCCTCGGGGTGGTCCAGCAGCGGTGTGCCGAGGACGGTGTGGGCACCGGCGGCCTGCGGCGTGAGGACCGGCGCGGGGCGGCCGGGCAGGGCCTGGTCCGCGGTGACCATCACGGGCGTGGTACGGCCGAACAGCATGGCGTTCCTCCAGATCGTGATCGCGTGGCGGAAGGTTCCGCGGGCGTCGCTCGTACAACGCGCGGGGCGGCCGCCGGATTCCTCCGGCGGCCGCCCCGCACCGGTGCCGCGGTGTCAGGCCGCGGTCCCGCTCCTCGCCGCGACGACCGCCGCCGCGGAGATGTCCCGGAGGTGGCAGTAGTAGTGCGCCGGGTCGCCCTTGTAGGACCACGGGAGGGCGCCGATGTGGCCGTCCACCATCGTGAACTGCTCGATCGCGGCCTCGTGGCGGTCCTGGAGGGCCAGGAAGTAGGCGAGGACGTGCCGGACCGCGGGCAGCCGGGGGTGGGCCGGGTCCGCGGCCGCCGCGTCGGCGAGGGCGGCGTCGACCCGGGCGATCATCCGGGGGGTGCGGTCGACGTCGGCGCTGTCGGAGTCGTCGTGCTCGAAGTGGGCGACCAGCGGCAGGACGGTGAGCAGGCTGCCCAGCGGGGCCGAACGGGCCGCCCGCTCGGCGAAGTCCATGGCCAGCTCCTTCGACCCCCGCCACTTGGCGCACCAGTACTGGAGCGCCCAGTAGTGGGCGTCGTAGTGGTGCGGGGCGCGCAGGACGATCTGCTCCCACAGCTTGTTCATCTCGGAGTTCGGGTAGCCCAGGCCGAGGGCCACCGAGATCTCGCTGACGAACGGGGTGGGATCGGCCGGGTTGAGCTCGACGGCCCGGGCGATCTCCTCGCGGGCCCGGGCGAGGGTGCGGTGGAAGCCGGCGAACTGCTCCTGGCTGGTGTGCTGCGCCCGCTTGGCGCCGCGCACCTTCCCCGCGAGCCCGA
Organism: Streptomyces sp. NPDC002640; assembly: GCF_053592575.1. Taxonomy (NCBI): domain Bacteria; kingdom Bacillati; phylum Actinomycetota; class Actinomycetes; order Kitasatosporales; family Streptomycetaceae; genus Streptomyces; species Streptomyces sp. NPDC002640. The sequence continues at coordinate 69,918 of NZ_JBSFVZ010000002.1, read as the reverse complement.
CGGTGCTCCAGGCGCGGACCACCGCGGCGTCGGGGTCGTCCGGGCGGGCGTTCTCCCAGGCGAGGAGCCAGGTGTCGTCGTCGACCGCGACGTCGCCGATCACGCCGACGAAGCCGGAGCGCAGGTCCCAGTCCTCGCCGATGCTCCGCAGCAGCGCCGCGGCCGGCTGCCACTCGCCCTGCCGCGCGGCGGCCTGGGCGGCCGCCCACTCGGCGGGCACCGGTCGGGCCATGGAGGTGTTCTGGGCGGAGGCGGGCAGCAGCCCCAGCACACGGACGGCCTCCTCCTTCTTCTCCGCCTCCTCCTCCGCCTCGGGGTCGGCCTTGACGAACGCCTTGACGAAGACGGCCACCCACCAGACGCCGAAGGCGACCAGCGGCAGGGCGAGGATCCCCAGGATCCAGAGCAGTACGGTCATCACACGCTTTCGATGTCGGTGCCGGTGCCCGTCTCGGCGGGCGTCGGGGGGAGCAGGGCGCGCAGCGGCGCGGTGTCGGGGCGGTCGGCGAGCGCGGCGGTGACCGCGGCGTCCAGGGACTCGCCCGCGGCCTCGGGGTCACCGCCGGGGAGGATCACGGTGGCCGCCTCGGACCAGGAGAACTCCCAGCCCAGCAGGCCGTGCTTGCTCAGCTCGGAGATCGCCCAGGTGCGCAGCAGCCCTTCGAGGGCCGGCCGCACGAACTCGCGGAAGGCGCGGCCCTGCGCGGTGGAGGCCTCCTCGGAGAGGGGCAGGCGGCGGGCGAGCTGCCAGAGGTGGCCGTCGTCGATCACCTGGAGCAGGGCGGGCAGGGTCGGGGCGGACCTGGTGTGCAGGGCGACGGCCCGGTGCAGCGGGGTGTCCAGCTCGCCGAGGCGGGCGGTCATGCCGGTGTCCAGCAGCTCGCTCCAGGACGCGGCACGGCGGAAGCCGAGGAGTTCCTCGGCGAGGACGGCCGGCTCCAGCGCGGCGGCCGCGGCCTGCGGGTCGGCGAGCAGGTCGAGGGCGGAGCCGCGGCCGTCGTCCGCCCGGCCGTCGTCGCCCAGCGCCTCGACGGCGCGGACCCGCTCGGCGATCGGCGGGTGGGAGTCGTAGGGGGAGAGCTCCTGCTCGGGGAGCTGGAGCCGCATCTCGGCGAGCTGGAGCTCGCGGGCGCTCAGCAGGTCGCCGAAACCGCCGAAGAAGGCGCCGTGCGGCGGCATGGTGCGGGCGTCGAGCCCCAGGGTGGCGTACGACTCGAGGTAGAAGTCGTAGGCGGAGGAGAGGACCGGGACCTCGCGGAGGGCCGAGGCGGTGGCGTCCCGCCCGGTTAGGCGGGCGGCGTTGCGGTCGGCGGCGAACTCCTGGGCGCGGGCGGTCGACCGGGAGGCGCGCAGGAAGAACCTGCCGTACCAGGTGTAGAGGCGGGCCATGGCCCGGTAGGTGACCCCGACGCCGGTGGTGTCGACCTCCTTGGCCTTCTTGCCCTTGGCGACCCGGCGGGCGGACTTCTTCTCCTGCGCGGCGCGCTCCTTGGCGACCTTCTTGTCGGCCTTCTCCTGGAAGTGGGCGATGGTGCGCTCGATCTGCAGGCGGCCGCGGACCACGACCGGCCCCAGGCGGGTGTCGCCGCCGCTGTAGTGGCCGTACTCGTGGGCGAGGACCGAGCGGAACTGGGCCTCGCTCAGACCGGTGAGCAGCGGCAGGCCGATGTGCAGGCTGCGGCGGCCGGGGAGCAGGCCGCCGAGGCGGGGGCGCTCCATCACGGAGGCGTTGACGTCGGCGGTGAGGACGATGGTGTCCGGGGCGCGGGTGCCGGCGGCGTCGGCCAGGTCACGGACCACGGCCCACAGGCGCGGCTCGGCCTCCTCGGTGAGGGGCACGCCCGGCGGCTCCTCGATCTTCGGCAGGCGCAGCATGAACATGCCGCGGATCACCGGGATCGCGAGCACCACCGACACCAGCCACACCTTGCCGGTGACGCCGCTCGGGGCATGCACGGCGGCCCAGTCGACGGCCACCAGCAGAGCGAGCAGCACCAGACTGAGCAGTTGGAATCCCGCGAGCAGGATCAGGGCCCGGACGGCCCGCAGCGTGGAACTCATGGAGCTTCCCTACACATCACGGAAAAGGGCATGACAAGGCGCGGCCGGGGCCGAGGTGGGGGGAAGCGGATTATGACGCACCGCCGCCCCGAACCGCAAAGGTGTTCGGGGCGGCGGAGGGTGCCGGGCGCGAGGGCCGTGCCCGGTGGAGAAGCGCTGGTTACGGGCGGTCAGGGCGGCGCGGGTGCCGGCCGCCGGTGGCGGCGGCCGGTGGCGGTGGCGGTGCCTGTGCCTGTGCCGGTGGCGGCCGCCGGCGCGGAGGTGAGCGGTCGGCGCCGACGACGGCGCATCCGGTGACGGCGGGTCAGCGCAGGAGGGAGGCCGGGGTGCCGCCGTTGGCCTCGAAGCCGGCCACCGCGAGCGCGCGGTAGACCGCGTACTCGGCGGCGGGGTCCTGGCTGAGGGTCCAGGGCAGCGCGCCGACGTGCCCGTCGACGTGGACCAGCTGCCCCATCGCCTCGGACCAGCGCGAGCCGTTGACCAGGAACCAGATCAGCAGGTGCCGCACGTGCGGCAGCACCGCGTCGTCGGGCCGGGCCTGGCTCGCGGCGTACAGCGCGCCGTGCATCGCCTTGGTGACGACCTCGCTCTCGTACAGGTTCGCCACCAGCGTCAGGTCCTGCAGGTGCTCGAAGACGGCGAACAGCGGGAGCGCGGAGAGCAGGGAACCCTGGGGCGCCCGGGCGGCGGCCGCCTCGGCGAAGGAGTAGGCGAGCTCACGGGAGCCGTACCACTTCTCGCACCAGTAGTGCAGCGCGGCGAGGTGGGCGCCCATGTGGTGCGGGGCCCGGTCCAGCAGCTTCAGCCAGAGCTGCTCGAACTCCTCCCGCGAGTAGCCGAGACCGCGGGCCACCGACAGCTCGGTGATGTACGGCACCGGGTCGCCCGGGGCGAGCAGCGCGGCCCGCGCGCACGCCTCCTTGGCCTCCTCCATGATGATGCGGAACTCGTCGCTGCCGGGCGTCGCGGTGCGCCAGGCCTGCTGCACCAGGAACTCCGCGTGCACCGCCGCGCCGGCCGCGTCCTTCGGCTGCTCGCTGCGCCACACCCGCAGCCACTGGCCGCCGGGGGTCTGCGACGGGTCGCCGGCCGGCTTGCGCAGCAGCTCCAGCGAGGCGGCGCCCGCGAATGCCTGCACGCGCTGCCAGCGCCGCTCCCCTTCCTTCTCGGTGCCGGCCAGCAGCTGCGCCGCCGCCCGGTAGTCCTGGGTGCGCTGCACCAGGTCCAGCACGTCGACCAGGTCCTGGTCGGGGCCCGGCAGCCTGATGTCCAGGTCCTCCTGGCGGAGGAAGCCGTAGGCCGCCGGGTCCGCCGCGTCGGGGTCGCCGGGACGGGCCAGCGCTATGCCGCCCCCGGCGTTCCTGCGGCGGTAGATCGACGCCACGACGAAGCCGAGGAAGGCGACGGCGAAGAGCACCCAGATAATCTCCATGCCACCAGCGAACCAGACGGGGTGGGGGAAGGGCCAACGTGGGGCCCCACCTGCGCTCCGGGCGCGGCGGTACCGGTGCCGGTGCCGGTCTCGGTGAGGCCGGCCGGTGCGACCGGTGCCGGTCGGCGGCGCTGGTGCTGGTCGGCGGCGCGCTGCCGGTCGGGGGTGCTGGTGCCGGTCGGCGGCGCTGGTGCCGGTCGGGGGTGCCGGGACGGTCGGCGGTGCCGGTCAGTCCGTCGTCGTGTACCCGGCCGCGCGCAGCGCCCGGCTCACCTCCGCGCAGTGCTCCGGTCCCTTGGTCTCCAGGTGGACCTCCACCTCCGCCTCGGCGGGGCCCAGCCTCGGGGCCGTCCTGCGGTGGCTGACGTCCAGGACGTTGGCGTCCATCTCCGAGAGCACGGACAGCAGCGTGGCCAGCGAACCCGGGCGGTCGGTGAGGCGGACGCGGACCGCGAAGTACCGGCCCTGGACCGCCATGCCGTGCCGCAGCACGCCCTGGAGCAGCACCGGGTCGACGTTGCCCCCGGAGAGCACCGCCACCACCGGGCCCCGGAACCCCTGCGGGTCGGCGAGGAGCGCGGCGACCGGGCTGGCCCCGGCCGGCTCCACCACCAGCTTGGCCCGCTCCAGGCAGAGCAGCAGCGCCGCCGACAGGTCGTCCTCGCCGACCGTCCGCACCTCGTCGACCAGCTCGCTGACGAGGGCGAACGGCACCTCGCCGGGGCGGCCCACCTTGATGCCGTCGGCCATCGTCACCGGCCGGGGCACCGCCACCGGACGGCCCGCGGCCAGCGAGGGCGGATAGGCGGCGGCCCCCTCCGCCTGGACCCCGACGATCCGGACGTCCGGCCGGAGCGCCTTCACCGCCACCGCCACCCCGGCGGCCAGCCCGCCGCCGCCGACGCCGACCACGATCGTCCGGACCTCGGGGCACTGCTCCAGGATCTCCAGCCCGACCGTGCCCTGGCCGGTGATCACGTCGGGGTGGTCGAAGGGGTGGATGAAGACCGCGCCGGTCTCCTCCGCGTACGCCGTCGCCGCGGCCATCGTCTCGTCGACCACCTCGCCGTGGAGTATGACCTCCGCCCCGTACTCGCGGGTGGCGCTGATCTTCGGCAGGGGCGCGCCCTTCGGCATGAAGACCGTCGCCCGCACACCGAGCAGCGAGGCGGCCAGGGCGACGCCCTGCGCGTGGTTGCCCGCGCTGGCGGCCACCACGCCGGCCGCCCGCTCCTCCGGGAGCAGACCGGCGATCCGGATGTAGGCGCCGCGCAGCTTGAACGAACCGGTGCGCTGCAGGTTCTCGCACTTCAGGTGCACCGGCGCGCCCACCAGCCGGGAGAGGTGTCTGCTGCCCTCGAGTCCGGTGACCCGCGCGATCCCGGAGAGCATCTTCTGGGCGCCGCGCACGTCGTCGAGCGTGACGGGATGCGCGGCCGCGGTGGTGCGGTGGTTCATGGCCTCAGTCTCGCAGGAGCGGAGGCGGCTCACCCGCCCTGTGGAAAACCGGGCGGGCCGCGTTCGCGGCCTGTCCACAGGGCCCCAGGAGGGCGAACGGGTTTTCCACAGGCTCGTTACGGACGGGTGCGAGTCCGCGTAGCCTGTCCACCACTACCGGCCCAGATCGAAGTGAGCTTCCGGCCATGCCCACTGCACCCGACAAGTCGACGGAGTCGATGGACGTGACGACCACCGACGACGGACTCCTCGAGTCGCTCCAGTACCAGATGGCACTGTTCGCGCGCCGCGCCGAGCAGACCCGGCTGGGCGCAGTCGGACGGCTGCGTTTCTCGATGGACCGCGCGGCGTACCTGCTCCTCAACCGGCTCGACCAGGAAGGCCCGATGGGCGTCAAGGCGCTGGCCGCCGGTATGGGCATCGACTCGTCCACGGTCACCCGCCAGGTGGCGCCGCTGGTCGAGTCCGGTCTGGTCCGGCGGACCTCGCACCCGGAGGACGGCCGCGCGGTGGTCCTCGACCTGTCGGCCCGCGGGCGCGGCAGGCTGGAGGAGGTCCGGTCGTCCCGCCGCCAGCTGATGGCCGAGCTGACCGAGGACTGGTCGCGGGAGGAACGCGACGCGTTCTGCTCGTTGCTGACGCGGATGAACCACGCGTTGTCGGAGCGGATGTCCGTGCAGGCGGGGGGCCGTCCGGCGGAGGACCCGGCGGACGACTGACCGGCACCGCACCCGGACGGCCCCCGCGCGACCCGCGCCCGAGCGACCCGCACGAGCTGCGCGACCTGTACGACGAGCAAGAGCCGCGAGACCTGTACGAGCTGCAGGGCCCGTCAGGACGTGGAAGGGGCGGGGCCGAGGGGGAGGGGGCGGACCGGTGGCGGCTCGCGATGCCGGTGCGGGGGAGCGGGAGTTCCGGGTGTTCGCCGGGGCGGCCGGTGGCCGGCTGCTGCTCACGGCCACGCTGCTCACCGGCGAGAGCCCGCGGAACCGGCCGGTGGCCCGGCGGCTGCTGACGGAGGCGCTGGCCCGGACGTACACCGTGTGGGCGCGGGTCTCCGGCGAGGGCGACGACCCCTACGACCGCGCGCGGGCCGAGCTGGTGCGGGGGTTCCTGCGGGCGCTGCGGCTGCGGCGCGTCCTGGGCGCCGCGAAGGACGCGGGCATTGGCGGTCCGCTGGGCGCGCTGCGGCCGCTCGCCCGGGCGGCGCTGGTGCTGCGGCTGCACGAGGGGATCGACACCGAGCGCACGGCGATGCTGCTGGGCTGCGGCACGGGCCGGGTGGAGGCCCTGACCGCGGGGGCGGCGCGACGGTTCGCGGCCGGGGCCGGGCCGCAGTGCGAGGCGGAGGCCCGGCGCGTGCTGGGCGCCCTCCCGGTCCCGGTGGTTCCGGCGGGGCTCGCGGACGCGGCGGTCGAGGCCGGCCTGCGGCTGCGGCGCGCGAGGGCGTGGCGGAGGGCGCTGGTCGCGGCGGCCTTCCTCACCGGGGCCGGCGCCGCGGTGGCCGCCGCGACGGGTCTCTGGGGATAACCGCCCCCACCGCACGGCCCACCCGGCCCCGGCCCACCTGGTTCCCCGGCCCACTTGGTTCCCCGGCCCACTTGGCCCCCGGCCTCCCGCCCCTGGCCTGGTACCGGCCTCTTGCCCCTTGGCCCCAGGGTCCCTTGGCCCTGGCCTGGTACCGGCCTCTTGCCCCTTGGCCCCAGGGTCCCTTGGTCCTGGCCTGGTACCGGCCTCCCGCCCCTTGGCCCAACCCCAACCCCGACCCCAACCTCAGCCCCTGGCCTGGCCCCGGCCCCTGGGCCGGGCGGCCCCACCGTGCGCGGGGGGCCGCCCGGCCGGGCGGAGCAGGGGCTAGCCGAGGGCCTGGCGGAGGTCCTCGACGAGGTCGTCGGCGTTCTCGATGCCGACGGAGAGGCGGACCAGGTCCGCGGGGACCTCCAGCGCGGAGCCCGCGGCGGAGGCGTGGGTCATCCGGCCCGGGTGCTCGATCAGCGACTCCACGCCGCCGAGGGACTCGCCGAGCGTGAAGACCTTCGCACGGTCGCAGACCGCCACCGCGGCCTCCTCGCCGCCGGCGACCTGGAAGGACACCATGCCGCCGAAGGCCCGCATCTGCTTGGCGGCGACCTCGTGGCCCGGGTGCTCCGGCAGACCCGGGTACAGCACCTTCGTCACCTTGGGGTGACGGCTGAGCATGTCGACCACCTTGGCGGCGTTCTCCGAGTGGCGGTCCATCCGCACGGCCAGCGTCTTGGTGCCGCGCAGCACCAGCCAGGAGTCGAACGGCCCGGCCACCGCGCCCATCGCGTTCTGGTGGAAGACCAGCTCCTCGCCGAGGGCCTGGTCACCGGTGATCAGGGCGCCGCCGACCACGTCGGAGTGGCCGCCCATGTACTTGGTGAGCGAGTGCACCACCACGTCCGCGCCGAGGGCCAGCGGCTGCTGGAGGTACGGCGTGGCGAAGGTGTTGTCGACCACCAGGCGGGCGCCGCCCTCGTGGGCGATCTGCGCGGCGGCGGCGATGTCGGTGATGCCGAGGAGCGGGTTGGAGGGGGTCTCGACCCACACCGCCTTGGTCTTCGGGGTCATCGCGGCGCGCAGGGCGTCCGGGTCGCCGCTGTCCGCGACGGACCACTCCACGCCCCAGCGCGAGACGACCTTGGCGAACAGGCGGAAGGTGCCGCCGTAGGCGTCGTTGGGGATGACCACGTGGTCGCCCGGCGCGAGCAGCGTGCGCAGCAGGCAGTCCTCGGCGGCCAGGCCGGAGGCGAACGCGAGACCTCGGCGGCCGCCCTCGAGGGCGGCGAGGTTCTCCTCCAGGGCGGTACGGGTGGGGTTGGCGCTGCGGCTGTACTCGTAGCCGCCGCGGAGCCCGCCGACGCCGTCCTGCTTGTACGTGGAGACCTGGTAGATGGGCGGGACGACGGCGCCGGTCAGGGGATCGGCGGTGTTGCCCGCGTGGATCGCCAGCGTCTCGAAGTGCTCGCTGAAGTGGGTGTCGCTCATGCGCACCGAGCGTAACGGGTCGGACGTGGACACCGCGCCGCCCCGCACGACGCGGCGGTCGCGACGGACACCGGCACGGGAGGCCGCCGGCGCGGGCGGCTCCCGACGGGCGGAACCGGCGCGGGAAACCTAGGCTCGGAGTCGGATCGTTGTCGATGCGGGCCGGAGGCGAAATGCCGGGGGCCATTCGGGCTGAAGGGCTGGTCAAGACCTTCGGGGACGTGCGGGCGCTGGACGGCGTCGACCTGGACGTCCCGGAGGGGACCGTGCTGGGGCTGCTCGGCCCCAACGGCGCGGGGAAGACCACGGCGGTGCGGTGCCTGACCACGCTGCTGCGGCCGGACGCGGGCCACGCCGTCGTGGCCGGGATCGACGTGCTGAAGGATCCCGACGCCGTGCGGCACAACATCGGGCTGTCCGGCCAGTTCGCCGCCGTGGACGAGTACCTCACCGGGCGGGAGAACCTGGTGATGGTGGGGCGGCTGTACCAGCGGGGCCGCCGCGAGGCGAAGACCCGCGCGGCCGAGCTGCTGGAGCAGTTCCACCTCACCGACGCCGCGGACCGCATCACCAAGAACTACTCCGGCGGCATGCGCCGCCGCCTGGACCTGGCCGCCGCGCTGGTGGTGCGGCCGCCGGTGATGTTCATGGACGAGCCGACCACCGGCCTGGACCCCCGCAACCGGCTTCAGCTCTGGGACGTGATCAAGGACCTGGTCTCCGGCGGCACGACCCTGCTGCTGACCACCCAGTACCTGGAGGAGGCCGACCACCTCGCCCACGACATCGCGGTGGTCGACCACGGCAGGGTCATCGCCCGCGGCACGTCGGACGAGCTGAAGGCCCGTACCGGCGGGGAGCGGGTGGAGGTGATCGTCCGGGCCCGGGAGCTGATGCCGGACGCCGCGGCCGTGCTCACCCGGTTCGGGGTGGGCGAGGTCTCCGTGGAGGAGCACACCCGCAAGCTGACCGTGCCGGTGAGCGGCGGCCCGCGGCTGCTGGCGTCGGTGATCCGGGAACTGGACGAGCGCGGGATCGAACTCGACGACGTGGGGCTGCGGCGTCCGACGCTGGACGACGTGTTCCTCTCGCTCACCGGCCACATGGCCGAGTCCGCCGCGGCCGAGGAGGAGGGCTCCGCATGAGTGTCGCCGCCGGGACCCGGGAGCGCCGTCCCGTGGAAGGCCGCGGGGGGAAGGTGCGGCAGTCGTTGCGCGACTCGCTGATCGTGGCGCAGCGCAACCTCATCCGCATGACCCGGATCCCCGAGATCGTGCTGTTCGGGCTGATCCAGCCGGTGATGTTCGTGGTGCTGTTCACCTACGTCTTCGGCGGGTCGCTGATGGTCGGCGGGTCGACCAGTGCCGCGGACTACCGGAACTTCCTGATGGCCGGCATCTTCGCCCAGACCGTCACCTTCGCCACCGCCGGCGCCGGCGCCGGCATCGCGGAGGACATGCACAAGGGACTGATCGACCGGTTCCGCGCCCTGCCGATGGCGCGCGGGGCGGTGCTCACCGGACGGACCCTGGCCGACCTGGTGCAGACGGCGCTGACCGTGCTGATCCTGGCGGCCGTCGCCCTGCTGCTGGGCTGGCGGGTGGGCACCAACGGCGACACCGACCCGTTCCGGGTGGCCGCCGGGTTCGGGCTGCTGCTGCTGTGCGGCTACGCGTTCACCTGGATCGGCGCGCTGATCGGCCTCTCGGTGCGCAGCCCCGAGGCCGCCACCAACGGCGGGCTGATCTGGCTGTTCCCGGTGACCTTCATCTCCAACGCGTTCGTCGACCCGGCCAACATGACGCCGTGGCTGCGGCACATCGCCGAGTGGAACCCGTTCAGCGCCATCGTGCAGGCGTGCCGGGTGCTGTTCGCCAACCCCGGGCAGTCCACCTCCACCGCCTGGCCGATGCAGCACCCGGTGTGGGCGTCGCTGATCTACTCGGTGGCGATCATCGTGATCTTCCGGACGCTGTCGGTGCGCAAGTACCGGAACGCCTCCGTGTGAGGCGCGGGCCGGGACGCACCGGAACCCCCGGGCCGACGCCCGGGGGTTCCGTCGTTCGTGCGGTTCCTGCGCGTCCGCGCCCCGCGGCCCGGCCCTGACAGGGGGCAGCCCCGGTAGGGCTCAGCCCTTGTAGGGCTCGGCCTTCAGGATGCGCACCGAGGCCTTCTTGCCGTTCGGCAGCTCGTACTCCGCGTCCTCACCGATCTTGTGGCCGGTCACGCCGCGGCCGAGCGGGGACTGCGGGGAGTACGTCTCGATCTCCTCGCTGGCGTACTCCCTGGAGGCGAGCAGGAAGGTCAGGGTGTCGTCCTCGTCGCCGTCGAAGGCGACCGTGACGAGCATGCCCGGAGCGACCTCGCCGTCGGCGGCCGGCGCCTCGCCGACCTTCGCCGTCTCCAGCAGCTGCTGGAGTTGCCGCACCCGGAGCTCCTGCTTGCCCTGCTCCTCCTTGGCGGCGTGGTAGCCACCGTTCTCCCGCAGATCGCCCTCTTCGCGCGCGGCCGCGATCTTGGCGGCGATTTCGGTGCGCGCAGGACCAGTAAGGTACTCAAGCTCGTCCTTGAGCTTGTTGTACGCCTCCTGGGTGAGCCAGGTGACGTTCTCGCTGGTCTGGGTCACAGGTGCTCCTCGTCCGTACTGGGAATACAAAGCAACGCCCTACCCAGAAGAATGGTCCCTCATGGGTGGGCGAAACCACGAGCCTAACAATCGGGCCGCGAAAGTGGGAGAAGAAATGCCCGCCGGGCGGGGGAGCCCCCCGCGGGGCTCAGTCGGTGTGGCAGCCCAGCAGTTCGGCGGTGGTGCCGCGGCTGGTGGTGCGCAGGGTGACCGTCTTGTGGACCCGGTCGGTCTCCTCGTCGAAGCGGAAGTCGGCGCGGCCGACCTCGGCGCCGTTCTCCGCCTGGGAGCGGACCGTGCAGTAGCCGGTGACACCGGTGTCCTTGAAGACCTCCAGCTCCACCCGGACCGAGTCCCCGGCGGTCCGGAAGGTGATCATCTGGCCGCTGATCTCCTTGCCGCCCACGTGGTGGAAACCGAACCAGGCGACGAGGCCGATCAGCAGGGCGCCCAGGACCGAGCCGACGATCTTCAGCGTGCGGTCGGTGCGGCGGTCGTCCGCCGTGTCCGCGGCACGGCCGTAGCGGCCGGCGGGCGGCTGGGGCGCCGGGTGCTGCGGGCTGGCCGTGCTCATGCTGGTCCTCTCGGGCGGGGCCGGGGAGCGGTGTCCGGACCCCGGAATCAATCGTCCCCCGATTCCGTCACTATAGAAGGCGCGGCTGTCGCCCCTCCGCACGGGGGACCGCCGCCCACGCGTGTGCGCCGCCCGGGCGCCGACCGATCTCTGAGGATTGAGCCTTGACCGAGCAGCTGCGACTGATGGCAGTCCACGCCCACCCCGACGACGAGTCGAGCAAGGGCGCCGCCACCATGGCCAAGTACGTGTCCGAGGGCGTCGACGTCCTCGTGGTGACCTGCACCGGCGGTGAGCGCGGTTCGATCCTGAACCCGAAGCTCCAGGGCGACGCGTACATCGAGGAGAACATCCACGAGGTCCGCCGCAAGGAGATGGACGCGGCGCGCGAGATCCTGGGCGTCCGGCAGGCCTGGCTCGGTTTCGTCGACTCGGGCCTCCCCGAGGGCGACCCGCTGCCGCCGCTGCCCGAGGGCTGCTTCGCGCTGGAGGACGTCGACAAGGCGGCCGGTGAGCTGGTGCGGCAGATCCGGTCCTTCCGCCCGCAGGTGATCACCACCTACGACGAGAACGGCGGTTACCCGCACCCCGACCACATCATGACCCACAAGATCACGATGGTGGCCTTCGAGGGCGCGACCGACCTGGAGAAGTACCCCGAGTCCGAGTACGGGCCGGCCTTCCAGCCGCTGAAGGTCTACTACAACCAGGGCTTCAACCGCCCGCGCACGGTCGCGCTGCACGAGGCGATGGAGGAGCGCGGCCTGGACTCCCCCTACGGTGACTGGCTCAAGCGGTGGGACGAGTTCGAGCGCGTCGAGCGCACCCTCACCACGTTCGTGCCCTGCGGCGAATTCTTCGAGACCCGGGACCGGGCGCTGATCGCGCACGCCACCCAGATCGACCCCGACGGCGGCTGGTTCCGGATCCCGCTGGAGCTCCAGCGGGAGGTCTGGCCCACCGAGGACTACGAGCTCGCGAAGTCGTTGGTGACCACCGACATCCCCGAGTCGGACCTCTTCGCGGGCATCCGGGACAATGGCTGACATGAGCGCTAGCGCAACCCTCCTGGTTCTGGCCGCGGAGGAATTCGACAAGGACAAGGTCACCCCGGGTGTCCTCGGCTTCATCGTCTTCGCCCTGATGGCGCTGGCGGTGTGGGGGCTCATGAAGTCCATGAGCAAGCACATGGAGCGGGCCAGGATGGTCGGCCGCGAGGAGGAACCCGCGGACGGCGGGAACGGCGCGCCCGCGTCGACGCGGGCGGACGCGGCGTCCTCCGCGCCCACCACCGCCGAGAAGTAGTCCCCGCCCGCACGGCGTGCCCGTGCCCGGTCCCCGCACCGCCGCTCCGGCCGTGGTGCGCCGGGACGCGCGGCGCGGGCCGTCGTGCTGCCCGCCCGGCACGGGACCGCCCGGCACGGGACCGGGGCCTGCCCGCCCGGCACGGGACGGTGCGGTGCGGGGCCGGTCAGCCGAGGATCTCGCGGGCGGCCCTGGTGGGGGTGAGGCCCAGGCGCCAGGCGGGCCAGGGGTCCGCCGGGGGGAGTCCGCGGCGGAGGTAGAGCTCCCAGGTGGTGACGCAGTCCGCCAGGCGGGGGTCCTTCACGTCCGGGGCCAGCGCGGCGAGCTCCCGCTGGGCCGTCTCCGCGCCGTCCGGTGACGTGCACGGCAGCAGCGTGCAGCGCAGGAACCGGCCCCAGGCCTCCGCGCGGGTGTCGCCGCAGGACGCCGCCAGCCCGATCGCCTCGTCGCACAGGCCGAGGGCCCGCTCCTCGCGTGAATTGCCCGCGTCGATCACCGCCAGCTCCAGGCAGGACCACGCCTCGCCGTGCACCACCCCCGCGCGCCGGAAGTCGGCCCGGGCGTCCACCAGGAGCTGCCGGGCGAACCCGGAGTTGCGCAGCGACCCGGCCCGCGCCGCCCGCTGGTCGCGGGTGACCCGGGCGAGGTGGTGCCGGGCCCAGCCCAGGCCGTAGACGTCCCGCATGCGGGAGAACAGCGCCCGGGAGCGCTCCAGCTCCCGGCCGGCCTCGTCGAGGTCGCCCGCCTCCTCCAGCGCCTGCCCCAGGTAGTGCAGGGTCCACGCCTCGCCGCGCAGGTCCTCGACCTCCCGGTGCAGCACGACCGCCTTGCGCAGCCCCTCCACCGCGGCCGCCGCCTCGCCGTCCGCCAGCCGGGCCCGCTCGAGCTGGGTCCGCGTCCACGCCTGCCCCCGGGTGTCCCGGGTGCGCCGGTACAGGTCCAGCGCGGTGCGCAGCTCCTGGCGGCCGCGTTCCACGTCGCCGGTGCGCAGCGCGAGCTGACCGAACTGGTACCGGGCCCACGCCTCGCCGTGCACCGCCTCCGCCGCCCGGTGCAGCGCCAGCGACTGCCGCAGGAGCTGCCGGGCCTCCGCGAGGTCGCCCCGGTCCCGTTCCACCGCGCCCAGCGCGTGCAGCGTCCACGCCCGGTCCGCGGCCAGCTCCGGCGCGGCCTGCAACTGCACCGCCTCCCGCAGCTTCGCGGCGGCCTCCGGGAGGTTGCCCTGGTGGTGCAGGGTGATGCCGAGGGACCCCAGCGCCCGCGCCGCGTCGGCCTCCTGCTCGGAGGCCCGGTAGTCGTCGACGAGGGTGGAGAGCGTGGTCCTGGCCTTGTCGAGGTCGCCGATCTGACGGGCGGCGATACCGGTGCGCCAGGTCACCGAGCGGAGCATCAGCCCCTCGTCGACGGACCTGGCCAGCTCGTTGATCTCACCCAGCCGGTACATGTCGCCGCGCAGCAGGCAGTAGTCGCAGAGCGCGCCCAGCAGGGCGTGCACGGCCGAGCTGTCCACGCCCTCGGCGTGACGCAGCGCGGCGGTGATGAACGCGGACTCGTCGTCCAGCCAGCGCAGCGCCTCCTTCGGGGAGGAGAAGCCCTGCGGGGCGGCGCCGGCCGGGGTGGACAGGCCGGTGCGGGTGGAGACGTTGCCGTCGAGCAGGCGCAGCACCGAGTCGGCGAGCCGGGCGTAGGTGCTGATCAGCCGCTCCTGCGCGGCGGTGCGCTCGGCCGGGGTCTCCTCCTCCTGGAGGCGTTCCTGCGCGAAGGCGCGGACCACGTCGTGCAGCCGGCAGCGGGTGCCGCGGACCGGCTCGACAAGGCCCGCGCGGGCCAGCGAGGCCAGGTGCCGCCAGCCGTCCTGCTCGTCGGTGTCCAGCAGCGAGGCGGCCGCCGCCGCGCCCAGCGAGGCGCGGCCGGCCAGGGCCAGCCGGCGCAGCAGCCGACGGGCCTGCTCCGACTGGTCGGCGTAGCGCAGCCACAGGGCGCGCTGCACCGGCGTGACCGGCCCGTAGGCGCCGAGGTCGTCGGCGAGGCGGGCGGGCGTGCGGGTGCCGAGGGCGGTGCCCGCCACCCGCAGGGCCAGCGGGAGGCCGCCGCACAGCCGGTGGACCCGTTCCAGGGCCGCGTCGTCCTGCGGCCGGTCGGCGCCGGGCGGGGCGTAGGCGGCCAGGGCCTCCCGGGCGGCGTCCACCGGCAGCGGCTGCACGGCGAGCTGGTGGACGCGGGCGGGCAGGTCCCGCGGCAGGACGAGCGGCGTGCGGGAGGTGACCAGCAGCAGGCTCTCCGAGCGCTCCGGCAGCAGGGCGCGCACCTGCTCGGGGTCGGAGGCGTCGTCCAGCACGACGATCACCGGCAGGCCCGCCAGGTGGCGGCGGTACAGCTCGGTGAGGCGGGTGAGCTGCTGCTCGGGGGTGGAGCCCTCGCGGAACAGGAGCTGTTCGCGGGGTGCGCCGAGGCGGTTCAGGAGGTGGAGCAGCGCCATGGGGGTGCCCGCCGTGGGGGTGCCCCCTGCTCGTGCGGAGCCGAGAGCTTGGGGGAGGGTGGGCGGCGGCGGGTCCGAGGGGGAGTCGCCGCGCAGGTCGACCAGGCAGGCGCCGCGGTACTCGTCCCGCAGGTCGTGGGCGGCGCGGGCGGCCAGCGCTGTGCGGCCGGAGCCGGGGGAGCCGTGCAGCACCACCACGGTGGGGCGGCTGTCGGCGTCCGCGCGGGCGGCGCGGGCCCAGCGGCGGAGGGCGGCCAGTTCCTCGCGGCGGCCCGCGAAGGGGGCGTCGGCCGGGGGTAACTGTTCGAACGAGCGCTCCAGCACGGCGCGGCGGCGGGCCGCGGCGCTCTTGTCGCTGCCGCGCAGCCGGGGCGGGGCCGCGGGGGTGCGCAGCAGGCGCCGCTGCTGCTCCAGCCAGGGGCGGACGCCGCGCAGCTCCAGAGCGGTGAGCCACTGCAGGCGCAGGGCCTCGGGCCCGCCGGGCTGCCGGACCGCGCCCGCGTGATGGTGCGCGGCGGGCAGGTGGGAGACGGCGGCCCGGACGACGGCGGTGGCGGAGGCGGTCACCCCCACGGACAGGCCCGCGCCGAGGGCGACGGCGCCGCCGGTGCCCAGGGCGAGGTCGGCGACGGTGGCGGTGGCGGCGGCGACGCCGGCGACCAGCAGGGTGGTGGGGCCTCGGCCGTCGCGGGCGAAGCGCTGGGCGAAGGTCGGACGCGGGGGGTTCGCCGCGTCCAGGGCACCGAGGTAGGCCTCGTACTCCGGCTGGGCGGCGCGGGCCATGCCGTCCAGGGCGGCGCGGGCGCGGGCGAGCAGCGCGGCGGGGTCGGCGCCGGTGCGCCGGGCCTCCTCCGCGACGGTGCGCTCGAGCAGGTTCAGGGCGTCCTGGCGGTGCGGGTCGCGCATGTCCGGTCCCCCTCCGGTGGCGATGCCGTGCGCCTGCGGCGGAGCTCCGGGGCGGGGCTCGCCGCCCGGGCGCCCGAGGCGCCGCCCAGTGTTCCTCCCCCGCCCTCCCCCGTCCCGAAACCGTCCACCCGCCGGGGCGTGCGCCCGGTGCGGCGCCCGAGGGCGGTGGACGGGGCGGGCCGGCCCGGGACGGCGCATCCCCGCGGAGCGTTCCGCGGGGACGGCTGTTCCGCGGCCGGCCGGGGGACGTCGCAGGTCAGGGCATACGTCGGGGCCGGCCGCGGGGTCGGGAGGGTCAGCCGAGACGGCTGACCAGGGACTCGTACTGGTCCCAGAGCTCCTTGGGGGTGTGGTCGCCGAAGGTGTTGAAGTGGTCCGGCACCAGGGCCGCCTCCTGCTTCCAGACGTCCTTGTCGACGGACAGGAGCAGGTCGAGGTCCTTCTCGGGCATGTCGAGGCCCTCGGTGTCGAAGGAGGACTTGGCCGGCAGGATGCCGATCGCCGTCTCCACGCCCTCCGCCCGGCCGTCGAGGCGGTCGACGATCCACTTCAGGACGCGGCTGTTCTCGCCGAACCCGGGCCACACGAAGCGCCCGGACTCGTCCTTGCGGAACCAGTTGACGTAGTAGATCCGCGGCAGCTTGGCCGGGTCCTTGTGCTTGCCGACCTCGACCCAGTGGGCCATGTAGTCGCCCATGTTGTAGCCGCAGAACGGCAGCATGGCGAACGGGTCGCGCCGCAGCTCGCCGACCTTGCCCTCGGCGGCGGCGGTCTTCTCGCTGGCCACGTTGGCGCCCAGGAAGACGCCGTGGTTCCAGTCGAAGGACTCGGTGACCAGCGGCACCGCGCTGGCGCGGCGGCCACCGAAGAGGATCGCCGAGATCGGCACGCCCTTCGGGTCCTCCCACTCGGGCGCGATGATCGGGCACTGGGCGGCGGGGACGGTGAAGCGGGCGTTGGGGTGTGCGGCGGGGGTGCCGGACTCCGGCGTCCAGTCGTTGCCCTTCCAGTCCGTGAGGTGGGCCGGGGGCTCCTCCGTCATGCCCTCCCACCAGACGTCGCCGTCGTCGGTGAGCGCCACGTTGGTGAAGACCGCGTTGCCCCACAGGGTCTTCATGGCGTTGGCGTTGGTGTGCTCGCCGGTGCCCGGGGCGACGCCGAAGAAGCCGGCCTCCGGGTTGATGGCGTACAGGCGGCCGTCCTCGCCGAAGCGCATCCAGGCGATGTCGTCGCCGATGGTCTCGACCGTCCAGCCGCGGACCGTCGGCTCCAGCATGGCGAGGTTGGTCTTGCCGCAGGCGCTCGGGAACGCGGCGGCGACGTACTTGGACTCGCCCTGCGGCGGCGTCAGCTTGAGGATCAGCATGTGCTCGGCGAGCCAGCCCTCGTCGCGGGCCATCACCGAGGCGATGCGCAGCGCGTAGCACTTCTTGCCGAGCAGCGCGTTGCCGCCGTAGCCCGAGCCGTAGGACCAGATCTCACGGGACTCGGGGAAGTGCGAGATGTACTTGGTGGAGTTGCAGGGCCACGGCACGTCCTCCTGGCCCGGTTCCAGCGGGGCGCCCAGGGTGTGGACGGCCTTCACGAAGAAGCCGTCGTCACCGAGCTCGTCCAGGACGGGGCGGCCCATGCGGGTCATGGTGCGCATCGAGACGGCCACGTAGGCCGAGTCGGTGATCTCGACGCCGATGGCGGAGAGGTCGGAACCCAGCGGGCCCATGCAGAACGGGACGACGTACATCGTCCGGCCGCGCATCGAGCCGCGGAAGATGCCGCCCCGGCCGTCCTTGCCCTGGAAGGTCTCCCGCATCTCGGCGGGGGCCATCCAGTGGTTGGTCGGGCCGGCGTCCTCCTCGCGCTCGGAGCAGATGAACGTCCGGTCCTCGACCCGGGCGACGTCCGTCGGGTCCGAGGCGGCGTAGTAGGAGTTCGGGCGCTTGATCGGGTCCAGCTTCGTGAAGGTGCCCTTGCTGACGAGCTCCTCGCAGAGCCGGTCGTACTCGGCCTCCGAGCCGTCGCACCAGACCACCCGGTCGGGCTGCGTCAGTGCGGCGATCTCGTCGACCCACGAGATCAGCCGGGGGTGCCGTGTGGGGGGTTCTTCCGTCGCGTCGGTGGAGACGGCCGGGGGAGCCTCGATGTCGCGCGCCACGAATCGCTCCTAATCAGGGTTGCTGCCGGTGTGCTGTTGCCCGGGACGTGGGTGGTGCGGGGTGATGCCCTTTTGGTGCATGTCGGCCGCCCCGGTCGATTTCGGGTGCTCATTCGGAGCGGATCTCACTCATATGATCTTCGGTGACGAGTGCCCATCTGTCCAGGGGGGCGCACACCTGAGCGGAGTGAGCAACCTCACTGATTGATGGATTTGCTTTCGGGGCAAGGCGGAAGTTGGCTGGTCGCAGCACCCGCCGACCCTGTACTCACCTGTAACTTACGGTTGCGTAGGTACGATGGCCGATATGACCGCACCCTCACTTCCGGAGCAGATCAAGCCCCGGCTGCGCGGCTGGCTGCACCTCGGGATGTTCCCGGCAGCTCTGATCGCCGGACTCGTCCTCACCGCTCTCGCCGACTCCACCCGGGGACGCATCGCCTGCGGGATATACACCCTCACGGCATGTCTTCTCTTCGGCGTGAGCGCTCTCTACCACCGCGGAACCTGGTCCCCCCGAATGGACGGCGTGCTCCGCCGGCTGGACCACTCCAACATCTTCCTGATCATCGCCGGCACGTACACGCCGCTGACGATCCTGCTCCTGCCGGGATCGCAGGGGGAGTGGCTGCTGTGGGGGATCTGGGCGGCCGCGGTGGCGGGCATCCTGTTCCGCGTCTTCTGGGTCGGCGCCCCGCGGTGGCTCTACACGCCCTGCTACATCGCCATGGGATGGGCCGCGGTCTTCTTCCTGCCGGACTTCCTGCGCACGGGCGGGGTGGCGGTCCTGGTGTGCGTGGTGGTCGGCGGCATCCTCTACAGCGTGGGCGGCGTGATCTACGCGCTCCGCAAGCCGGACCCGTCGCCGCGGTACTTCGGGTTCCACGAGGTGTTCCACGCCTTCACGCTGGCGGCGTTCATCGTGCACTACGTCGGGATCTCGCTGGTGGCGTACACCCGCGCGTAGGGGCGGGCCGGGCCGGGGACCGGGGCCGAGGGGCGCCGGAGCGGGCAGGTGGGTGCCGGTGGGCCCCGGAGGGTGCCGGTGGGTGCCGGTGGGTGCCGACGGGGAAATTCCGCCGGTCCGGCGGGCCGGGCGTGTCATTCTGGCCGCATGGTCGGCAGTGCGAGTGCTACGGGGTCAACGGGCATCCATGTGCGGGTCGCGCCGGAGCTGCGGCTCTTCGTGCGCGGGGGAGAGGCGACGGCGGCGGTCGACGGGGTGTCGACGCTGGGGCACGTGGTGGAGTCGCTGGGGGTGCCGCTCACCGAGGTCGGCGAGCTCCTGGTCGACGGCCGGACGGTGCCGGTGTCGCACACGCCGTCGGCGGGGGAGTCCGTCGAGGTCCGGCCGGTGGCCCCGCCGCAGCTCACCCCCGGCGCCCCGGAGGTGCCGCTGCGGTTCCTCCTCGACGTGCACCTCGGCACGCTGGCGCGGCGGCTGCGGCTGCTGGGGGTCGACGTCGCCTACGAGTCGACCGACATCGGGGACCCGGCGCTGGCCGCCCGGTCCGCGGCCGAGCGGCGGGTCCTGCTGAGCCGCGACCGCGGTCTGCTGCGGCGGCGCGAGATCTGGGCCGGGGCGTACGTCTACAGCACCCGGCCCGACGAACAGCTCCGCGAGGTGCTGCGCCGGTTCACGCCCCGGCTGCGGCCGTGGACGCGCTGCACCGCCTGCAACGGCGAGCTGCGGGAGGCGTCCAAGGCGGACGTCGCCGACCGCCTGGAGGCGGGGACGTCGCGGAACTACGAGGTGTTCGCCGAGTGCGGGGACTGCGGGCGCGTGTACTGGCGGGGCGCCCACCACGAGCAACTGGTCGCCATCGTGGACCGCGCCGTCGCGGAGTACGGCCCCGGCACGTCCTGACCCCGCCGCCCGCGGCGGGCCGGGCCGCCGCGGGCGGCACCCTTCGCGTCGGCAGCGCCCTTCACCTCGGGCGGCGTCCTTCGCCTCGGGTGGCGGCTTCCGGGCCGGGCGGTACCGGTTGCGTGCTGCCGGGCAGCAGTGCCCGCCGCCGTACGGCAGCGCCCGCCGCGGAGGCCGGCGCTGCCGCCCCGCCCCGCCCGTGCGGCAGTCGTGTCGCCGCGGGTGTGGTGACCTTGCGACGGTCAGGCGTCG
The DNA here is from genome assembly GCF_053592575.1 of Streptomyces sp. NPDC002640. Taxonomy (NCBI): domain Bacteria; kingdom Bacillati; phylum Actinomycetota; class Actinomycetes; order Kitasatosporales; family Streptomycetaceae; genus Streptomyces; species Streptomyces sp. NPDC002640. Next base: position 49,797 of record NZ_JBSFVZ010000002.1, on the reverse strand, counting down.
TTACGGGGTCTGGACCTGGACCGCGGCGGCGAGGCGGCCCGGGTCGGTGGTCGGGGCGTCGCAGGTGAAGTTCCGGCACACGTAGGCGGTGGGGGCGCCGTCGGTGAGGGGCCGGCCGGCGAGGAGGGGGAACTCCTCGCCGCCCTCGGGCCCGGTGGCGACGACCGCGCCGGGGGCCGTGCCGAGCAGCGCCGTACGGTGCAGGGCGCGGGTGGCGTCCGCGTCGCGCGGGCCGACCACCGCCACCTCGCGGGGACCGTCGATCCACGCCTCGGCCACGGCGAGCCCCCACCCCACGAACCGCGGGACCCGGCGGGCCAGCAGCTTCACGACGCCCAGCGCCCGCTCGGCCGCCGTCCGGTGCTCCTCGGACCCGGTGTGCGCCGCGTACGACAGCAGCGCCCCGGCCGCCGCCGTCCAGCCCGAGGGGGCGGCGTTGTCCGTGGGGTCCTGCGGGCGGCGGAACAGCCGCTCGGCGTCGGACGCCGTGTCGTACAGCGCCCCCGACTCCGCGTCGGTGAACCGCTCCCGGACGTGGCCGAGGAGCAGCCCGGCGAAGTCCAGCCAGACGCCCTCCCCGGTGACCCCGGCCAGCGTGATCAGCCCCTCGGCGACGTCGCCGTAGTCCTCCAGCACGCCCGCGTTGGCGCCGGCCCGGCCGTCCCGGCTGGTCCGGGTGAGCGCGGCGTGCTCGTCCATGTGCACCCGCACCAGCAGGTCCGCGGCGGCCACCGCCGCCTCCACCAGGTCCGGCCGGTCGAAGTACGCGCCGGTCTCCGCCAGCGCGGCGATCGCCAGGCCGTTCCACGCGGCGACCACCTTGTCGTCCCGCCCCGGCGCGGGCCGCTGGGCGCGGGCCGCGAGGAGCCGCTGGCGGATGCCGTCGATCCGGGCGGCGTCGAACACGCCCTCCACCTGCGGGAGCCGCAGCACCGAGGCGCCCTCCTCGAAGGTGCCCTCCTCCGTCACCCCGAAGTAGCGGGCGGCCAGGTCGCCGTCCTCCTCGCCGAGCACCTCGGTGAGCTGCTCCGGCGTCCAGACGTAGTACGCGCCCTCGACGTGCTTGCCGGTGCCGTCGTCGCTGTCGGCGTCCAGCGCGGAGGCGAAGCCGCCCTCGGCGGTGCGCAGTTCACGGACCATGAAGTCGGCCGTCTCCAGCGCGACCCGGCGCGCGGACTCCGAGCCGGTGGAGCGCCACAGGTGGGCGTAGACGCGGCAGAGCAGCGCGTTGTCGTAGAGCATCTTCTCGAAGTGCGGCACCACCCAGTCCCGGTCGACCGAGTACCGGGCGAAGCCGCCGCCGAGCTGGTCGTACAGGCCGCCGCGGGCCATCCGACCGCAGGTCTCGGCGGCCATCTGCAGGGCGCCCTCCGACCCGGTGCGGGCGTGGTGGCGGAGCAGGAACTCCAGCACCATGGACGGCGGGAACTTGGGCGCGCCCCCGAAGCCTCCGCGCGCCGGGTCGTACTCGCGGGTCAGGCCCAGCAGGGCCGCCGCCATGTCCTCCTCGCCGGGCGCGGTGTCGCCCGCGTCACCGAACGGCGCCGTCCGGCCGGCCAGGTCCCGCACGATCGTGCCGGCGACGTCCGTGACCTCGTCCCGCCGGTCCGCCCAGGCCGCCCGCACGCCCTGCAGCACCTGCAGGAAACCGGGCTGGCCGTGCCGGGGGGAGGGCGGGAAGTAGGTGCCGAAGTAGAACGGCTCGGCGTCCGGCGTCAGGAACACCGTCATCGGCCAGCCGCCCTGACCGGTGGCCGCCTGCACCGCCTCCATGTACACGGCGTCCACGTCCGGCCGCTCCTCGCGGTCCACCTTGACGGAGACGAAGTGCTCGTTGAGGTACGCGGCGACCGTCCCGTCCTCGAACGACTCGTGCGCCATCACATGACACCAGTGGCAACTGCTGTACCCCACGCTGAGCAGCACCGGGACGTCCCGGCGGCGGGCCTCCTCGAAGGCGGCGGGTTCCCACTCCCACCAGTCGACGGGGTTGTCCGCGTGCTGGAGCAGATACGGCGAGGTCGCATCGGCGAGACGGTTCATACGCCCCAGCCTCTCACGCCACCCGACCCGCGGGCCGAAGCCCGCACGGGCCCGCATCGCTGCTGCTCTCCAGGGTCCTGGAACAGTACGCTGGGCTGAGCAGCGCCGGACCTGTCCAGGCTCCTCGAAGGAGGAACACCATGACCGCCGAGATGGTGGCGCCCGCGTGGATGCACACACAGATCAGCGCGGAGCAGTACGACTCCTGGTCCGAGGAGCAGTGCGCCGGCATCGAGATCGTGGACGGGATGGTCGTCGTGAGCCCGAGCGCCTCCAAGCGACACAACCGGCTGGCGCGGGTCCTCGCCAATGCCCTGGACGCCGCCGCGGGACCGGACTGGAACGCGGACACGGACTTCGACGTCCGCCTGCAGGACGTTCCCCTCACCAACCGTCGTCCTGACGTCATCGTCTACCGGGCAGAAACCATCGACCTCACGCCTACCCGACCCGAGCACGTACTCCTGGTCGTCGAGGTCGTGTCGCCCGGCTCGGAAACCACCGACCGGGTCGTGAAGGTGGACCAGTACGCCAAGGCCGGCATCCCCTTCTACTGGAGGGTCGAGCAGGCCGCCACCGGGGTCCCGATCGTCTACACCTACGTCCTCGACCCTGCCACGAAGGTCTACCGGGACGGCGAGATGTTCACCGGCACAGTGAAGGCCACCGCGCCGTTCCATGTCACAGTCGATCTCGGGGCACTGTAAGGAACCGAGGCGGCGCCCGCTGCCGACGGTTGGCTCTCAGCTGGCTTCCGGGCGAGCCGATCCTTGCGTAAGCCATCACGACCGAATCTGGAGCGGTCCGCCTTCTTCAACTGGTCGACGCCACCATTCGGTGGACTTGAAGCAGCCCATGAGCCAGTGCGCTTCGGCACCGTCAAGGATGATGTCCCCGATTGACGGGATGAGATCGAGGTGAAGCATCTGCTCCTGGATGCGCACGGGCTCCCAGTCGAGGTCGTGATGCAGCAACACCGCAAACGGCTCCCCGCGCTTCCGCCAGAAGACCATGGGCTCGCCAACTTCGTTGACGAACGGTTTGACGATGTCGTTCGGCTCGAAGTCGACATCCGCCATGTCCGCCCACCTGCCGACACCCTCGCGCTCCCGAGCCAAGTAGTTGCGCATGCGCCGGACGAAGGCGTCGAGGGTGGACTCGTCCAACGTGGACTCCCGCCGGACGACAACGGACCTCAACGTCTTGCGTAGCGCTTCTGCTCGGCGAAGCTGACGGGTCGCATTGGCCCAGAAGAGGCTGTTCCGCTCGGGATCGTGGACGACGCAGAGCACCGGTAGGCTGCCGTCGCGCCAGTTGTCCCCATGATCCCCGACCTGGACGCGGTACCCCCGCCGGGTGCGCGACGACGGGACCTTCGTCGTCTACGACGAGCCGGAGCGGGCGGGCCGGGCCACCTACCGGATCACCTACGCCGGTGACCTGCTGGTCCGCCCGGCCGAGGACGCCGTCCTCACGGTGGACGTGGCCAGGGCCGCGTCCGGGATCTCGCTGACCGCGCCGGCGGAAGCCTCCCGGGCCGCCGGCGTCGAGTTCACCGGCGTCCTCCGCGTCCAGGGCGTGCCGCTGGACGACCCGGCCGTGCTCACCGTGCGCGCGACCGGCCGGGACGGCACGGTGGAACTCGCCCCGGTGACCGTGGCCGCCGACGGCTCCTTCACCGTCCGGGACACCGCGCCGAGCCGGGGGAACGTCACGTACACGGTCGGCTGGCCGGGTGACGCCCTGCACGAGGGGGCCGAGGCCTCCGCCACGGTGCGCGTGCGTCGCTGACCGCCGCGGCTCCCGGTCAGGGTTCGTGGCGCCCGGTCCGCGCCGCTTCGTGGCAGGCGCGGACCGGGGCCGATCGGGGGAGCCTCAGCAGGGGCTCAGGGGGCGCTCGAGGGCCTCGGCGTGGGCCTCCATGCGCTGGGCGGCGAGGATCGCCGCCCGGGTGTCGGCACGGGACGCGGCGACCACGAGCGCGCGTCCGGCCAGGTCGTGCGCCCGGCGGTGCAGGGCGGCGACCCGGGTCTCCGGGTCGTCCTCCCGCGCCGTCACCGGGAGGGCCGCGCGGGCCGGCAGCCCGCCGCCGCGCAGTCGTGCCACCTGCTGGGCCAGCTGCTCGGCGGCCTCGTCGAGGTCCGCGCACGGCGCCTGGGAACGCAGCTCGTCGGTAAGGGCGAGCAGCGCGGCCAGGTGCCCGGCGAGCTGGAACTCCAGCTCCGCCTCACGGGACCGGCGGGGGACGTCCGAGCCTTCGGCGGCCATGGTGTGCACCGACTTGCCGCGGATCGGTTCGTACATGGGATGGCCTCCTGTGCTCTGGCAGGACGCCATCCTACATTGGAATGAGTCTAAAGTTGTGCCGAGTCGCGAACGCGGGGTCCGGACGCGCCGCGTGGTTCCTCAGCCCTGCCGGTACCCCTCCAGGAAGCGTCCGATGCGGCCGATGGCGTCGCGCAGATCGGTGACCGAGGGCAGCGTGACGATGCGGAAGTGGTCCGGCTCGGGCCAGTTGAAGCCGGTGCCCTGGACGACCATGATCTTCTCGCGGCGCAGCAGGTCGAGGACCATCTGCCGGTCGTCCTTCACCGGGTAGACCTTGGGGTCCAGCCGCGGGAAGAGGTACAGGGCGCCCTTGGGCTTGACGCAGGTGACGCCGGGGATCCGCGTGAGCATCTCGTGCGCGACGTCCCGCTGCTCGCGCAGCCGCCCGCCCGGCAGGACCAGGTCCTGGATCGACTGCCGGCCGCTGAGGGCGGCGACCACGCCGTGCTGGCCCGGCATGTTGGCGCACAGCCGCATGTTGGCGAGGATGTTGAGGCCCTCGATGTAGGAGTCCGCGTGCGCCTTCGGGCCCGAGATGGACATCCAGCCCACCCGGTAGCCCGCCACCCGGTACGACTTCGACATGCCGTTGAAGGTGAGGGTCAGCAGGTCGGGGGCGATCGCCGCGGTGGGGGTGTGGGTGGCGTCCTCGTAGAGGATCTTGTCGTAGATCTCGTCCGAGCAGACCAGCAGGTTGTGGCGGCGCGCGATGTCCGTGAGCCCGCGCAGCAGGTCGTCGCTGTAGACGGCGCCGGTCGGGTTGTTCGGGTTGATGATCACGATCGCCTTGGTGCGGTCGGTGATCTTGGACTCTATGTCGGCGAGGTCCGGCATCCAGTCGGCCTGCTCGTCGCAGACGTAGTGGACCGGGGTTCCGCCGGAGAGCGCCACGGCCGCCGTCCACAGCGGGTAGTCCGGGGCGGGGACGAGCACCTCGTCACCGTTGTCCAGCAGGCCCTGCATGGCCATCACGATCAGCTCGGACACGCCGTTGCCGACGAAGACGTGCTCGACGTCCGTCTCCACGCCCAGCGTCTGGTTGTGCATCACCACCGCGCGGCGGGCGGCCAGCAGGCCCTTGGCGTCGCCGTAGCCGTGCGCCGAGCCGACGTTGCGCAGTATGTCCTCGAGGATCTCCGGCGGGCACTCGAACCCGAAGGCGGCGGGGTTGCCGGTGTTCAGCTTGAGGATGCGGTGACCGGCGGCCTCCAGCCGGGTCGCCTCCTCGAGCACCGGGCCCCGGATCTCGTAACAGACGTTGGCGAGCTTGGACGACTGGATCACCTGCATGACGTGAGCCTACGGGGAGACGGCCACGGCCGCCTCGTGTTCTCCGACACGTCGCGGCGCGGCGAACCGGGGCTCCGGGTGTGGCCTGCGCCACGCGGGTCCTTACAATTCGCACCCATGTCCACCACCCCTGATCACGGGCCCGGCACGTACGGGGTCCCGGAGCCGCCGACGCGTCCCCCGTCCGAGGGACCCGCGCCGTTCGCCGCGTGGCCCGGAACGGGTGACGCGGAGGCCACCCGCGTCCTGCCGCCGGTGCCGGGAGGGCCGGACGGCGCGGCCGGGGCGGCCCCGGCGGTGCCGTACGGCGGCGCGGAGGGGTACGCGGGGCCGCCGCCGGGGGAGGAGCCGACGCGCGAACTGCCGGTGACACCGGGCGACCCGTACGCGGGGGCCGCCGGCCCTGGGGCGCACCCCGGGCAGCACGCGCCCGGCGGGTACGACGGCGCCCACCGCGGCCCGGGGGCCAGCGGGACCCACGGCAGCGGGGCCGCCGCGCCGTACGGGGTGCCGCAGGCACGGGGGGCCGTCGGGGCGCCGGGCGGGCGGGCCGCGGCGCGGCAGGCCGGCCGGGCGGCGGAACGGCAGGCGGTGCGGCGGCGGTGGACGCGGAGCCGGCAGACGCTGCTGGCGTCCTGCGTCGGCCTGGTCGGGCTGGGCGCGCTGACGGTGCTCGGCGTCGCGCTGTCCTCCGGCTCCGAGGAGGAACCGGCCGGGCGCGGCGGCGGCATCGCGCCCACCGGGCCGGGACTGTCGGTGGGCGACGTGACCGACCCCTCGCCGACGCCGTCCGACCGGGCGCCGCAGGAGGCGTCGGGCGCACCCACGCCCGACCCCCGGCCGACCCGCAGCGCCAGCGCCTCCCCGTCGCCCACCCGCGGCACGTCCGCCCCGCCCTCGCCGAGCAGGACCCCGGCCGAGAGCGCCTCCCCCTCCCCGCCGGCACCCACCGACCGGCCCTGGGACGACGACGACCCGTACGAGTGGGACGAGGACGAGGACGACGACGGCCGCGGCAACGGCTGGGGCAACGGCAGCCGCCGCCCCCGCTGACGCCGCGCCCCCGGCTGACGCGTCACCGGCCCGGCCGCCGCCGCTGACGCGTCACCGCCCCCGCCGTACCGCCCGTCCCGCCAGGACGTCGGTGCGGCGTCCGTCCTCGACGGCGAACCGGCCGTCCACCAGGACGTACGGGATGCCCAGCGGCCCGGTCCGCGGCGCGGCGAAGGTCGCGCCCTCGGCGACCGTGGCGGGGTCGAAGAGGACCAGGTCGGCCCGGTGGCCCTCGCGGACCAGGCCCCGGTCGGTGAGCCCCAGCCGCGCGGCCGGCCGTGAGGTGAGGTGGGCGACGCACTCCTCCAGGGTCAGCACCCCCGCCTCCCGCACGTACGTGCCGAGGTAGCGGGGGAAGGTGCCGTACGCGCGCGGGTGCGGCTTGGCGCCCCGCAGGATGCCGTCGGAGCCGCCGGTGTGCGCCCGGTGCCGCATCAGCGCGCGGACGTTCTCCTCGTGGCCGACGTGCTGGAGGATCGCCGTGCCGAGCCGGTCGGCCAGCAGCAGGCGGCGCGCCGTCTCCCACGCGGAGGTCCCCGCCGCGGCCGCCGAAGCGGCGACGGTCCGTCCCACGTGGTCCGCCAGGGAGGGGTCGACCACCCCGGAGATCTCCACCGTCTCCCACTCCACCGGCACCCCGTGGCAGCCGTCCGAGCCGGTCACCTCCAGGTCCTGCCGGATCCGCTCGGCGACCGCGTCGTCCCGCAGCCGCTCCAGGATCGCCCCCGGGCCGCCCTCGCTCGCCCAGCCGGGCAGCAGCGCGGCCAGGGTGGTGGCGCCCGGGGTGTAGGGGTAGGTGTCGAAGGTCAGGTCGCGGCCCGCGTCCAGCGCCTCGTCGAGCAGGGTCAGCAGTTCGCCGGAACGGCCCTTGTTCTCCGCGAAGTTGAGCGTCGCGTGGGCCAGGTGGAGGGCGCAGCCCGCCTCCTGGGCGATGCCGATCACCTCGCGGTAGGCCTCCAGCGCGCCCGCGCCGTAGGACCGGTGGTGCGGGCAGTAGTAGCCGCCGAACTCCGCCACCACACGGCAGAGTTCGGTCAGCTCCTCACGGCCGGCGTACATGCCGGGCGCGTACGTCAGCCCGGAGGACAGGCCCACCGCGCCCTCGCGCAGCCCGTCCGCCACCAGCTCCCGCATCCGGTCCAGCTCGGCGGCGGTCGGCGGGCGCTTCTCCCAGCCCATCGCCAGCATCCGCACCGAACCCTGCGGCACCAGGTAGGCGGCGTTGACGGCGATGCCCTCGCCGTCGAACCCCCGGTCCAGCCGGTCCAGGTACCCGCCGACCGAACGCCAGTCGAAGTCGACGTCGTCCCCGGGGCCGTTCCAGCCGGCCACCGCCTGCCGCACCTCGGCAAGGGTGCGGTCGTCGACGGGCGCGTAGGAGAGGCCGTCCTGGCCGAGGACCTCCAGGGTGACGCCCTGCGCCAGCTTGGCCGAGTGGTCGGGGTCGGTGAGCAGCGCCAGGTCGCTGTGGGCGTGCATGTCCACGAACCCCGGCGCCAGGGCGAGCCCTTCCGCGTCCAGCATCCGCGTGCCGACCGGGCGCTGGCAGCCGGCCGCCGCGGCCTCGCGGACGATCTGCACGACGCGGCCGTCCTTCACGGCCACGTCGGCCCGGTAGGACGGCCCTCCCGAGCCGTCCACCACCTCGGCGTCCCGGACGACCAGATCGGCGAGGTGCATGGCGGCTCCAGAGGGGCTGCCGGTCAGGAGGACCGGCTGTCGGTCAGAAGAAGGTGCGGATGTAGTCCACCACCGTGCCGTCCGCCTCGACCAGGGGGATCAGCTGCCACTTGTCGAAGACGGTGCACGGGTGCGAGAGCCCCATGCCCACCCAGTCGCCGACCTCCAGGTCCGCGCCCGGGGCGGTCTCCAGCCAGGCGTGCTGGTCGGAGAGCTTGGTGACGGTGACGCCCTCGGCCTCCCGCTCGGCCCCGCCGCGGCGCACCACCTGCGCCTCGGGCATCCCCAGGTCGTAGGCGGCGTCCCGCTTGCCGGCGTTGAGGAAGGCCTGCCCGCCGGCCGGGCGGGAGACGACCTGCGCCCACAGCCGGAAGGCGGGCTCCAGCGCGCCCTCCTCGGGGATCCGGGTGAACGGCGTGACCGTCCGGTAGTGGCCGTCGTCGTGCGAGACGTAGGCGCCGGAGCGCAGCAGCTTCAGCGCGGGCAGGCTGAGGGCCGGCAGATCGGCGAAGACCTCGGCGACCGTGTCGAACCAGGCGCTGCCGCCCGCGCTGACCACGATCTCCTCCAGGCCGGTGCCGGCGAACAGCCCCGCCCCGTCCAGCTTCGCGGCCAGTTCCACCAGCCGCACCAGCCAGGCGCGGACCCGCTCCGGCGTGGCGTCCGGGACCTCGCCCTCGTAACCGGCCACGCCCGCCAGCCGCAGCGAGGGCGCCGCGGCCACCGCCTCGGCGACGGCCAGGCACTCCGCCTCGGTGCGCGCCCCGGTCCGGGCACCGTCCCCGGCGGCCAGCTCCACCACCACGTCGACGGGCCGCCCGGCGTCCGGGCCCAGGGCGGCGCTCATCAGTTCCACCCCGCGCACCGAGTCGGCGTAGCAGACGAGGCGGAAGGACGGGTCGGCGCGCAGCTCGGCCGCGATCCAGCGCAGGGCGGCCGGGTCGACCAGTCCGTTGGCGAGGAAGATCCGCCGCACGCCGAAGGCCCGCGCCACCCGCACCTGGTGCGGCACGGCCAGCGTGATGCCCCAGGCGCCTTGGTCGAGCTGGTCCCGGAAGAGGCGCGGGGCCATGGTCGTCTTGCCGTGCGGGGCGAACGCCAGGCCGTGGCGCTCGGTGTACTCCTTCATCAGCCGCAGGTTGTGCCGCAGCCGTTCCGCGGAGAGGGTGAGCACCGGGGTGGTGAAGCCGCCGGTGAACAGGTTCCGCCGCTGGGCGGCCAGTTCGCCCACGGTCAGACCGTCCGCGTCCGGCGGCAGGCCCCTGAAGCGGTGGTCGATCCGCTCCTCGGCGAGACGGGCGACGGCATCCGCGGACATTCGGCCTCCTGTGCGCTGGGGGGTGCGGGGCTGGTTCACTCTCCCATGATCGGAACGCCGCCCACGAGCACCCGGAGGATTCCCGCATGACCGAGAAGACCGCGCTGACCCCCGCCACCCACACCGCACCGCCCGCGGCCTTCTCGCACGGGCTGCGCAAGGGCAACATCCTGCAGGTGGCCGGACAGGTCGGCTTCCTGCCCGCCGAGGAGGGCAAGCCCCCGACGCCGGCCGGTCCCACGCTGCGCGAGCAGACCCTGCAGACCCTCGCCAACGTCAAGGCCGTGCTCGACGAGGGCGGCGCCGGCTGGGACGACGTGATGATGCTCCGCGTCTACCTGACCGACGTGGACCACTTCGCGGAGATGAACGAGATCTGGAACGCCTACTTCGCCGAGCACCTCACCCAGCCCCCGGCCTGCCGGACCACCGTCTACGTGGGCCTGCCGCCCGGGCTGCTGATCGAGATCGACGCGCTGGCCGTCCTGGGCTGATCCGCCCGGTCCGCGGTCCCCGCCGGGCCACGCCGACGAGGCCCGGCGGGGACCTCTCCTTCGCGGGGCGCCCACATGATGGCCCCCATGTTCCCCGGCGCCCGCGAAGGAGGACCGCGCTCGACGGTCCCCCGGTCCCGGTGAGTGCGGCCGGACCCATCCTGACCCCCCGACGCGTTGACCACCCGGCGCCCGGGCGCCACTGGACAATTCCCGGTCAACGTGAGATCAAAGCGAGCATCGCCGATTGGCCGGGGGGCACACGTCATGGGACGCCGGGAGAAGCCGATCGAGCCCGGGCAGGGGAAGGCCGCCGACTTCGCGGCGGACCTCCGCGCGCTGCGGCGCCGCACCGGCAACGTGCCCTACCGCGAACTCGCCTCCCGGGTCCCCTACTCGGCCTCCAGCCTCTCCGCCGCCGCCTCCGGGCACCGGCTGCCGGGCTGGCCGGTGGTCGCCGCCTACCTGGAGGCCTGCGGGGTCGCCGGCACCGCCGAGTGGTACCGCCGCTGGCGGGACGCCGCCGGCCTGCCCCCGGAACCGGCCCCCGGCCCCGCCCCGCCGGCGCCGCACCCGCCCGCCGCGCCCGCCGCGCCCGACGGGGCGCCGGGCACGCCGCCCCACGGCCACGGAGGATCCCACGGCGGATCCCACGGCCACGGAGGACCCCACGGCCACGGAGGATCCCACGGCGGATCCCACGGCCACGGAGGACCCCACGGCCACGGAGGACCCCACGGCCACGGAGGACCCCACGGCGGATCCCACGGCCACGGAGGGCCCCACGGAGGACCGCCCGGACCGGCGGCGGGCCCCCGGTCCTGGGCGGCCACCGCCCCGGGAGCCCGCGCCCCGGTGGCCCGCGCCCCGGCGGCCGGCGCCCCGGCGGCCCGTGGACCGGACGGGACGGTCACCGGGACGGGTGGCTTCGCCGAGGGCCGCGCACCGCGCGGCGTACCCGACCCGCCCACCCGCTTCGTCGGCCGCGGACGTGAGGTCGACGAGGTCTGCCGGCTGCTGGACGACCACCGGCTGCTCACCCTCACGGGCGTCGGCGGCGTCGGCAAGACCCGCCTCGCCCAGCGCGCCGCCCGCACCGCCGGCCTGCTGCTGCGGGACGGCGCCTGCTGGGTGGAGCTCGCCGAGGTCACCAGCCCGGACGTCCTGCCGTACGTCCTCGTCGAAGGCCTCGGGCTGGCACCCGTGCCGCCGCAGTCCACCCCGGAGGACCACCTGGTCGGCGCGCTGCGCGACCGCGAACTGCTGCTGGTGCTGGACAACTGCGAGCACCTGGCCGCCGCCTGCGCCCGGCTCGCGCACCGGCTGCTCGCCGCCACCACCGGCGTCCGCCTGCTCACCACCAGCCGGCTGCCGCTCGGCCTGGCCGCCGAACGCCTCTACGTGGTGCCGCCGCTGCCCGAGGACGCCGCGCTCGCCCTACTCACCGACCGCGCCGCCCTGCTGTCCGGCGCCGCCTGGTCGGCGGACGACCTGGAACACGCCCGCGCCGTCATCCGCCGTCTGGACGGCCTGCCGCTGGCCATCGAGTTCGCCGCCCGGCGGCTGCGCGCCCTCTCGCCCGGCCAGCTCCTCGACCGCCTCGACGAGCGCCTGCCGCTGCTCAACAAGGGCGACCCGGTGGCCCCCGAACGGCACCGGTCGCTGCGCGCCATGCTCGACTGGAGCCACCAGCTCTGCACGCCCGCACAGCAGCGGCTCTGGGCCCGGCTGGCGGTCTTCACCGGCTCGGTGTCGCTGGAGGCCGCGTCCGCCCTGTGGGAGGACACCGGGAACCCCGCGCCCGGCGAGGACGCCGCCGCCCGCCCGGGCCGCGGCACGGACGGGCGGGAGGACCCGGAGGAGCTGCTGGACGCCCTCGACGGCCTGATCGGCCACTCCCTGCTGCTCACCGAGCCCGGCGACGGCGACGGCCTGCGCTACACCATGCTCGAGACGGTCCGCGAGTACGGCCGCGACCGGCTGGCCCGCGCCGGGGACCTCGACCAGGCCCGGGACCGGCACCTGCGGTGGATCCGCGACCAGGTGCGCGACGCCCACGAGCGCTGGGCGGGCCCCGGCCAGGGCCGGCGCCTGGACCGGCTGCGCCGCGAACTGCCCAACATCCGCCACGCCATGGAGTACGGACTGCGCGAGGGCGCCGGGCCGGGGCAGGCGCTCGCCGCCCTCGACGTCGCCCGCCGCATGCAGTGGTACTGGACGGCCACCGGGACGGCCGGCGAGGGCACCGGCTGGGTGCGCCGCGCCCTGACGGCCACCGCGGCCGCCGACCACGACCCGCGGGTCCGCGCCGCCCGCACCCGGGCCATGGCGGCCTGCGCGTTCCTGTGCGTGTTCCCCGCCCACCTGGAGGCGGCCGGCGAGTTCGCCGACGCGGCCGTCGCACGGGGCCTCGCCGAGGGCGATCCGGCCTCCGCCGGCTGGGGCGAGACGGTGCTGGGCCTGTCCGCCGAGATCAGCGGCCGCCCGGACTCCGCGCTCACCCACCTGTGGGCGGGGCTGGAGCACTTCGAGGCGAGCGACGACCGCTACGGCGAGCAGCAGCTGCTCAGCATCCTGGCGAGTGCGCTGTGGGCGGTGGGCCGGCGGGAGGAGTCGGCGGCGTGCGTGGACCGCGGCCTGCGCGTCGCGCACGCGCTGGGCGAGACCTGGCACCGGCCCTACCTGCACTGGGTGCTGTCCCTGAACCGCGTCACCGAGCGGCGGCTCACCGGGCCGGACGGCGCGCTGGCGCACGCCCGCGCGGTCCTGGAGCCCCAGCGCGTCTTCGCCGACCCGCGCGCCCTCGCCCTGGGGCACGACGCCCTCGCCCACAGCGCCTGGCTGCTGGGGCGGCACGAGGACGCCGCCCGCCTGTTCGGCGCCTCGCAGGCCTGCTGGCCCGGCGAGGAGACCACGCTCGTCGCCTACCGGACGGATCCTCTGGGCACCGAGGAGTGCGTGGCCGACCTGCGGGCCGTGCTGGGGGAGGAGGGCTGTGCCCGGGCCTGGGAGGAGGGGGCGAGGACACCGCCCGAGGACGCGCTGGAGCGGTCCATCCGTTTCGCCGCGGATGCCATGTAAGTCCCCCGCGAACCTCACCTGTTCCTCGTAACGATGCGACGACGGGTTTTCCGCGGGGTGCGGTCGTGGACCATACTGCGGGCTGTGGAGCAGAGCATCGGTTCGAACACCAAGCCCCTGACCCCGCCCGCCGCCGTGGACCCGGCCCTCATTCCGGGGCTGACGGTGCCGGTGGCGGCCGACGGCACGCCCGAGGACGCCCCGCGCGACGCGGCGCCGGACGCGGCCGCCGTGGAGGACGCCGCGCCGGAGCCGGAGGAGGCCGCGGGAAGCGGCGCCGCCGACGCCGCCGAGGCCTCCGACGACGCCGCGGATTCCGCGGAGGAGCCGGCCGAGGACTCCGGGGCCGGTGCGGAGGCCGCCGCCCCGGTGCCGGACGGCCCGGTCTTCGAGGCCAAGGACTTCCGCGCGCGCATCGTCGCCGACCACGCGGGCATCCGCCTCAGCCTGGACGACCAGGAGTGCGACTTCCGCTGGGACGAGATCGGCGCCGTGGAGACGTCGACCTCGCGCCTCGGCAAGCGGTACACGGTCGTCGTCCACACCCCGGAACGCCGGTGGTACTGGATCGAGGTCGACGCCAAGTCCCGCGCGGACGTCTCCCGTTGGGAGACCGAGCTGGACGCCGTCCTCGACGCCTACTTCGAGGAGGCGACCGAGGAGTCCGCGGAGCCCGCGGACTCGGCGGAACCGGTGGAGCCCGCCGGGTCCGGGACCGAGGCCGAGGCCGCCGTGGACGAGAAGGCCGCCGGGGACAAGAAGGCCGCCGGGGACGAGAAGCCCGCCGGGGCCTGAACGGGCCGGGGTGAAGGGTTCCGTCCTGCCGGGACCCTTGCCCGGGGGCGGTGTTGTCCGTTAGGTGATCACCATGGCTGACAACGCGAGCAACAACCCAACCCGCAAATCGAGTTGGAAGTACATCGGCCCGGGCATCGTCGTCGCGGCGACAGGTGTCGGGGCGGGTGACCTGGTGGCGACCCTGGTGGCCGGCGCCAACTTCGGCTACACGCTGCTCTGGGCCGCCGTCATCGGCTGCGTGGTCAAGATCGCCCTCGCCGAGGCGGCCGGCCGGTGGCACCTGTCCACCGGCCGCACCCTGTTCGACGGCTGGGCCTCGCTGGGCAGGTGGACCACCGCCTTCTTCGTCGTCTACGTCGTGATCTGGGGCTTCGTCTACGGAGCCGCCGCCATGTCGTCGAGCGGACTGCCGCTGCAGGCGCTCTTCCCCGGCGTGATGGACCTGGAGTGGTGGGCGGTCGCGACCGGTCTGGTCGGACTGGTCTTCGTCTGGTTCAACCGGTACGCCGTGTTCGAGAAGGTCATGACGGTCCTCGTGGGTGTCATGTTCCTGGTGACCGTCTACCTGGCGATCCGCGTCGTCCCCAATCTGGGTGGTCTTCTCGCCGGCCTGCTGCCGGTGCTTCCCGACGGCCAGGACTCCGTCCTCAACACCCTGGGCCTGATCGGCGGCGTCGGCGGCACCATCACGCTGGCCGCCTACGGCTACTGGGTCAACGCCAAGGGCTGGACCGGCCCCGGCTGGATGAAGGTCATGCGCCTGGACAACCGGGTCGCGTACATCACCACCGGCGTCTTCGTCGTCGCCATGCTCATCGTCGGCGCCGAGCTGCTGCACTCCTCGGGCGTCGCGATCGCCTCCGGCGACAAGGGGCTGATCCAGCTCGGCGACATCCTGGAGGAGGAGTACGGCGCGGCCACCGCGAAGTTCTTCCTGATCGGCTTCTTCGCGACCTCCTTCACCTCCCTGATCGGCGTCTGGCACGGCGTGAGCCTGATGTTCGCCGACTTCGTCGCCCGCTACCGCACCAAGCGGGCCGCCACCGGCGAGGAGGTCGCCGAGGGCCGCCGCGAGAGGTCCTGGGCCTTCCGCGGCTACCTGCTCTGGCTGACCTTCCCGCCGATCGTGCTGCTCTTCCAGGGCCAGCCGTTCCGCCTGATCATCATCTACGGCGTCCTCGGCGCGGCCTTCATGCCGTTCCTCGCGCTCACCCTGATCTGGCTGCTCAACTCCTCGCGCACGCCCGCGGAATGGCGCAACGGCGTGCTGAGCAACGTGATGCTCGCGGTCGCCGGACTGCTCTTCCTGGTGCTGTGCGTCAAGCAGGTCTGGGACCAGGACTGGGCCGCGTTCTTCTAGCTCCTCCCGGGAGCCGGGGCCCGGCCGCCCGTTCAGGAGGTGTGGCGCTCCGCCCGCAGCACGGTGTCGTGGACGGTGACCTCGCGTCCCTCGTAGGTCGTCGTCCTCGGCCGGGCGTCCTGGGTGCGGACGGTCCAGCCGCCGGCCGGGAGCAGGTCCCCGGCCAGTTCCTCGGCCGTGCTGAACAGGTCGGGCTCCGGAGGGCGCGGGACCACGCCGTCCGTGAGGTCCCGGGGGTGGTGGGCGATCACCACCAGGCTGCCGCCCGGGGCGACGGCCTGGGCGAGCCCGGCGAAGACCGGACGGCGGGTGGCGGACGGCAGGTGCAGGAACGCGGTGACCACCAGGTCGTAGGCGCCCGCCTCCGGAAGCCAGTCGAGCACGTCGGCGCGCCGCCAGGTGACCCGGGCGGCCAGCTCCGGCGGCGTGTGCGCGGCGGCCCGCTCCAGGGCCACCTCCGAGACGTCGGTACCGGTGACCGTCCACCCCTGGCGCGCCAGCCAGAGGGAGTCCGCGCCCTCCCCGCACCCGACCTCCAGCGCCCGGCCGGGCGTCAGGCCGGCCACCTCGTCCACCAGGGCGGGGTTGGGGTTCCCGCTCCACAGACGGTCGGCGGAGGAGTAGCGGTCGTCCCAGAACGCGGCGGTGTACCGCGGGTCGTCGGTCATGGGCCGCAGGGTATCCGACCACCTCGGTGAGATCGTGCACGTCGCGGCGGCGGGAGCCGGCCAGGGCGCCGGGCCCGGGAACAGACCCGGCCTGGGAACGGAGCCGGCCCGGGAGCAGACCCGGCCCCGGGAACAGACCCGCCCCCGGGGCCGGGAAGGCCGCGGGGGCGGGCCCGCCTCCGTGGCGGGGGGAGGGTGCGGAGGCGGGGCGGGGGAGCCGGGAGGCTCAGCCGAGGGCGTGGACGTGCGGGCCGACGGCGTTGGACCAGGCGTTGCCGGCGGTGGCGTCCCAGTTGGTCGACCAGGTCATCGCGCCGCGCAGGTCCGGGTAGGCCTTGGACGGCTTGAAGGAGCCGCAGTTGGTGAGCTTGGTCAGGCAGTCCAGGGCGTTGTTGACGATGGTCGGCGAGACGTAGCCGCTGCCCGCGCCCCGGGTGGAGGCGGGGACGCCGATGCCGACCTGGGAGGGCGCGAGCCCGCCCTCGAGCTGGATGCAGGCGAGCGCGGTGAGGAAGTCCACCGAGCCCTGCGAGTAGACCTTGCCGTCGCAGCCCAGCATGGAACCGCTGTTGTAGTACTGCATGTTGACGACGGTCAGGATGTCCTTGATGTTGAGCGCCGTCTGGAAGTACGAGTTCGACGTCGACTGCATGTCGATGGTCTGCGGAGCCATGGTGATGATCAGGTTCGGCCCGGCCTTCGCCGACAGGGCGCGCAGCGCCTGCGTCATGTAGGTGGCGTTGAGGCCGTTCTCCAGGTCGATGTCGACGCCGTCGAAGCCGTACTCCTGCATCAGCGCGTACACCGAGTTGGCGAAGTTGGTGGCGGAGGCGGAGTCGGCCACGCGGACCGAGCCGAGCTCGCCGCCGACCGAGATGATGACCTTCTTGCCCGCCGCCTGCTTGGCCTTGACGTCGGCCTTGAACTGCGCCTCGGTGTAGCCGTTCAGGCCGGCCGAGTCGAGGGTGAAGTCGACGGTGCCCGGCGTGGCCGTGGCGTCGGCGAAGGCCACCGCGATGATGTCGTACTGGTTCTGGACCTGGGCCAGGGTCTGCACCGCGGCGCCGTTGTTGAAGTTCTGCCAGTACCCGGTGACCACGTGCTTGGGCAGGGCCCCGCCGCCGCCACCGCCGCCGGTGGCCTGGGTGGTGGCGTTCACGGTCGCCGACCTGGCGGACTCGCCGGCCGCGTTGGTGGCGGTGACCTGGAACGAGTACGCGGTGGACGCCGTCAGCCCGGTGACCGTGGCCGAGGTGCCGGTGGAGGTCGCCACCCGGGTGCCGTTGCGGTAGACGGTGTAGCCGGTGGCGCCCTGGACGGTGTTCCAGGTGAGGGACACGGAGGAGGACGTCGTCCCGGCGACCGTCAGACCGGCCGGGGCCGCGGGCACGGCCGGCTGCTCGGGCTCGCCGCCCCCGCCGCCTCCGCCGTCGGGCCCGAAGACCGAGAAGTCGTCGACGTGGTAGGCGGCCTGGCCGTACCAGCCGTGGGTGTAGACCGTCACCGAGGTGGTGTTGGCGCCCGTCGTGAAGGTGGTCCGCAGCTGCTTCCAGGAGGCGGAGTCCGGGGTCCAGGTGGACGTGTCCGTGGTGCCGGTGCCGGTCACGCCCAGGTAGGCGTAGCCGCCCTGGACCCAGGAGCTCAGCGTGTAGGTGGAGTTGGGCCGCACGGCGACCACCTGGGTGCACCGGGCGTTGTCCTGCCCGGCCGGGGTGGCCTTGAGGGCCCGGGAGCCGCCGTGCACCGGGGAGGTGACGGCCGCGCCACTGCCCGCCGAACAGGTCCAGTCGGTGAGACCCGACTCGAAGCCGCCGTTGCGCACGTTGTTCACGTCGGCCGCCGCGGCCGGGGTGACGGCCAGGGCGGTGCCGGCCAGGGCCAGCGTGGCGGTCAGGGCCGTCGCGAGTAGACGGGGTCTCGCCGGGGGAGGAGTGGTGGTGGAGCGCGTGAGCTGCATGGGGGCTCCCTGCGGATGAGGGGTGGGAGGTGCGGGGTCGCCGAGGAGGCCGGACGGCCGGAAGGCCGTTCCTCCGACGGCGGGTTCAAGCCGGTCTAGACCAACTTGGTCCAGACCAATGCCGGTGTCAAGAGTGATGCGTCCACGGCAACTGAGGTGCGGTGAGCGCCGGTTGGCGCATATGCCGACACGGCGTGATCATCGGACAGGTCGCGGTTGAGACGATCTCGACCAATCAGGTGTCGGACGCCGGAACCCGGGGATATCGTGCTGGTGAATGCGCTGCGCACGTGAAGACGGGGGCCGACGGGGAGGGTGGAGCGGTGCCGACTGCCATCAGCGTGTCCGGTTCCGGCCTGGTACTCCCCTCCGACGACCGGCACACCCCGCCCGCCGTCCTCCAGCCCCGGGCGACCGTCGAGGAGACCGTCTACGAGCTCAACGCGCTGGTGGAGCAGCAGGGTTACGTGGTCGCGGTGCACCCGGCGGTGACGGACCCCGCGGTCGTCCGCCGGCTGCACACGGCCCGCTCGCTGCTGGAGACCGACCGCGTCGCCATCGTCCCCGCCGACCTCCCGCCGCTGGGCGTCGCCGTACTGGTGCGCCAGCTGCGGCAGTTGAGCGTCTGCGACTTCGGGCCGGGTGTTCTCGCCTCGGCGGCGCGGCTGCTCGCGCACTACATCTACGCCGGGGCGCTGCTCAACTCCGTGGCCAAGCTTGACCATGTGCCCGTGACACTGACCGCGCACGCCAAGTCCTGGATGCCGGGTGCCCAGTTCGCGGTGCTGGCGACGCCGCGGCCCGCGCTGGTGCGGCTGGGTGGCGAGGACCGGCTGCCGGGGCCGGAGTTCGCCACGCGCATGGTGTCCGCCACCGGCCAGGGGTTCGGCGGCGCCACCCCGCCGGACTGGGTGAGCGCGACGCTCGCGCCCGGCTGGCGGGTCCAGCACTTCTCGACGGTGCCGGCGCCGGCCGAGTCCGCGTCCTGGTGGGGGACGCCCAAGCTGGTCGAGTTCGCCGCGGGGCTGCCGGACGTCTCCGTGCTGTACCAGCTGGTGTCCTCCGTGCGGCGGGACCTCTGCCGGTGGTGCCGGCTCGAGATCATCGGTGACCGCTGCGCGTTCTGCTCCTCGCCGCTCGCCCCGCCGCCCGAGTTCCCGGCCGCCACCGCCACCTCCCACGCCACCGGGGCCGTGTCCGCCCGGGCCGCCGCCCCGGCCGGACTCACCCGGGCGCCGGGGCCCGCCGCCGCCATAGGGCCCGGCGGAGGCCCCCGCACCGGCGCCGACGGGCTGCGCCCGATCCCCGCCCCACGGCCGTCCGCCCCGGGCCCCGCGACCCGGCCGGGCTCGGGCACCACGGCGGCCGGGCCCGCCCCGGTGCCCGCGCAGCGGCCGGGCGCTGGTGCCGCCGCGGCCGTCGAAGCCTCCGGGGATCACGGGGCCGGCGGCGTCGCCGGGGCCGTCCGGCGTCCTGGCACGCCGGAGGGGTACGACTGGGGCGGGTCCGTGCCGGGCGGTGAGGCGCGGAGGGGGCACGACCCGCGCGGGCGCGCGCCCGGTGAGGGCCGGACGGAGGGGCCGCCCGCTCCCGGAGGACCGGTACCGCCGCCCCCCGCACCCTGAGCCCGACGCGAACGACGAGACCGACGGGCCCGACGAGGCCGACAGAACAGAACCGACAGAACAGAACCGCACCGCCCCCGACCCTCGAGGTGAGACAGACCGTGAACTCCCGCCAGCGCCGCGGCGTCCTGCTGCTGGTCCTCTCGGTGGCCGCCGCCCTCGCGGCGTTCGCCGGAGTGCTCGCGGTGGTCCGCGACGTGAACTCCAAGGTCGGCCCCGAGGTGACCGCCTACCGGCTGAAGGCGGACGTCGCGCCGTACCAGGAGCTGGACCCCGGCCAGTTCGAGAGGATCAGCATGCCGGAGCGCTGGCTGTCCGCGACCGCCGTCACCGACCTGTCCGAGATACGCGGGAAGATCGCCGTCACCCAGCTCCGCAAGGGCTCCCTGCTCCAGTCCGACATGGTGGTCGACCGCCCCGAACTCCGGGCCGGGGAGCAGGAGATCGCCATCATGATCGACGCCTCCACCGGCGTCGCCGGCAAGATCACCGCGGGCGCGCGGGTCAACATCTACGCCACCTTCGAGGGCGAGGAGAAGGCCCAGGACCAGTCCCGCCTCATCGTGCAGAACGCCCGCGTCATCGACGTCGGCAAACTGACCGCCCTCCAGCCCGACGGCAGCGGCGCGAACCGCCGCGCCGCCACCGAGGCCGTGCCGATCACCTTCGCCCTCTCCGCCGCCGACGCCCAGCGCGTCGCCTACGCCGAGTCGTTCGCGGAACACGTGCGCCTCGCCCTGGTGGCCGGCGGCGACGACGGCTCCGTGCCGTCCGCCGACCGGACGTACACCCTCGAGCAGGACAAGCAGTGAGGGGCCGCCGATGAGCGTCCGCATCCTCCCCGCCGTGGGAGACGTCGACTCCGCCCGCGCCCTCGCGGCACTCCTCGACCAGCTCCCCGACGTCGTCCCCGCACCGCCCGTGCACGACTCCGCCACCCTGCTCGACGCCCTCGGCGCGGGCGCCGCCGAGTCGGTGGACGAGCTGCCCGAGGTGGTCCTGGTCCACGAGCGGATCGGCCCGGTGCCCGCGCTGGAGCTGATCCGCGAGATCGTCCTGCGCCACCCCGCCGTCGGCGTCGTCCTCATCACCGCCGACTCCTCCTCCACCACCCTCACCGCCGCCATGGACTCCGGCGCCCGCGGCATCGTCACCCTCCCGCTGAGCCCCGAGGGCCTCGCCGAACGCGTCCACGCCGCCGCCACCTGGGCCGCCGGGATGCGCCGCCACCTCTCCGCCGGAACCGGCGGCGACCCGTACGGGCGCGGGGCGGGCGGCACCGTGGTCACCGTCACCGGGGCCAAGGGCGGCGTCGGCGCCACCGTCACCGCCGTGCAGCTCGCCCTCGCCGCCCGCGCCTCCGGCCGCACCGTCGCCCTCGTCGACCTCGACCTCCAGGCCGGCGACGTCGCCTCCTACCTCGACGTCCAGTACCGGCGTTCGGTCGCCGACCTGGCCGGCATCCACGACATCAACCCGCGGGTCCTTCAGGACGCCGTCTACACCCACGACAGCGGCATCGCGCTGCTCCTCGCCCCCGCCGAGGGCGAACGCGGCGAGGAGGTCGCCGACCGCACCGCCCGCCAGATCCTCGCCGTCCTGCGCTCCCGCTACGACGTCGTCGTCCTGGACTGCGGGGCGCGGATGGACGCCGCCACCGCCGCGGCCGTGGAGTCCGCGGACCACGCGCTGCTGGTCGTCACCCCCGACGTGATCGCGGTGCGCGCCGCCAAGCGCATGGTCCGCCTCTGGGACCGGCTCCAGATCCGCAAGGCCGAGGACACCCTCACCGTCGTCAACCGGCACGCCCGCGGCTCCGAGATCAACCCGCAGCTCGTCCAGCGGGTCACCGGCACCCGCACCGCCGCCACCCACGTGCCCGCCGCGTTCAAGGAACTGGCCGCCGTGGTCGACGCCGGGCGGCTCCAGGACCTCGACGCCAAGTCCTCCGTGAAGCGCGCCCTGTGGACGCTGGCGGGCGAACTCGGCCTGGTCGCCGCCGCGTCCGACGACGAGACCGGCGGGCGGGGCCGCCGCCGCAAGCCCGGCGGGGGGCTCGCCCTGCGCCGCGGCGCGGGCGACCGGGGCTCCGTCACCCTGGAGTTCGCCGGGATCTTCCCGATCCTGCTCGTCGTGATGGGGCTGCTCTGGCAGGCCGTGCTCTGGGGCTACACGTTCTCCCTGGCCGGCAACGCCGCCGACGAGGCCGCCCGCGCCGCCACCGCCGCCCACGCCGTCCACGGCGACGTGGCCGGCGCCTGCTCCGCCGCGGGCACCCGCAACCTCCCCGACGCCTGGAGCGGCGCCGACATCAGCTGCGCCGCCGACGGCGACCTGATGCGCGCCACGGTCCGCGCGGACGTCCCCCTGTTCTTCCCCGGCGTCGACGCGGGCTGGTCCGTCAACGGCACGGCGGGGGCGGCGCTCGAGGGGGGTGACCTCGGATGACGACGACCGCGGGTCCCCGCGCGGCGGGTGAGGCCCGCTTCGGCACGGCGCGTGGGGTGGGTTCCCGCGCGGCGGGTGAGGGGCGTTCCTGCTCCGGCACGGCGCGTGAGATGGGTTCCCGCGCGGCGAGGGAGGCCCGCCTCGGCACGGCGCGTGGGGAGGGCCCCAGCGCGGCAGGTGAGATGCGCTCCTGCTCCGGCACGGCGCGTGGCGCGGCCCCCTGTGCGGAGGCGGAGTGCGGAGGCCCCCGTGCGGAGGCGGCGCGCGGAGGCCCCCGTGCGGCGGAGGCGGCGTGCGTCCCTGCCGGGCTGGGCGGGCGGCTGCGGCGGGCCCGCGGTGACCGCGGGGTGTCGTCGCTCGAGCTCGCGGGCTATCTGCCCGTCCTGATCGTCGTCGCCATGGCCGCCCTGCAGCTCGGCCTCGTCGGCTACGGCGCCAACCAGGCCGGCACCGCCGCCCGCGCCGCGGCCCGCGCGGCCTCGCAGGACGGCGACGGCACGGCCGCCGGCGCCGCCGCCGTGAGCGACTGGCTCGACCCCGCCGTCAGCACCGCCCCCGGACCCGAGACCACGACCGCCCGGGTGACCGTGCACGTCCCGTCCGTGATCCCCCTCTTCGGGGACGGCTGGGACGTCGTCCGCGAGGCCACCATGCCCACCGACCGCACCGCCGCCGCCGGCTGACCGGGAAGGAGACCGCCCATGAGCCTGCGCTCCCGCCTCGCCGCCACCGGCCCCGAGGGCACCCCGTCCGCCGTGCCCGGACAGGACGGCGCCGCCGGCCACCGCGAGGAGAACCACCTCGTCGCCGTCTACCGGGCCAAGCTGCTCGAGGAGATCGACCTCGCCGAGATGTCCGCCCTCGGCGCCACCGAGCGCCGCACGCGCCTGGAACGCGTACTGGGCCACATCATCAGCCGCGAGGGCCCCGTCCTCTCCTCCACCGAACGCGCCCGCCTGATCCGCCGCGTCGTCGACGAGGCCCTCGGTCTCGGCGTCCTCGAACCGCTGCTCGCCGACCCGTCCATCACCGAGATCATGGTCAACGGACCCGACTCGATCTTCGTGGAGCGCGCCGGCCGCGTCGAACACCTCCCGCTCCGCTTCGCCTCCGCCGACCAGCTGATGCAGACCATCGAGCGCATCGTCTCCACCGTCAACCGCCGCGTGGACGAGTCCAACCCGATGGTCGACGCCCGCCTCCCCACCGGGGAACGCGTCAACGTGATCATCCCGCCGCTCGCCCTGACCGGCCCCACCCTCACGATCCGCCGCTTCCCGCGCTCCTACACGCTCCCCGAGCTGATCGGCCTCGGCTCCCTGGACGAGCAGATGCTGCTCCTCCTCGCCGCGTTCGTCCGCGCCCGCTTCAACATCATCGTCAGCGGCGGCACCGGCTCCGGGAAGACCACCCTGCTCAACGCGCTCTCCGGCCTGATCCCCTCCCACGAGCGCATCATCACCATCGAGGACTCCGCCGAACTCCAGCTCCAGCAGCAGCACGTGATCCGCCTGGAGTCCCGCCCGGCCAACATCGAGGGCAAGGGCCAGGTCACCATCCGCGACCTGGTCCGCAACTCCCTCCGCATGCGCCCGGACCGGATCATCGTCGGTGAGGTCCGCGGCGGCGAGACCCTCGACATGCTCCAGGCCATGTCCACCGGCCACGACGGCTCCCTCGCCACCGTCCACGCCAACACCGCCGAGGACGCCCTGATGCGGCTCCAGACCCTCGGCTCCATGTCCGAGGTCGGCATCCCCTTCGAGGCCCTCACCGACCAGATCAACTCCGCCGTCGACGTCGTCGTCCAGCTCGCCCGCCAGGCCGACGGCACCCGCCGCGTCGTCGAGATCGCCCTGCTGGTCTCCCGCGGCCGGCAGCCGTACCGCATCGCCACCGTCTCCCGGTTCGTCCCGCAGCCGATGACGCCGGACCGCGTCGTCCGCGGCCACTACCAGCACCTGCCCCTCCCGCGGCAGGCCGCCGACAAGCTGTTCCTCGCCGACGAGGCCGTCCCGCCCGCCTACGGCGTCACCGACGCGCTCGACACCCGCAACACCCGGGAGGCGCTGACGTGAACTGGTCGCTCCTCGCCCTCGGGGCCGCGCTGCTCGCCTGCCTCCTCGCCGTCGGCGGCGTCCACGTCTACGCCTCCGGCCGTGCCCAGCGGCAGGCCCTGGTCGACCGGCTGGAAGCCGAGCAGGGCGCCGTCGGCCTGGTCGGCGGCCGCCCCCGCCGCTTCACCGCCGTCGACCGCCGCCTGCGCCGCACCCGCCTCGGCCGCGCGATGCAGCTGCGCCTCGCCGCCACCGGACTGGACGTCACCGTCGGCGAGTTCGCCGCGTACGCCACCGGGGCGGCCGTCGCGCTGTGGCTCATCGCCTCCACCGTCCTGGCGCCCTTCTTCGGGCCCATCGCGGCCTTCGTCGCCCTCTGGTCCGCGGGCGTCTACCTCAACTGGCAGCGTCAGCGCCGCATCGAGGCGTTCATCAATCAACTCCCCGACGTGGCGCGCCTGATCGCCAACGCCACCGCGGCCGGACTCGCCCTGCGCACCGCCCTCGCCATGGCCGCGGAGGAACTGGACGACCCGGCCGGCTCCGAACTCGCCCGCGTCGCCGACCAGCTCACCCTCGGCCGCACCATCGACGACGCCCTCGGCGAGCTCGCCGAACGCCTCCCCTCCCGCGAGCTGATCGTCCTCGTCACCACCCTCGTCCTCTCCAACAAGGCCGGCGGCTCCGTCGTCTCCTCCCTCCGCAACCTCACCAAGACCCTCGAGGAGCGCAAGGAGACCCGGCGCGAGGTCCGCACCATGCTCTCCGAGGTCAACGCCACCGCCCTGACCGTGCCGCTCCTCGGCATCGGCTCCCTGCTCCTGATCGACACCTCCAACGAGGGCGCGCTCGCCCGGGTGACCGGCTCCCCCGTGGGGCAGGTCCTCGTCCTGATCGCCCTCGGCCTGTACGTCGTCGGCTTCCTCGCCATCCGCCGCCTCGGACGGATCGAGGTGTGACCCGATGACGACGTCGCCGCTGCTGCCCCTCCTCCTCGCCACCGTCACGGGTCTGGCCGTCGCCGGGGCCCTCCTCGGCCTCCGCCTGATCCGCGCCGAGGCCAAGCTCCCCGACGACCTCGCCCTCGCCCTCGAGGTCGGTGCCACCCGCGTCGGGCGCCGCGACTCCGCCGTCGACCGCCTCGGCATGCGCTTCGCCCCCACCGTCCTGCGGCTCATGGGCCCGCGCCGCGCCGACGCCAAACGCCGCCGCATCGACATGGCCGGCAACCCCGGAGGACTGACGCTGCAGCGCTACGCCGCGCGGCGCGCCGTCTACGGGCTCTTCGGCGCGTTCATGTTCCTCGTCTTCGCGAGCGCGCGGTCCTGGCCCATGGCCCTGGTGTCGCTGGCCTTCGGCCTCCTCGCCGCCGACGCGCAGATCTGGCAGGCGGTCCGCGAACGCCGCGAGGTCATCGACCGCACGTTGCCGGACTTCCTCGACGTCCTCGCCGTGGTCGTCTCCGCGGGGCTCGCCTTCCGCCAGGCCCTGGACCGCGTCGCCGAACGGTACGAGGGGCCGTGGGCCGACGAACTCCGCATCACACTGCGGCAGATGGACATGGGCGTCCCCCGCCGCCAGGCCTTCGACGAGCTGCGGCGCCGCAACGACAGCGAACAGGTCGCCCAGTTCGTGTCCGCGCTGCAGCAGGGGGAGGAGCTCGGGTCGCCGATCGCGGAGACGCTCATCCAGATCGCCACCGACATGCGGCGCACCGACGCCCAGAACGCCCGGCGGCGCGCCGCCAAGACGATCCCCAAGGCCACGCTCGTGACCCTGCTGTTCATGCTTCCCGCGACGCTGATCCTCATCGCCACGGGCATGTTCCTCGGCACGGCCACGGGTATCGGTTCCATCCTGGGGGGCGAATGACCACGCCCCCGCCCCCGCCGACCAGCACCCCCACCCCACCCACCCAACGGGAGGCCCACCATGACCCGACTCCACACCTGGACCAGGACCACGTTCACCCGCCTACGGGGGGACCGGGGGGCGAGCTTCGTGGAGTACGCGGGACTGTTGATCATCGTCGCGGGCATCTTCGTCCTCATCGACCAACTCGGGCTGGACGGCATGATCTCCGGCGCGATCCGCAACGCCGTGAGCGACGTTGTCGGGGGCTGATTCCTCGGCTTGCCGATGACCAAGGCGGAAGCCTGCCCATATACATCTGGCTGACCGGCATTCTTCTGTTCGCAGGGTTGGCATTCTTCGCCTTCGCCCAGGCCGCTGCGACCAGGAACACGGCTCAGACGGCCGCAGATGCCGCAGCTCTCGCTGCCGCGGGGGAAGCCCGGGACCAGATCGTGGAGCAACTCTCGCAGGCCATCGCCGAAGGCGAGGACTGGCAGGACTGGCTCACGGACCCCACGGCCCCCGGGCCTTTCGGCGGCGCAGCCGAGCGACTCGCATCGGCGAACGGCGCCAGCCTTGTGGCGGGTCCCCAGTTGACAGTGGTGAGCGGCTATCCGGGATTCCGAGTACAGGTCCAGCGGAACGATTCCGTCGGTGAGACCGTCATTCCGGGTACCGAAGGCATGTATGCCAAGGCTGACGCCGTTGCCGTGCTACAGCCTCGGTGTGAACTCGACGGTGATACTGAGCCCGACGAACCCGTGGAGCTTGACTGCGACGGGGAGATCGTGGACATCGACCCAGAGAACTTCGAACCGGACGATCTTCCGGACGCGTCCGTGCTGTTCTCGGTGAACCTGGCCGAATAGGAGAGGGAGGCGTGCGGATGACCATGCGACGAACCCAAGGGTGGCGAGCTGCGTGCTCGGCAGCGGTGATGGGAGCCGTGCTCTTTGCAACTGGCGCGTGCAGTGGTGACGGTTCCGACAAGGGCAATGCGAAGCCTTCTTCATCGAGGACGGCGCAGGGCAGTGAGGCGGAGGGGCAGAAGGGAGAGGAATCGACCCCACAGTCCGCTCTGGCGGAGGTCAAGAACGGTGACATCACCCTCGCAATCACCTCAGCTGTCCGTGAGGAGGGTGGCTTCCTGACTGTCAGCGGCACGGTGACGAACAGCGGGGGCGAGTTCTGGACCGCCGCCGAGTGGAAGAGTGACGAGAACGAACTGAGCTCCAACGGAGCCTCCCTGGCCGGCGCGAGCCTGGTGGACGACAAGAGCAAGAAGAAGTACCTCGTGCTGCGGGACACCGAGGGGAAGTGCCTCTGCACCCGCTTCACCGGCGCAGGTGTGGACGCGGGTAAGGCCGCCGACTGGTACGCCCAGTTCCCCGCACCGCCCGAGGACACCACCGAGGTCAAGTTCCAGGTCGGCTCGATGCCGCCCGCCACCGTCGCACTGTCAACGGGGGAGTAGCCATGCCGCCCACCCCTCGCCCCACTCCCACCGCCCTCACCACCCTTGCCGTCTTCGTCACCCTCGCCGGCGCCCCCGCGCACGCCGACAACGGCGGGCCGAGCGAACCCCCCGGGTCCGTGAGCTCCGCCGCGCCGCCGGAGGTGGACGGCGGGGCCTCCGGCCTGCGGCTGGAGCCGGGCGCCCAGCTCGCCCCCGCGAAAGTGCTGGACATCAAGTCCGTCGTCGAGGACCTCGGCGGCGAGGAACGCCGCGAGGACACCCCCGCGACCGTCACCCTCGCCCTTCAGGCTGAGGTCCTGTTCCCCAAGAACAGCTCCCGCCTGAACCCGGAGGCGAAGTCCCGCATCGCCGCGATCGCGGAGGAGATCAAGGGCCAGCAGGCCACCACCGTCCGCGTCTTCGGCTTCACCGACAACCTCGGCAGCTACGCGCACGGCGAGAAGCTGTCCAAGGACCGGGCCAACCAGGTGCAGCGCGAACTCGCCGCCAGCCTGGGCGGGGACGTCTCCTACGAGGTCCGCGGGTACAGCGAGGACTACCCCATCGCCGACAACTCCACCGAGGAGGGCCGCCGCAAGAACCGCCGCGTGGAGATCACCTTCCAGAAGGCCCCCGACCCCGACCTGTCCGCCTCCACCCCCGCGGCGGCGACGGGCTGAGGACCGTGCGTGCGCCCGTGCCCGGCCCGGCACGGCTCGGCCCGTCGCGGCGGGCACAGCCGTCGGAGTCAGAAGGACACCACCTCGACCCCCTCCGGGGCGAGCGTGGTGAGGCCGGCCGGCGGGGTGATGCACCCCAGCAGCGTCAGTCTCGTCAGGTTCGGCGGCAGGGTCGTCCGCTGCGGCCAGTCGGACAGGTCCGCATCCACCAGGTCGAGGCGCTCGAGCTCGCGCAGGCTCCGCAGCGTGCCGGGATCCAGCGGCAGACGCCCAGGGGCATGCGAGGACTCCAGGGTCAGCCACCGGAGCCGCTCGTACGACGACAGGAGCGAAAGGTCCGCGTCCGGCTCGATGTTGTGCACGGAGAGATCGCTCAGGCGCCGGGGCACGGAGAGCTCCGAGAGGGGAGCCAGGGTCGCCGCAGGCAGCACCATGCTGTCCAGGTGGGGCAACCGGTCGAGCATGCTCACCGCTGTGACGTTCACCGCCGACCAGAAACCCAGCCGTTCGAGCCCGGGGGTGGCCCGCAGGGGCGTGAGATCGACGTCCCCGCGGAAGCCGGTGAAGTCCAGGCGGCGCAGCCGTGTGAAACCGCTGAGGTCGGGGATCTCGTCGAGGCGGAAGCCGAAGGAGATGTTGCGGAGCACGGTAGACAGACCGCGTGCCCCGGCCCACTGGGTGGGGTAGGCCATGGTCACCCTGAGCCGGTCCAGAGGCAGATGGGCCAGCACCTGCTCCGCATACGCCTCGGCGTCGAAGTAGTGCCAGGCGTCGACGAGTTCCGCGATCACCCCTCCGCGGCCGTCCGCGGTGTAGGCGCTGAGCAGCCGCAGCGCGGTGCCGCCGCCGATCAGTGCCACCGTGCGCACCGTCTGCGCGGCCGCCCTCTCGGTCATGCCCTCCAGCGAGGTCGGCATCAGCCGCAGCAGGCTGGTGCCCACCGCGGCCAGGGCAGGGGGGTCGGTCTCGCGCCGTGCGGGCAGAAGGAGCCCCACCGCGTTCTCCAGACGTTCCGCCAGAGCCTCCGGCACCGTCGGCATCGTCTCCTGGCAGGCGGCGGCGAGCAGCCGCAGGGCCCGGGCGTGGCGGGGCTCCGCCTCCGCGCGGTCGAGGATGCCGTTGATCAGCTCCTCGCGCTGGCCGCGGTTGGCGTGGCCGGCGGCCATGACGATTGTCTCGCGCCATACGTCGAGGTGGGCGCGGCCGACGAGGTTGCCGATGCGGTCCTCCTCGGCGACCTCCTCCGCCGCCAGGTACTCCTGGAAGGTGCGGTGGACGAAGTCGATGCGGTCGACGGCGGGGGCGCGCAGGAGGCCCGAGCGGTCACGGAGTTGTTCCAGGACCTGCGCGCCGTCCATCGGGTCGAGGTGGCGCATGGCGCGCAGCCGCGCGTCGACGTACCTCGCGGCGCGGGTGACGTCGATCTCCGTGCGGTTGTTGTCGGAGAGGCGCCACGCGAGGTCGCGGAGCAGGATCAGCTTGTCGCCGAGGCTGAGTTTGCCGTCGACGGCGCTGGGGACGTTGCGTTCGGCGTCGCGGTCGTGGACCAGGGTGTGGAGGGCGTTGCGGTAGAGCTCCATGCGGTCGCGCGGGAGCTGGCGACCGTGGTTGAGGTGCATGGAGCACAGCATCGCTGCGAGGAGCGGTGTGCCGGCCAGGTGCTGCAGGTGCGGGCGGTCCATCAGGCTGGTGAGGAGGGAGTGCTCGTACTGGGGGAGTTCCTCGACCGGGCACGGGAGCGCTCCGCCCAGTTCGCGGATCGCCTGGTGCCATTGGCGGACGAAGGTGGCCAGGTCGGGCGGGGTCATGCGATCGACCTGGAGGTGGGTGAAGTCCTCGTCGGCGAGCCAGTCCGCGGCGGCCGCCGCGGGGCGTGAGGTGACCACCACGTGGACCTTGTCGTAGGCCGCGAGCAGCGTGCGCAGCCAGTCGCGGACGCGGCGGCGCTCGCGGTCGAGGAGTTCGTCGACGCCGTCGATGAGGAGGAGGGCGGCGCCGTCGTCGAGCTGCCGTTCCACCCAGCCCCGCGGCATGATCCCGGCGAGGGGCGCGGCGACGCTGTCCAGCATCTCCTCCGGGCGAGGCAGCGGCCGCCCGCTGTATTCGCGGAGTTTGACGAAGACGGGGGTCAGGCCGTTCCAGGCGGCCAGGTCGCCGGTGAACGCGCCGCGGGCGGCGGTGACGGCCAGCCAACGCAGCAGTGTCGTCTTGCCGCAACCGGCCTCGCCGCGGAGCAGGACGCGGGTCGTGCCGCCCAGCGCGGTTTCCATGCGCATGCCCGCGCCGGAACCGGAGCTCTCGCCGCCCGGGTCCCACTGGCTCATGTCGGGCCGGAGCAGGGGCAGGGAGCGGCCGCCGCGGCGGCCGTCGTCGCCGCTGGCGCGGAGGCTGACGTAGGCGACGGACAAGCGGACGCGGGAGGCTTCGGTCCGGCCGGGGGAGCTACGGAAGAGTTCGATCTCGTCGAGCTGCGAGCTCACCAGTTCCAGGTAGCGGCGGCGGAACGCTGTGTCCTGGTCGGTTCCCTCGGGTGCGAGCAGGGAGCGATCGGGGAGCCGGCGCAGCAGCTGGGCGACCTCGCGGCCGAGGGTGGTGGTCCGCTCCAGCAGTTCGGCGGCGGCGCGCTCCTCGAAGACGGGCAGGGTGCGGACGATGTGGAGGTAGTACTCGACGCACTCGGCGAAGAGGACCGTGTAGAGGCGGGACTCCGGCTCGTTCAGGCCGACGGGTGGCTTGGCGGCGGAGGTGATGCGGCGGGTGAGCTCGGCCGGTTTCGCGTCGGCGGCGAGGATGGCGTCGTCGGACAGGTCGGCCGCGGCGAGGGTGTCGCAGACGGCGTCGACGACGGACTCGCGGGAGTTCTCCTCCAGGCGGCGGAACTCGTGGTCGAGGTAGGGCTCGAGGCGGTCGAAGACGGCGTCGGTGATCTGCTCGAACTGGTTGCGGATCTCGCGCTGGAGGCGGAGCCCGCCGACCCTGGTGCGCACCAGTTCGTCCATGGAGAGGCGCTGTTCCTGCTGCCGTCGCATGCCGCCCAGCCACAGCCGTGCCGCGGCTGTCGCCACCGTGCTTCCCAACCGCAGCGCTGCTGCTTCCGCGACCATGCCCGCCCCCTCACTCGCGTACTGATCCAGACGTAACACGTGAGGGCGGGGACGTGGACGGAAACGGCAGGAAAGAGCCGCTCCGCCTCCCGGAACGACCGGGCAGGCGGAGCGGCTCGAGCAGCCGGCCGCGGAGGCGGTCAGTGACCGGTGGGCATCGCGCCCTTCACGTCGCCGCCCACGGGGGCGGGCCGGCGCAGGGTGAGGCCGATGAGGAGGGCGGTGACGAGGACGCCGGCGCCCACCAGGAAGGAGAGCTGCGCGCCGCCGGTGAGGGCCGCGGCGCCCGTGACGCCCTCGTCGGCCAGCGACTCGGAGCGGGCCGAGAAGAGGGCCACGAACAGGGCGGTGCCGGCCGCGCCCGCGACCTGCTGGACGGTGTTCAGGGCCGCCGAGCCGTGGGAGTACAGCGCCGGGGTGAGGCCGGCCAGGGCGGTGGTGAAGAGGGGGGTGAACATCATCGACAGGCCGAGGCACAGCGCGACGTGGGAGAAGAGGACCAGGAGCCAGGTGCTGTCCGGCTGCACGGTGGACAGGCCGAGCATGGACAGGACGGTCAGGACCGAACCGGGGACGACCAGCGGGCGCGGGCCGACGCGGTCGTACCAGCCGCCCACCACCGGGCCGAGCAGGCCCATCAGGATCGCGCCGGGAAGGACGATCAGGCCGGTGGACAGGGGGTCGAGGTGCATGGCCTCCTGCAGGACCAGCGGCAGCAGGATCAGCGCGCCGAACATGCCGAGGGCGGCCACGGACATGGCGGCCAGGGACTTGGAGAAGCCGGGGGCGCGGAAGGCGCGCATGTCCATCAGGGCGTCGTCCGTGCGCTGCAGGCGGACCTGGCGGAAGGCGAAGACGGCCAGCACCGCGAGGCCGCCGACGACCGGGATCGCCGGGTGGACGGGGGCACCGCCGCCCTCACCCATGGCGGAGAGGCCGTAGACCAGGCCGCCGAAGCCGAGGGCGCTCAGCGGGAGCGAGGGCAGGTCCAGCTTCTGCCGCTTGCGCTCGGAGACGTCCTTGACCATCACCGCGCCCAGGACCAGCGTGGCCACCGAGATGGGCAGCATCACCCCGAAGACACCACGCCAGCCGAGGGGGCCGACGAGCGCACCGGACATGGTCGGGCCCAGGGCGGGGGCGGCGGCGATCACCAGCGAGACGTTGCCCATGAAGCGTCCGCGCCGGGCGGGCGGGACCAGGTTCATCACGGTGGTCATCAGCAGCGGCATCATCACGGCCGTGCCGCTGGCCTGGACGGCGCGGGCGACGACCAGGACGCCGAAGGTCGGCGCCAGGGCGGCCAGCGCGGTGCCCGCCGTGAAGAGGCCCATGGCTATGAGGAACGAGCCGCGGGTGCCGAGGCGCTGCAGCAGGAAGCCGGTCATCGGGATGACCACGGCCATCATCAGCATGAAGATGGTGGTCAGCCACTGGCCGACGCCGGCCGAGACGCCGAAGTGGTCCATGATCGGCGGCAGCGCCACGCCCATGGTGGTCTCGTTGAGGATCACCACGAACGCCGCGACGAGCAGCAGCGCGATCACCGTGAAGTGGTTGCGGGCCAGCTTGCCGTCCGCGGGGGCCACGGGCGCGGCGGGCGCGCCCGGTGGATCCGTCGTCACCGGTGGGGCGTGTTCGCCGTTGACCTCGGGCGACGGTGTGTTCGGGCGGGCGGACGCGGTGTCCATGAAACCTCCGGGCTGCTGCTGGTGACTGGGCGACCGTGTGCCGTGATCCCGCGCATGCAACCCGCGCGGGGGGCGGGGGCATTCCTCCGCCCGCCTCCGGGTGACAGGTGTCACGCCGGGACGGGCGGGCGGGGTGGGCGGGGCGCCGGCCGACGCCCGGGTGCGGGACGAACGTCGCCGGCAGGTATCGGTCGTCCGTGCAGAAGTTTCTCAGATTGTCCGCATGGCGTCCGGTCCATTACGGGGGCCGGACGTGCGGCGCCGCGTCCACGGCGCCGGTCGTGCGGCGCCAGGGGCGTACGGCGCCGGTGGTGCGGGGCGGGCCGCCGGCAGCCCGGAGCCGGCGGCCCGGGAGCTCAGTGGCGCGTGCGGCGGCCGCCCAGGCCGGCGAGGTGCAGGGCGACGGCCGCGAGGCCCAGGAGGGTGAGGTTGCCGGAGCTGAACACGGCGTTGGTGTCCAGTTCGGTGACGTTGATCAGGAAGGCGATGACGAACAGCACGGCACCGGCTATCGCGAGCATGGGCTGACTCCTTGTTCGGTTGTCTCCGTCGTCTCGAACGGGGGGCGGCGGCCCTTGCGTCCCCGAGCCATGGCCGCCGCCCGCCCGTGCTGTCCGTCTGCCCTGCTTCCGGGTGATCAGGCTCACTCCGCGTGAGGCGCGGGCCCGGGCCTCACGCGGAGTGTCAGTTGGTGCGCGTGTTGGTCAGGTGGGCGCCTATGTAGCCGACGATCACCCGGCCGGTGATGCCCTTGGTGTCGTCGAGGAAGTAGACCCGGGGCGAGGTGCTCCCCTTGCTGTCGATCTTCAGGTGGGACTGCATCTCCGCCGTGCCCGACGCGTCCACCGCCTCCGGCACCGGGAAGATCCGTTCCTCGCCCCAGCGGTTCATGGTCGTCTCCGACTCCACCAGGGCGACCTGCTTGCGCGGCCACTCGCCGCCCGACTGCGGGGAGGAGCAGTACTGGTAGAAGCCGCCCTTGAAGCCGTCCTTGGCCGCCCGGGCGTAGGAGTTCAGCGCCCTCAGGCCCTTCCACGCCTTGGCGGCCCAGATGTGGCCGCGCTGGGCGTCGTCGAGCTCCAGCGCGCGCTGGAGGTCGGCCGTGACCAGGACGCCGTCGAGGGTGTCCAGGCGCTCCCACACCGTGCGGAAGGACTCGGGGGCGCCGGCCGGGTCCTTGACGACCGTCTCCTCGTAGCGGCCCTCCTCGCAGAGCCGCTCGCGCAGGACGTACAGCTCGGACCGGGCGGCCTCCTCGCCGTCCATCGCCCGCAGGGCCGTCTCCATGTCCTCCTCGGCCCGGGTGACGGCCTCGGCGTACCGGTCCTCCAGCGACGCCGTGGCGCGCGCCGACAGCTCAGCGTCCTCCCGGGCCCGGCGCAGGTCCTCGCGGACCCGGTCGAGCTCGGCCCGCAGCTCCTCGTTCTCCCGGCGCAGGCGCGACGCCTCGTCGGGGCCGGACGGGAGGAGGAGGGGCGGGGCGGCGGAGTCCCGGTCCGCGCCGGCGCGGTGGCGCGGCGCCGTCTCGTGCGGGAACAGCACCGTCCGCAACGGCCGGGGCACCGGCGCCTCGGTGGACAGCCGCTGCACGGCCCGCACCATGCCGAACCAGGCGCGGTCCTCGGCGTCGCACATCCGCGCCGCGCTCAGGAAGCGGTGCCGTGACGCGTCCCTGCCCCAGGCCGGGTCCACGTCCGTGAGGTAGGTCCGCACCGCGCCCGGCGCCACCCCGTGGTCCTCGCCTATCGCCTCCCGGAAGGCGTCCACCGCCTCCAGGTCGGCCAGCCGGTACAGGGAGGCCGCCCCCGCGGCCTGCCGCACGATCCGCTCCAGCCGCTGGGACCAGACGCCCTCGGCCGCGGGCCGGACCGGCTGCGCCGCCACCACGACCGGCAGCCTGCGCTCCGGGTCGCACAGCACGTCCATCAGCGTCTCCACCCCGCCGGCCTCCACGCACTGGGCGTCCGGCGTCAGCCGGGCCGAACCGTCCTCGGGCCGCAGCGCCGCCACCAGGTCCCGGACCAGCTCGGGGCGGCCGGGACCGCGGTACGCGCCCGCGGCGCCGAGCCGGTCGGGGAACACCTCGAGGCCCACCGACACCGCGGCCACGTCCTCCGAGGCCAGGGCCGTGATGGTGGTGCGCCACACCGCCTCGTCCCGCTCCTCGCGCAGCTGCAGGCGTATCGCGCGTTCGGTGCCGTCGGGGAGGCAGGCCGTGTGGTTGGTCAGCACCGTCGTCGCGTCCAGGCGGTGCCACCCCGGTTCCAGGGGAGCGGCGCCGAACCTGCTCTCCAGCCATCGGGCGCTGGTCCGGCGCACGTCCTGGAAAAGGGTGTCGGCATCGGGAACGGTCAGTACGGATCGGTGGGCGAGTGGATGGTCGCTGAGGTCCGTCACGGTCGGTACTCCCTCCACGCAGGCGGAGCCTTCCGGCCCCGCACCTCTCGCAGAGCCCCTGTCCGGCACCCTGCCGTCCACAGGAGTTCGACGCTTGTTCCGGGAACGAGCGTGAAAATGCGTGAGTTCCAGCTGTCGGCCGAACGGGTGACAGCCTGGGGCTTCGTCCGAACCGAGAGATTTTCTTCCGTTTCGGCGCATGAACCGGCGGGTCCGGGCAATCAGGGGAGAACGTCGCGGCCGGGTGCGCCGAACGGGGCGTGTGCGGCCCACGGGCCGCACGACGGCGACGTCCCCTCCCGCGCCCGGCCCCGACGACCCTCCCCCTCCCTCCCCTCCACGACGCGACCCGCCTTCCCGGCCACGGCCACCCGGCAGGACGCCGGCTGCGCGCCAGGGCTCCGCCCGGACGGTGCCGAGCGCACCGGATTGTCGTGAACCGATGCCCGCCGCCTAGGGTTCTGGATCGTTGTGTTCTCGACGGCGGCACGCGTGTCGGCGCTTCTCGGTACGGAAGGGGCCTCGGGTGAGCGAGGAGAAGGTCAGTGTGCTGGAGGGCTTCAAGGCCTTCCTGATGCGGGGCAACGTCATCGACATGGCCGTCGCGGTCGTGATCGGCGCGGCGTTCACCAACATCGTGAACAAGATCGTCGAAGGCGTCATCAATCCGCTGGTGGGCGCCTTCGGCAGCATGGACCTGGCGCGGTACAGCAGCTGCATCAAGGGCGACTGCACCAAGGAGGGGCAGGGCGTCGAGATCATGTGGGGCCTGGTGCTCAGCGCCACCCTGACCTTCCTGATCACCGCCGCGGTCGTGTACTTCCTGATGGTCCTGCCGATGTCCCGCGTGCTGGCCCGTCAGGCGGCGCGGCGCAAGGCCAAGGAGGCGCAGCATGCGCTGGCGGAGGAGCCGGTGACCGTCACCGAGCTGGAGGTGCTGCAGGAGATCCGCGACGCGCTGGTGCACCAGCGGCCGGGCGGCACGGCCCCGAACACCAACGTGGTCTCCCCGCGCTGACGGCCCGACGACACCGCCCCGCGCCGCCGGCCGCTCCCGTCGCGCCGCCGGCCCCGCGCGTCGGGCCGGGGGCCACCCGTGTCGCGGCGAGGGCCACCCGTGTCGCGGCGAGGGCCGCCCGCGTCGTGGTGAGGACCGCCCGCGTCGCGGCGAGGGCCACCCGCGTCGCGGCGAGGACCGCCCGCGTCGCGGCGGGGAACGACCGCCGCGCAGGCGGGAATTGTCCGCGTCGCGGTGCGGCTGCGACGGCCGCGTCCGAAGATCGTCGCAGGATCGCCACAGGCCCTCTCCCGCCCGTCACGGGGACCGGCGGGCCTCGTTAAGGTCGCCCCGCGGCGGACCGAAGGGGGGCGCCGGGAGGGGAGACAGCACCATGGCATTGCGCACGTTCCTGCGGACGCTGGGCGCCAACGCGCCCAAGGTCGAGACCGTGCTCGGCGGCGACCGGGTCCGCCCGGGCGAGGAACTGCCGTACACGGTCACGCTGCACGGCGGTGGCGCGGACGTGGAGCTCGAACGGCTGGCCGTCGAGCTGATCATCCGTCTCGAGGACAAGGAGGAGACGGAGACCGGCTGGACCAACCCGCACGTCCTGCTGGAGAACGTCCTCGCCGGCCCGTACACCCTCGAGGCCGGTGAGGTGCGCCGGCTCGACGGAACGTTCCGCCTGCCGTGGGAGATGCCGTTCACCCACTCCCGCGGCCTGCGCGTCAAGGGCCCGCGCTGCGCGGTCCGCACCCGCCTGGAGCTCGACAGCGCCGTGGACCGCGGTGACTTCGACGAGGTGGAGGTGCACGCCCTGCCGGCGCAGGACGCCGTGCTGCAGGCCTTCGCCGAGCTCGGCTTCCGGATGGAGGAGGCGGAGGTGAAGGCCGGGATGCTGGGCAACCAGAAGACCCAGACGCTGCCGTTCTGGCAGGAGAACGAGCACTGGTTCCCGCCGGCCTACAACTGGGGGAGCGGCGCGGAGGCCCAGCTGGAGGTCGCCGTGATCACCCCGGGGCCGGACACCGTCGAGGTCGTCACCGGCGCGGTGGAGACCCATGTCTTCACCCCCGCCGAGGTCCTCGCCCCCGGCTGGACGGACTGGCTGGACCGGCACTGCCGCGGCCACTTCGCCCGCTGAACCGGCACGACCCACGGCCGGGCCCCCGCTCCCGCGGAGGGGCCCGGCCGCGTCGGTCCGGGAAAACCCGCCCCGACCGCGGCAGCCGTCATTAAGGTCGTGCGCATGACGAGGGGGACGGTGACATGAGCCCGCCCGCTCGACGTCCTCCCCTGCCCCGCGGAACCCGGCCGTCCCCCACCGGCGGAGCATCCGGCAGGCCCGCCGACGCCGACGCGCCGGGCGCGCCCTTCACCCTGAGGGAGACTGTGCGCATGGTGTGGTTGACGCGGGGCCTGGCGGCGGAGCTGGCGCGGTGTGCCGCGGTCTTCGAACCGGGGGACCCGGCCCGCACCGGGCACGTCGTCTTCCGCCGCCCCGACGGCTCGCCGCCGCCGAAGGTCCCGGCGGGGGAGCGCGGCTGGGCCCGGCTGGTCGTGCGGGACGGCACGGCGGCCCCGGTCCTGCGCTCCGTCCCCGTCCTGCGGCTCACCGTGGGCGAGGCGATCCCCGTGCTCGCCCTCGCCCGGCGCGAGGCCACCACCGGCCCGTCCGCCGCCCATGCCGCGTCGGCCGCCCATGCCCCGTCCGCCGCCCGAACCCCGGCCGCCGGCGCGGGCACCCGGACAGCCGCCCGCACGACCACCCACCCGCCCGCCCGCACACCCGGCGGCGGCAGACCGGACGACGGCACGCCCCCGGCCGAACTCCCGGCCGCACTCCCGGGCACGCCCCCGGCCGGACTCCCGGGCACGCTCCCCGGCGGACCCCCGGCCGCACTCCCGGCCACGCCCCCCGGCGGACCCTCGGCCGGCCCCCCGGGCACACCCCCGGCCGGCAGCCCCGACGGAGCGGCGGCGGACGCCCCGCACCCCGCCACCGCCTTCTGGGGCGCAGCCCTCGCCCTCGCCCTGCACCTCCTCGCCAGGGAGCGGGCGCTGCCCGGCGTGTCGCCGGGCGGGTACGACACCTGGCGGGCCGGCCCGTTCGACGCGGAGGACGTGGAGCGGCTGCGGGAACTGGTGCGCGCCGTCCCGCCGGAGGCCGTCGCCGGACCCGACGCGGACGTGACCGCCCTGGTGCGCGGCTTCCTGGACGCCGTCGCCGACACCCTGCCCCGCACGCCCGCCGCCCGGACCGCGACCGGCCGTGCCGCCTTCGCCGCCGTCGAGCCGCAGTACGTGCCGCAACTGCGGGCCTGGGCCGACGAGATCTCCTCCGGCGTCGACTCCGGGGTCCGGGTCTCGCTGCGGATCGAGATCGTCGAGCAGCCCGGGCCGGGGGACGCGCCCCTCGACGCCCCCGCCACCCGACTGGTGCCGCGCGCCCACAGCCTCGCCGACCCCACCGTCGCCATGGACGCCGACGCGCTGTTCGCCGGCGCCGACCACGCGCTGGGACCGGCCGCGCAGACGGACATGGTCCGCGCCCTGCGCCGCGCCGCCGACGTGTGGCCGCCGCTGGAGCGCCTGCTGCCGGTGCCCCGCGCCCTCGACCTCACCCCCCGCGAACTGCGCGACCTGCTGGGCCCGGTCGGCGACCGGCTGGCGGCGCACGGCGTCGAGGTCGTCCGCCCGGCGGGCGCGGAGGCCGGTGCCCTCACCGCGCGCGCGGTGGCCGGCCCCGTGCCGGGCGGCGCCGGGGACGCGCGGCCCTTCTTCGGCCGCCCGGGCGGGGACGGGGAGGAACGGGAGGGCGGCCCCGTCCACCTGAGCTGGCAGCTCTGCCTGGACGACGACCCGCTCACCGAGGAGGAGGCCGCCGAGGTCACCGCCGTGGTGGAGGCGGGGGGCTCCGCCGTCCGGCTGCGCGGCCGATGGGTGCTGATCGGCGACGCCCCCGCCCGCACCGTCCGCGACCGGGGCGGGCTGCGGCCCCTGACCGCCGTCGAGGCGCTGGCCGCCGCCCTCACCGGCGGGACCGAGGTGCACGGCGCCGAGGTGCCGGTGCTGCCCGACGACCGGCTGGTGGAGATCGCCCGCCGCCTCACCGCGCCCGGCCGGGGCGACGACACCGACCTCCTCGAGCCCCCGGCCGCGCTCAGCACCACCCTGCGCGACTACCAGCTCCGCGGCCTGACCTGGCTGCACCGGCTCACCTCGCTCGGGCTCGGCGGCTGCCTCGCCGACGACATGGGCCTCGGCAAGACCGTGCAGCTCATCGCCCTCCACCTGCTGCGCCGCGAGCGCGGCGAGGCGACCGGCGGACCCACCCTGGTGGTCTGCCCGGCCTCCCTGCTCGGCAACTGGGAGCGGGAGGTGAAGCGTTTCGCCCCGGGCGTCCCGGTCCACCGCCACCACGGCCCCGGCCGCACCCTGGAGGGCGTCGAGGACGGTTTCGTCCTCACCACCTACGGCACCATGCGCCTGGACGCGCCCCGCCTGGCCGAGGTGCGCTGGGACCTGGTCGTCGCCGACGAGGCCCAGCACGTCAAGAACGCGTACTCCTCCACGGCGAAGGCGCTGCGCCGCATCGGCCGGGACGCCGTCCGGATCGCCCTCACCGGCACCCCGGTGGAGAACAACCTCTCCGAACTCTGGTCGATCCTCGACTGGACCACCCCGGGCCTGCTGGGCGGCCACGCCCGCTTCCGCCGCCGCTGGATCGCCCGCATCGACGCCGAACGCGCCGGAACCGCCCCGCCGGCCGGCGCGGGCGCGGGCGAGCTGCCCGCCGCCGAGCAACTGGCGGCGCTGGTCAGCCCGTTCCTCCTGCGGCGCCGCAAGAGCGACCCCGGCATCGCCCCCGAGCTGCCGCCCAAGACCGAGACCGACCGCCCCGTTCCGCTCACCGCCGAGCAGGCCGCGCTCTACCGCGCCCAGGTCGACCGGGCCATGGCCCGGATCCGCGCCGCGGGCGAACCCGTGCGCGGCGAGGGGGCGTTCGCCCGCGCCGGAATGGTGCTGCGGCTGCTCACCTCGCTCAAGCAGATCTGCAACCATCCCGCGCAGTTCCTCAAGGAGGACCCGGACGAGGCCCGGCTGGCGGGCAGGTCCGGCAAGCTGGAGCTGCTGGACGAACTGCTCGGCACGATCATCGCCGAGGACGGCGCGGCCCTGGTCTTCACCCAGTACGTCACCATGGCCCGGCTCCTGGAACGCCACCTCACCGCGCGCGGGATCCCCGCCCTGCTCCTCCACGGCGGCACACCGGTCGCCGAACGCGAGCGGCTGGTGCGGCGGTTCCAGGACGGCGAGGCCCCCGTCTTCCTGCTCTCCCTCAAGGCGGCCGGCACCGGCCTCAACCTCACCCGCGCCGAGCACGTCGTCCACTACGACCGCTGGTGGAACCCGGCCGTCGAGGCGCAGGCCACCGACCGCGCCCACCGCATCGGCCAGACCCGCCCGGTCCAGGTGCACCGCATGATCGTGGAGGGCACGGTCGAGGACCGCATCGCCACCCTGCTGGAGGCCAAGAAGGAACTCGCCGACGCCGTCCTCGGCTCCGGGGAGCAGGTGCTGGCCCGGCTGTCCGACGACGAACTCGCCGACCTGGTCGCGCTGAGGAGCACCACATGAGCCACGCGGCCGAACCGCCGCCCGGGACGCCCGGCCCCCGGACCCTCCCCGCCTTCCCCGCCCGCCGCGGCGGACCCGTCCGGGGCCGCACCGTCTGGGCGCGGGCCTGGTCGGCCGCCGTGGAGGAGATCTGGCCGGAGCCCGAGCCGCTCAAGCGGGGCCGCGCCTTCGCCCGCACCGGACGCCTCGGAGCCGTCACCGTCACCCCCGGCAGCGTCCGGGCCGTCAGCTACACCGGCGCCGCCGCGTACCCGACCGAGCTCACCGTGCCCGTCCTCGACGACGTGGCCTGGGAGCGGCTCCTCGAACGCGCCGCGGCGCGGACCCGGTTGACCGCGGCTCTGCTGGAGGAGGAACTGCCCGCGGAGTTCGCCGAGGCGGCTCAGGAGGCCGGCGTGCCGCTGCTCCCCGGCCACGGCGACCTCGGGACGCACTGCGGCTGCGACACGCCGGAGCACCCGTGCCCCCACGTGACCGGGCTCGCCGTCCAGACGGCATGGCTGCTGGACCAGGACCCCTGGCTGCTGCCGCTGCTGCTCGGCCGGACCCGCGAGGCGGTGGTGGACGACCTCAAGGCGGAGTTGCTGCTGCGGGCGATGACGGAGGTCACGGCCCACGCCGACGACCGCGCCGGGGAGCCGGAGGAGCCGGAGGACCGGACCGGGCCGTCGCAGCCGTCGGAGTCCGGGGACGACGCGGAGGCCGCCGACGGGGAAGCCGGCGGGGAGCCCGAGGAGTCCGCGGAGGACGACGACCCCTTCGCCGCCGGACCGCCCGAGCCCGACGCCCGCGCGCCCCGCGGCAGCCGCGCCCTGTACGCCCGCGAACGGCTGCCGCTGCCGGGCCTGCCCCCGCTCCCGCCACCCCCGGCCGGGGCGGAGGAGTCGCCCGCCACCGGCATCGAGGCCGACCCGCTGGACCGCCTGGTCGCCGACGCGGCGGTGCGCGCGCGGGAACTCCTGGCCCATCTGCACGGGGCCGGGGACGCCGAGCCGCCGCCCCCGCCGGACGACTGGCAGGACACCGTCCGGCTCGCCGCCACCCACCCGGACCCGCGGGCCAGGGACCGGCTGCGGCAGGCCGTGGCCGACCGCGCGGCGCGCCGCGGCCTCGACCTGGACGTCGACCTGCTGACCGAGGCGTGGCGCACCGGCGGGGCCGCGGGCCTCGACGTGCTGGAACGCCCCTGGACGCCGGGCCGGCGGGAGACCGCGCGGGCCAGGACGGCACTGGCCGAGGCGTGGTCGCCGGACGAGGAACCGGTGCTCACCGTGGAGGACAACCGCTTCACCTTCGGGGCCGAAGGGCCGCAACTGCGCCTGGGACGCGACGGGCGGTGGTACGGATACCTGCGACAGGGCGGGGCCTGGTGGCCCACCGGCGAGCCGGACCCGGATCCCGCCGCGGTGACCGCCGAACTGCTGGCGGCGAGCGAAAGGCACCCGTGAGGTCATGAGGAACGTGGTCCTGAACATGTCCGTGTCGCTCGACGGATACATGGAGGCGCCGGGTCAGGACATCTCCTGGCACCTGGTCGACGAGGAGGTGCACCGGCAGGTCAACGCCTACCTCGCCCCCGCCGGAGGCTTCCTCTGCGGACGCCGCAACTACCGGCTGATGGAGGACTACTGGCCGCACGCCGACCAGGACCCGGACAGCGACGAGGTCACCCGCGACTTCGCCGCCCTGTGGCGGGCCACCCCCAAGGTCGTCTACTCGCGCACCCTGGACGAGGTCGGCCCGAACGCCACCCTGGTCCGCGAGGTCGTCCCCGAGGAGGTGCGCGCCCTCAAGGAGCAGCCCGGCGGGCCGCTCTTCGTCGGCGGGGCCGTGCTCGCCGAGTCGTTCCTCCGGCACGGGCTGATCGACGAGTTCCACCTCTACGTCCACCCGGTGCTCCTCGGCCGGGGCCACCGGCTCTTCCCCGAACTGGACTCCCTCCGCACCGGCCTCACCCTCGTCGAATCCCGCACCTTCTCCAACGGCGTCGTCCTCCTCCACCACCGCAAGGACTGACCACGGGTCGACGCGGTGCGGTTCCACGGGTCGGGCGCGCCCCGTGGAACCGCACCGCGCCCGCGCGCGTCCTGCCCCCACATGGCCCGCATCCCGATACGACGACACGGCCCCGCCGCGCTCGCCCTGCTGGTGTTCGCCCTGCTCACGGGGCACGCGCTGGTACCCAACGCCGGTCCCCGCCTCGGCAGCCTGCTCGAGACCTTCCTGCCCTGGCTGGGACTGGCCGTCCCGCCGCTGCTGCTCCTGGTCCTGCTCCGCCGCCGCACCGCGGCCGCTGTCGTCGCGGTGCTGCTCCCCGCCGCGGCCTGGGCGTGGCTCTTCGGCCCGCACCTGCTCCCGTGGCGGGAGAGCGGCCAGGACCTCGTCGTCGTCCAGCACAACATGAGCGACGAGAACCCCGATCCGGCCGCCACCGCCCGCGCCCTCGCCACGTCCGCGCCCCGGCCCGACCTGATCGCCCTGCAGGAGGTCACCCCGGCCGCGCTGCCCGCGCTCCGGACGGCCCTCGCCGCGGACCACCCGCACCACGCCGCCCACGGCACGGTCGCCCTGTTCTCCCGCCACGCCCTCACCGACGTCCGCCCGGTCGACATCCGCCCCTCCGGCGTCGACCCGTCCTGGCAGCGGGCGCTGCGCGCCACCGTGCGGCTCCCGGCGCACGGCGAGATCGCCGTCCACGTCGCCCACCTGCCCTCCGTACGGGTCTCCCCGACCGCCGGCCTGACCTCCGCCCGCCGCGACGAGAGCGCCCGCCTCCTCGCCGCAGCCCTCGACGCGGAGCGCTCCCCACGCGTCGTCCTCCTCGGCGACCTCAACGCCACCCTCGACGACCGCGGCATCGACCCCCTGACCTCCCGCCTCTCCGCCCCCGTCCACGGCCTCTCCTTCACCTGGCCCGCCGCCCTCCCCGCCGCCCGCATCGACCAGGTCCTCGCCCGCGGTGCCCGGGGCGTCGCCGTCGAGCCCCTGCCCCCCACCGCGAGCGACCACCTCCCGCTCCGGGCGCGGATCCGGCTCTGACACGGCGGACACGTCAGCCACGGCGTGTCGGGCGTCCCCCGGACGGAGGACGTGGGACGCGTGGGGACCGATGGGATGGTGGTCTGGGAATCAACGGGTGAGGGGAGGGTGAATCCTTGGAATGAAATGTGATGTCGGCCTCACGACTGGACAATCGGCCCTCTGTCGACAAGCGGTGAGGGTGAAATGCGTGGTTTGCGCTACGCGCCGCGTCGCCGCGCGACTTCGGAGAGTAGTTGTTTGCCGCCAATGTACGCGCCATCCCTTACGAAGGGTTATGGTGGAACTCCCCCCCCTCGGGCCGGTCCGTCTCCCCCCCACGGACCGGCCCGTTTTCTTTGC
This sequence comes from Streptomyces sp. NPDC002640, assembly GCF_053592575.1. Taxonomy (NCBI): domain Bacteria; kingdom Bacillati; phylum Actinomycetota; class Actinomycetes; order Kitasatosporales; family Streptomycetaceae; genus Streptomyces; species Streptomyces sp. NPDC002640. Next base: position 5,393 of record NZ_JBSFVZ010000002.1, on the reverse strand, counting down.
CCCGGCCGTCCGGTGCGCGCGGGCCCCGGGCCCCAGGGGGCGGGCCGGGGCGGTGCATGACAGGGGTACGCTTCCCGGGGGATCCCGCACGGAGGGGCTGACATTCACGTGAAGCTGCGCGACAACCTTCGCCGCCTGCTTGTCAGGGTCTACGCACGCCGCGTCGAGGGCCACCTCGACCACGACCAGGTGCCCAAGCACATCGGCGTGATCATGGACGGCAACCGGCGCTGGGCGAAGGCGGCCGGCGGCACCACCGTCGAGGGCCACCAGGCCGGCGCGGAGAAGATCGAGGAGTTCCTCGGCTGGTGCGCCGAGACCGACGTCGAGGTCGTCACCCTCTGGCTGCTCTCCACGGACAACTTCGACCGTCCGCAGGAGGAGCTCGTCCCGCTGCTCGGCATCATCGAGGGCGTGGTGACCTCGCTGGCCGCGGACGGGCGCTGGCGCATCCACCACGTCGGCACCACGGACCTGCTGCCGGACGGGATGCGGCGCACGCTCAAGGAGGCCGAGGAGGCCACCGCGGCCAACCGGGGGATACTCGTCAACGTCGCCATCGGCTACGGCGGACGGCAGGAGATCGTCGACGCGGTGCGGTCGGTGCTGCAGGACGCCTCCGCGCGCGGCGCGACCCTGGACCAGGTCGCCGAGACCCTGGACGTCGAGCTGATCGGACGTCACCTCTACACCGGGGACCAGCCGGACCCCGACCTGGTGATCCGCACCAGCGGGGAGCAGCGGCTGTCCGGCTTCATGCTCTGGCAGACGGCCCACTCGGAGTACTACTTCTGCGAGGTCTTCTGGCCGGCCTTCCGCAAGGTCGACTTCCTCCGCGCGCTGCGGGACTACGCCGCCCGCCACCGCCGCTTCGGCGGCTGACGACCGCGGCGGCCGACGGCCGCCGCGGGAGTGCCGGGACCGCCACGCAACCGCCGTGCGGACCCGCGCACGCCGGGCGCACCGGCGGCGCCGACGGCCGGACTTCTCCAACGCCCCTGTGAATGGAGCGAGTTGATGTGCCCGCCGGGGAGCGCGGAGGAGCAGTCGTACGACGAGGCGCGGCGACGGCATGGTGAGGGTCGCGGACGGGCATAACCCCAGCAGGTCGACGCCCGAACCCCGGGCGTCACACCTCAGCGGGCGGCACAGCGGCCGTCCGTCCGGGAGGCCCTTTGCACCAGCCCGAGCGTGCCGCAGCGGCGGTCACGGACGAAGCGGGGGGCCGGCTCTCGGCCCGCGCAACGGCGCCCGAGACCGGCCCGAGACCCGTCGTCGCTCCCCGACCTTCCCCGAGGGGGTACGTCCTTCCGTGGTGACCAGCGCACAGCGCCACAAGCCCGACCGGCGCACCTATGTTCTCGACACCAGCGTCCTGCTGGCCGATCCCAACGCCATCCACCGCTTCGACGAGCACGAAGTCGTGCTCCCCGTCGTCGTGGTGACGGAACTGGAGGCCAAGCGGCACCATCCCGAGCTGGGGTACTTCGCGCGGCAGGCGCTCCGCCTGCTCGACGACCAGCGGGTGCGCCACGGGCGGCTGGACGCGCCCATCCCGCTCGGAGACCTGGGCGGCACCCTCAGGGTCGAGCTCAACCACTCGGACCCCAGCGTGCTGCCGTCCGGCTACCGGCTGGGCGACAACGACTCCCGCATCCTCGCCGTCGCCCGCAACCTCCAGGCCGAGGGGCACGACGTCACGGTCGTCTCGAAGGACCTCCCGCTCAGGATCAAGGCGTCGTCGGTCGGGCTCCTCGCCGAGGAGTACCGCGCCGAGCTTGCCATCACGGACTCCTCCGGGTGGACCGGAATGTCCGAACTCACCCTTTCGGCGGAGCAGGTGGACCTGCTCTTCGAGGAGGGCGTGGTCCACGTCCCCGAGGCGACCGACCTGCCGGTCCACACCGGGCTGCGGATCAGCTCGGACCGCGGCAAGGCGCTCGGCCGGGTCACCGCCGACGGCGACGTCCGCCTGGTGCGCGGGGACCGCGAGGCGTTCGGTGTGAAGGGCCGCAGCGCCGAACAGCGGGTCGCCCTGGACCTGCTGCTCGACCCGGACATCGGCATCGTCTCGATGGGCGGCAGGGCCGGCACCGGTAAGTCCGCGCTGGCGCTCTGCGCCGGCCTGGAGGCGGTGCTGGAGCGGCGTCAGCACAAGAAGATCATGGTGTTCCGGCCCCTGTACGCGGTGGGCGGCCAGGACCTCGGCTACCTGCCGGGGTCCGAGAGCGAGAAGATGAACCCCTGGGCGCAGGCGGTCTTCGACACGCTCTCCGCGGTCACCAGCCGCGAGGTCATCGAGGAGGTCACCTCCCGCGGGATGCTGGAGGTCCTGCCGCTGACCCACATCCGCGGCCGCTCGCTGCACGACGCGTTCGTGATCGTCGACGAGGCGCAGTCCCTGGAGCGCAACGTGCTCCTGACCGTGCTCTCCCGGATCGGCGCCAACTCGCGGGTCGTACTGACCCACGACGTCGCCCAGCGGGACAACCTGCGGGTGGGGCGGTACGACGGCGTGGTCGCCGTGGTGGAGCGGCTCAAGGGCCACCCGCTCTTCGCCCACGTCACCCTCAACCGGTCCGAACGGTCCCAGATCGCCGCGCTGGTGACGGAGATGCTCGAGGAGAGCGCCATGTGACGGCCATCGGGCAACCGGGAAGCCGGTGAGGGCGGAAAGTCGGATTGTCATCCGGTTGTCCGGTAGGCCCGGTCCCCTCAACTAGCCCGTCCCTTACGGCAACTCGGACGCCGTCCGGCAAAGGCAGGAGAGCCTAGCCGGGCGGCGTTCGCGCGTCCGCCGTATCGGTGAAATTCCCCTGTGCGTGGGCCATGTGAGCTTTCACACGGCACCGGGAATTGCCTTGCGGTGTCCGGTTACGGCAGAGTCTCACTCCTGTCAGGCCCCGCATACGGCTCATCGGTACCCCCAGCGGTCCCGCCCCCCATGAGTTTCAAGGCCAACTGCATAGCGCAGCCGTATGCCGCCCGAGCTACACGTGGCTCTCCCGCACCGGGAGTTGCCCACCGGGCCCGCGCCTCCGTGACCCGTTGTTGGGAGGCCAGCGCCAGGGGCACGAACGCGTCCGCCAGGGTCACCGATGCGGGCGATGCTGGAAGGAAATCGTGTGAGCCGGATCTCGGTCCGGGGATTCGCGGTGGCTTCGGCCACTGCGGTCACCGCTGTCGGAAGTGTGGTCGGCGTCGCGACGGGCAGCACCGCCCAGCCCAACGACACCCAGGCTGCCGCCGAGGGCACCACGCTGCTCCTCGCGGACATCCCGGCCGGCCAGCAGGCCGACGTCCAGGTCGCGCACCTGGAGGCCCAGGCCGACGCACAGGCGATCGCCGCCGACTACGAGGCCCGCAAGGACGCCGAGGCGGAGGCCCGCAAGGTCGCCGCCCAGCAGGCCGTGGCCAAGAAGGCCGCCGCCGAGCGCGAGGCCGAGAAGCAGAAGGCCGACCGGGCCGCCCGCGAGGCGGCCCCCACTACCTTCGCCGCGCAGTCCTCCTACACGGTCGCGCAGATCCAGGCGATGGCCCGTTCCATGGTCGCCGCCGACCAGTGGCAGTGCTTCAGCAACATCGTCGACCACGAGTCGGACTGGAACTACAAGGCCGTCAACCCGTCCTCGGGCGCCTACGGTCTCTTCCAGGCCCTCCCGGCCGGCAAGATGGCGTCCGCCGGCGCCGACTGGCAGACCAACCCGGCAACCCAGATCAAGTGGGGCCTCAACTACATGGAGTCCCGCTACGGCAGCCCCTGCGGCGCCTGGGACTTCTGGCAGGTCCACAACTGGTACTGACCGGGTCCGTACCACCGTGACCGGGGGTTCGCCCCCGGGACACCCCGCGTTCGTGTGGCAGCCCCTCACCGTCCTACGGTGAGGGGCTGCCGCCATGTACGGTCGTCCGGTACGTGAACGACACGCCCGGAGTGACGGGGTGAGACGGGGGCAGAGGACGACCATGGCGCGACTTCCTGACTGGGCGGGCCGGCTCGGCGCCGGACTCAACGCCGCGGGCAAGCGGTGGGAGGAACGGCGGGCCGAGGCGCGCCACGGGGAGGGGAACGACTCCGACCACGAGCCGATCCTCGTCCAGCAGGTGGTGGTGCGGCCCGACCCGGCCCAGGTGGTGCCGTGGGGGCTGCGGGTGGCCGCGGAGGCCGGCTGGCGGCTGCTGGTGCTGGCCGGCACGGTCTGGGTGCTGATGAGAGTCATCAGCTCGGTCCGGCTGATCGTGCTCTCCTTCGCGGGAGCCCTCCTGGTGACCGCGCTGCTCCAGCCGCTCGCCGCCCGCCTGCACCGCAAGGGACTGCCGCGCGGCGCCGCCACGGCCTTCACCGCGGTGCTCGGCTTCGCCGTGCTGGGCCTGCTGGGCTGGTTCGTGACCTGGCAGATCATGGAGAACGTCGAGAACCTGTCGCGCCAGGTGCAGGGCGGCATCGACGACCTGCGGCGCTGGCTCCTCAACTCCCCGCTCCACGTGACGGAGAGCCAGATCAACGGCATCGCCGAGAACCTGCGCGAGGCGGTCGGCTCCAACACCGAGTCCATCACCTCCGCCGGCCTCACCGGCGTCACCGTGGTCGTCGAGGCGCTGACCACGCTGCTGCTGATGATCTTCTGCACGCTGTTCCTGCTGCACGACGGCAAGAAGATCTGGCGGTGGACCCTGAAGCTGGTCCCCCTGGCGGCCCGGCCCGGCGTCGCGGGCGCCGGCCCGATGGCCTGGCGGACGCTCACCTCCTACGTGCGGGGCACCGTGGTGGTGGCGCTCATCGACGCCGTCTTCATCGGCCTCGGCATCTACTTCCTGGACGTGCCGATGGCCGTGCCGCTGGCCGTCGTCATCTTCCTGTTCTCCTTCATCCCGCTGGTCGGCGCCTTCGTCTCCGGCGCGCTGGCGGTGCTGGTCGCCCTCGTCACCCAGGGCGTGTTCGTGGCGGTGATGACGCTGGTCGTGGTGCTCGCGGTCCAGCAGATCGAGGGCCACATCCTGCAGCCGTTCATCCTCGGACGGGCGGTGCGGGTGCATCCGCTGGCGGTGGTGCTCTCCGTGTCGGCCGGCGGCATGATCGCGGGGATCGGCGGCGCGGTGGTCGCCGTCCCGCTGGTCGCCGTCCTCAACACGGTCGTCACCTACCTGCACCGGCACGCGCACCGGGCGAGCGTGCCGCCGGGCGGGGCCACGGCGGTCTGACGCCGGGCCGGCTCCTCGGGCGGGTCGTCGTTCCGGATCCTCGGGCAGGCCCTACGCGAAGGGAGGGGCGGGGGGGGGGGGGGGCCCCCCCCCCCCCCGCGGGGGCGGGGGGCGGGGGGGGCGGTGGGGGGGCCGGCCGCCGCCCCCGCGGGGGGGGGTGGCCCCCCCGCGGGGGCAGGGGCGCCGGTGGG